>CADCGZ010000013.1 GCA_902801025.1 uncultured bacterium | reverse complement strand
CGTCCCGCCGCACCTAATATGGCTATCTTCATTTAACCAATTCCCTTATATGAAAAGCGCTCTGCTTCTCTGCGCCTTTGCGTCTCTGCGTTTAAAAAAGCTACCTCGTGAAGTGAACGACAAAGCCACCGCCGGAGGCCATGTGGAAGGAGAGCTCCTCGCCCGCCTTGACAGTCTTCGTCTCATGGATATACTTCGTCGGATTCTCGTCGGCATCGCCAGCATCGCGGAAGATTTCGGCCTTCCACTCGCCACCGCCGAGGAAACAGGTCTTGAACGCGAAGTCGCGCGATTCCTTGTTGCTGATTGCAGCCGCGTACCACGAGCCATCCTTGGCCTTCCTTGCAGCCGCCGCGAACGATTCAGGGCAACCGCCCAAGCCAATAGTATCGTCCCAGACAACGGGCGTCTTCGCCATGAACGCGAAGCACTCCATGTTCTTCTCGTACTTCGTGGGCGAGTCGCTGAGCATCTGGAGCGGCGCCTCGTAGAGCGCCATGAGCGCCATCTGGTGGCAGCGCGTGCCGACCGAGCCGGGGTTGGTGCCATTGCCCCTGTAGTCGCCGATCTTGTAGTTGTCCATCGCGGCAGGCGTGTAGTCCATGGGACCAGCTGTCATGCGGAGGAAGAAGCAGGCGACATCGTTGTAGCACATGTCCTTGTCCTTCTTGCCCCACTTCATCTGCTCAAGCCCGTGGATACCCTCGTAGTTGAGGAGGTTGGGGTAGGTGCGCTGGAGCCCGACAGGGCGATACGCGCCATGGTAGTCGACGAGCATCTTGTGCTTTGCACACGCCGCCGCGAACTTCTCGAGGAAGCTCGCAACCTCGGCGTCGCCGCGGTCCATGAAGTCGACCTTGAAGCCCTTCGCTCCGAGCTTAGAGAAGTGCTCCGCGACCTTCTCCTCCTCGCCGTAGACCTGCGCCCACGCCATCCAGAGGATGATGCCTACACCCTTCTTGTTCGCGTAGTCGATAAGGTAGGGAACGTCGACTTTCGGGCTATACTCCCAAATGTTGAGCTTCGCGCTCCAGCCCTCGTCGAAGATGACATATTCGACGCCGGTCTTCGCGGCGAAATCGATGAAGCGAACATAGGTCTCGGTCGTGCAGCCCTGCGGATCACCCTTGTTGTCAAAGGCGTTCCACCAGTCCCACGCGACCTTGCCGGGCTTCACCCAGGAGAAATCGGCGCCCTTCGCGGCAGGGGTCGCGAGCGCGTAGAAGATGTCTGCCTCGCAAAGCTTGGAAGGAGAATCGGCGAGCGCGAAGGCGCGCCAGGGGAACGCGCGCGGCGCATCTGCCTTGGCGAGAAAAGCCTCCGTCTCCTTGACCTTAACCCAACGGCCGCCCTTCTGAAGCCCAGCTTCATTGCCCCAGCCGCCGACGCGCTCGGTCGTCTTCGGATACTTCGCGAAGAGCGACTTGAGTTTCGTGCCGCCCTCGGTTTGCTCGACGTCGCCAAAGTTCCAGATCGGATAGTCGTGGAGACCGGCATCAACGACCGCGACGGTCTTGCCATTGACCCCGGTGGAGTAGACGAACGGGAGATAGATCGCCTTGCCGGCATCGGTCTTGAGAGCGGACGCATCAGCAAACTCGGGAACCGTCTCCTCACAGCCGAGCGAGCCGCGACTAGTGCGGTTAAACCAGCAGCGAGCACCCTTGGGAAGCGTTATATCGGCCTTCTCGCAGTCGACGATGCCAGGCTTCTTCGTCTCGAAACGGTAGGCGACGCCGTCATTGCGTGCGGCGAGCCGAACGCCCCAGTCGCCGAAGTCGACGAACATCTCGTTCGCAAGAAGCGAGACCGCCCCCTTTTTGTAAACGGGAGTCGCGACCTCTCCGCTGACGCCTCCCGAGACAACCTTGACAGGCTTGCCACCATTGAGGCAGACGCCTCCGATCTTCATGCCAATCTCGGTCTTGGCGACAACGACAACGCCGTCGCGAATGACCTCGTAGGCGAGGGGATTGGAATAAAGGCGAATCTCGTTCTTGCCGTCAGGAGAAACGGCCGAGTTCACATCGGGATTGAACGCACGTCCGCACAGGCAGCCAGCCAGGGTCAAAGCCGCCGCAGACGCGGCAAGAATAGACATCTTCATAATTTTTCCTTTGTTAATCAGGCTCGCGGCGCCGCTCGTTCCGCTCGGGCTTCGCCCTCGCTCACTTGCTTTGCCGCTAAAATGTTGGGTTATTATACCAAAAATCACGGACACCTTGCGAGCAGGAAGAGATTATACGCAATCTTCAAATCCCGTGGCGCGGCTACTCGTCGTCGCCGTAGTGTCGGCGATAGTACTGGTTGAAAGCGTAGAACATGACGTTCACGCCGAGCTTGTACGCCTGGTCCGCCACTTCGGCAGACGCGCCCGAATGACCGTCTTTCCACGCGTCGTTCACGTCGCCCGGGTGGTAGTAGACAAGCCAGCGCCCGTCATCGCGGATGCCCTTCGCGCGATATCCGGCGTGGTGCCAGAACGGCGGCGCACCATCGGGGAACGCATAGGGCCGCTGATAGATCGGGTCGTCGTTCGGAACGTCGACGAGCGGCAACCCGGGGAACACCTTTCTCAGCATGTTCTTGACGGCCGAATCGAAGCTGCCGCCGCCGTTGTCGATGAAAAGCATGCCGCCCTCTCGCTGGCAGTATTCGCGAAGTACCTTCGCCTCGGAGTCGGAAATCGAGATGCCGCGCATGCCGGTCATGAAGACGAACGGCGGCGCCTTCTTCTTCGGGAAGAACTTGAGCCGGGAAATCTCGCGGAACTCCGTCTCGCGCGCGATCTTCATACCGGTCCATTCATGGAACTTGATCAGGAGGTTGTAGTCCGCGCCCTTGCCCATGTCCTGATCCCAGTCGCCGCCAGAGTACTTGAGACGAATGAAGCGTATCGCGGAATCGGCCATGCCCTTGGGCCATCCGCCGCTGCCCTTGCCCTTGCCGCCCTTCGAGGCGTTCTGCTGGGCGACGTAGGTGTCCATCGTCTCCTGCTCGAGCTCCTTCAGCGTCACGACGTCGTCGATGTCCATGCGCTCGAGAATGTAGGGACTCCACGGATTGACGGTCATCTTCTTCGGCTTCTTCTTCGGCTTCTCGCGCTTGACCTTGACTACCTCGAAGACCTGTTCGCCACCGCCCTTTGGGAGCGTGTACGCCTTCTCCCATCCCCAGAGCGAGAAAAGATATGGAAGGAAAAGAACCGCAAGAAAAAGAGTGACCGCACAGTAGATCGACGAGCGCCAGCGGCGGTCGCGTCCGCCAGTCTTGATCGAGCGCAACATGTCGTCGCCCCAGCGCACGGAAGCTACGCCGTAGCGTTCCCGCACCGACTTCTGGACGAGCCCAAGAAAGAGAAGCGCTATCCAGAGGAGCGCGGGCGCGGCGCAGACAAGTGCAGACGTCCAGAGGTCGTTGCGCGACATCGCGTCGAACGTCTTGCGGTCGGCGGCGAAGAGAATCGCAGGAACGCGCACTATCCACACGAACGCACAAGCCGCGACTGCCGTCGCCGCCGCGAAGGCGGCCTCAGCGACGCGGAAGACGAACGGCTTTTTCAGCGGCAAAAGCGCCGCAGTGAGGGCGCAAAGCCCCGCGACCGCCGCACAGACGAACGCCAGCCGCACACCTCCCGCGAGATGGCCCGCCACCTCGAGATAGCGCACGAGCGCTGCGTCAAAGTCGCAAAGCGAGACGTAATGGCCGGAGACAAGCGAGGCGCTGACAACAAGCAAAAGCGCCATGCCGCACATTCCGACCGAAAGGCGCAATGTCGCGGAGAACCGGGACTGGAGACGCCATACGAACGACAGAACCGTCTGCGCCGCGCCGGCAACCGCCGCGTAGCAACGCTCCACTGTCGTCAATATGGCCTCGGGAAGGTTCATCCTGCCTTGTCTCAGTCGAGCGAAAGGTCCTCGCCGTACTCAAAGCCCTTTTTGGGAGGAAGCGGCTTTATTTCGGGCGGCTGCTTCACCTCCTTGGCCTCGGTCTTCGCAGCCTCGGCGGGAGCCGCCTGCGCGGGCTCTGCGGCCTTTGCGGACGCCTTCGCCGTCTCGTTAGACGCGGCCGCGCGCATCTCCGCCGCCTTCGCCTCCTCTGCCGCGGCCTTCTTCTCGGCCTCCTCGCGGCGACGGGTCTCCTCCGCCTCCTTGCGCGCCTTGGTCTTTTCGGCGTTGATCCACGAGGGCGAGTGGACGCCGTATTCCGTCCAGTCCTTGAAAAGGGATATGGACGTGGCGCCTATCAGCACCGCGTGCAGAATGATCGACACGACGAGCGCCCGACCGAATACGGAACGCTCTATGTCCGTTAGAAGTTCATCTGGTCTTGCCATGGCTTAGTCCTCCGGTTCTCCTGTCAAAACTATCTTTGCCCCGCTTTCGCTTACGGCCTCGACGACGGGCATGAATTCGTCGCGTTTCAGGTCCTTGTGCACGGAAACGTGCACTGCAAGTTCACGGTCCCGCTCGACGAGCGGCTTGATGATCGAGGCGAGCTCGGCGGCCGAAACCTGCGCGCCGTCGCACCACACTACGCCGTCCCTATCGACCATCACCGAGCATTTTGCGGGCTCCTGCTGCTCGAGAGTCGGCGCCCCGGGGCGCTGGAGGTCGACGTTTCCCGTCTTCATGAAGTTGGACGCAAGCATGAAGAAGATGATGAGAAGGAACGCGATGTCTCCCATTGAAGAGAGCGGCAACACGAGGTTCGGCTTTTTTCTCCGTCTTATCGCCATCTTCTCACTCCGTCATGAGAGCCACGACGCCGCCCGCCGCCGCAATTGCCGTGACTACGTTGTAATAGCGCTCGTAGGTGACCTCGGGGGCCGTCTCGACGACTACGGCGCGCTCGGTCTCCTTGCGGCTCGGGAAGTTCCTGCGCCAGAGGTCGGCTCTCAGCTCGTTCATCGTCACCTCGCGCTCGTTGCCCTCGCCCTCGGAAAGCATCAGCCGGTCGGCAGTGACGCGCACCGTCGGGGTATTGTCCTGCTGGCGCGTCTCGGGCGGCTTCGCCGAGGCCGGCATGTCCATGCGGCGGCCAAAGGGCCTGACGAGCGAAGTCGTCAGGATGAAGAAGATGATCAGCAGGTTCGCGATGTCCGAGAAGGACGTCAAGTCCGGGCTGATCCCGTCTTCGGAAGCTCTCTTCTTTGATTTCACGCGCCCACCGCCGCGACGATTCCAGCTATGGAGGCCTCGAGCTCCATGTTCCACTCTTCGACCTTCTTCTGGAAGAAGTTGTAGGCGACGACGCCCGGGATCGCTATGATGAGGCCGGCCGCCGTCGTGATGAGCGCCTCGGAAATGCCTCCCGCGACCGCCCCCGGATCGAGGCCCGCCGCCTCGGCCATCGCGGAGAACGAGTTGATCATGCCCGTCACCGTCCCGCACATTCCGATAAGAGGCGAGATCGACGCTATGAGCACCATCGCGCCCATGCGCTTTTCAAGCCCGTTCATCGCCTTTGGCGCGTAGTCCTCCATCGACTTCGAGACGCCGAGCTCGATTTCGGACTCGCCCTTGCCCTTCTCCTTCATGTGGCGCAGGCGCTCGATGCCGCAGAGCATTACCGCCGCAGCAGGTCCCTCGCTCGACGAGCACGCCTCGGCGGCTCCCGCGAGGTCGCCCGACGCGACGGCCGCGCATACTCGTTCCCTAAGCGAAACCGGGTCTACGCGCGACGCAGCGCGAAACGCGCGGGCGCGGTCGATTATGACCGCGACCATCGCAATAGAGCACAGGAGAAGTGGAAGCATCATCCATCCTCCGTCCATCAGATATCCCATCATGTCGTGTTCTCCCTTCTTTTGTTTTAGATCTTTCGGGCGTCACTCGTCGCCGAGCTTCGCAAGGAAATCGGATGCCGTCTTCGCGGCCTTCCCGCCAGGATACTCGTCGAGAAGCTGGCGAAACTTCTCCTTCGCGCCCTCCGTGTCGCCCATTCTGTGGCGCACAACGCCCCACTTGAGCATCATCTCGTCGAGCCACGGCGCGTCGGGATAGTCCTGGAAGACGCGTTCGAGGGTCTCCTGCGCGGCGGCGTAGTTCTTGATCGAGATGTCGTAGTCTACGATGCGCTTGAACGACTCGCCGGCGAACGAACTCGACGGATAGGTCTCCGCGCAGAGGCGGTAGGCCGCGATAGCCGCCGAGAAGTCGGCCTTGCGCCCGCCGTTTTCGGCGGCCTGCGCACGCGCCTCGGCCTCGCGCACCTCGCCTATGCGGAACTGCGCCTCGGCCTTCAGGGGGGAGCTAGGCAGGGTTATGATCGCGGAAAGGACGCCGAGAGCCGAGGCACGCGATTCCTTCGTGTCCTCCTGGATGCGGGCGTTGGCGATCTGCAGGAACGCCCTGTCCGCAAGCACCGTGTCGGGATAGCGCTTGACGAGCGCATTGCATGTCTCGATCGCCTGGCGAAACGCGTCCTTGACGATGAGAAGACTCCAGCGGGCCTCGTAGGCCTCCTCGACGATGGACCTGTCGAGCGAGTTGCGGGACGCGAGGTCGAAGATCTCGGAGACCCGCATCAAACCCTCGTCCGCCTTTGCGTTCGCGTTCTCCTGGAGCCCGACGTCCTTGAAGATGAGCCCCCACTTGCAGAGAAGCCGCGCCTCGATCAGGAGCTTCTTCGCCTGCACTGCGGCGACGGAAGAATGCGAAACGGTAGACTGTGGCTCGGTAGAGCCGCCGACGAGGACAAACGCCTCGGCGCCCCTCGCCACGGGCTTGAAGCCCTCGATGTGGCGCGCGTCCATGTACTCGACGGCGATCTTCTCGTCGGGACGGACGTACACCTCCCCCGCCGCCGCGGCAGGCGGCGCATTCGTACCGTCGGGCATCAAGACGGGAACGACCCTGCACGAGAAGACTCCCGTCCGAGGGCCGGTCTCCGTGACGGTCATCTCGGTCTCGGTGCGGGTCAGCCACGGCGCGTCAGGGGCGGGCGGCGGCGGCTGGGTCTCGCCCGGGGCGCACTCGGGGCGCTCGCGGTAGAGGGTCTTGACGATGATCTTCGCGGTGTCCGGAGTGCCAGAGACGTCGAGGTCGAAGTCCCTCAGCTGCACAAAGGTGGGCTGTCCGACAAAGACGCCGTGGATGCTCTCTCGCTGGGCGCCGTCGAGAAACGCTATCGACGCCGACGACACGACGGACGACTCGGCGAGGACCTTCCTGTTCACGTCGCCGCTCTCGGTGTTGGCGTCGACATAGACGGCCTGGACCGGCTCGGAACCGTGCACCGTAAGCACTCCGTCGCCCTTCGGCGTATCGGAAGGCGAAATCTGCACGGACGCCAGGAATTCGCCCTCTGCACGCCCGAAGCGGACGAGCTCGGCCTTCTCCGCGTCGCCGGACTTGCTCGAAAGCTCGACATAGGACTTCTCGCCGAGCGAGTCGAGGATCGTCAGGTCCTTGTCTCGCACATGTACGAACACGCGCTGCCCCGCCTCGACGAGAACCGTCTCGTTCGACTTTGACGAGCTCTCGGGAACGGCGGTTCCGACCATCTCGAACGCCTCTGCGGCGCGCGACCAGCGGCCGGACTCGAAGTGCAGCTGGCCGAGCATGAAGTAGGCGTCGTTCGCGAACGGGCTCGACGGATGGTCCTGCACGAGGCGCCTGAGCGCCATCGCCGCCTCCGAAGCCGAGCCCTTCGCCGCATACATGCGGCCGAGCAGGAGCAGCGACTCGGCGCGGACTTCGGGGTCCGTGGCGCCGCCGGCCCGCGTAAGCTCGGAGAGAGCGCGGTCGAAGACCCGCTTTTCGAGGAAGTGGCGTCCAAGCTCAAGCGCGGCGGAAAAGCGCATCTGAGAATCTGGATACAGTCTCGACACGGCTTCGAGCATGCCGACGGCGCGATCCTCCTCGTTGGAGGAAAAGAGCGCGATGGCGCTCTTGACCATCCTTGCCGCGCGGGCCTCGACGAGCCGTTCGTTCGAGGCGGCCTGCACGGGTGCGGCCCCCTCCTGCGGCTGATCCTGAGCAACGGCGCACACGGACGCAAGCGCGACACTCGCCACGGCGACGGCCGCCGCGAACGGATTTGCAGAATGTTTCAGGTTTTGCTTCATGACTCGACATCCCTCCGTCGTACTATCTCACTTCGTTCACCACGGCTCCGCCAGTCGCGACGCCATGCCGCTCGAGCGCCTGGTGCGCCCACGACGACTCGGCCGTCTTTTTCCATTCCGGCTGCGACAGAAGCCGCCTGTAGATCGCTATCGCCTGCTTGACGTTGCCGTCTTCCTCAAGCCGCTGCGCATGGGTGTAAAATGCACGAGGCGCCTCGGGCGGGAACATCGACTCGAGTTCGACGAGCATCGAGTACGCTTCCTTCTTCTTGCCGGCCTTCCAATACGTCGAGTAGAGCTCCCAGAGCGTGCGCGGCGGGTCGTTCAACTCCTGGAAGATCGCGATTGCCTTGTCGTACTTTCCGAGGTTGTCGCGGTATATCTGCGCAAGTGTCATCTTCGCGTTCTTCGCGGCGTCGGGCGGCGGCTTGTGGCCGAGATACTCCTCGAGGCACATTGCGGCGGCGGCATGCTTGCCGGCGGAGAGCTCGATCTGGTGGCGCATCATCGACGAGGAAAGCGGATTCTTCACGAGATCGGGGATCCGGCGGGCGAGGTCGTACTTCTGCACCGTGCAGAGAATGTCCTTTGCGGCCCACGCGGCCTTCGACGCGGCGGACTCGTCCTTCTGGGCGCGAATCGCGTTTTCCACGGCCTTGAGCCGCGCCGACACCACGTCGTTCTTGTCGACAAGCGTCGCCGCGCGCAGGCAGTCAAGGGCGTAGTCCATCTGCCTCCCGAGCGAGGCATAGAGCGAGCTTTTCCCCTCGAACCACGCGAGGAACGAGGCCTTCGAGGCGTCAAGCTTCTTCTTGCGGGCCGATTCGCCGGGATAGAGCTTCTCCATGCGCGAGCCAAAGTCGTTCCATCCCAAGTTGCGGAGCCACACGTAGCACACGGTGTCGAACATGCGGCGGACCGCGTCGAGGCGAGGGGCATCGCCGTTCTGTACGCCGAAAAACGTGAGCTCGTCGAAATTGGAATAGTCGCCCCGCGCGAGCGCGATGGCCACAAGGCGGTCGCGGGCGGCGTTTCTGCGCGATTCGCCAGCGATCTCCGTCCCCATGACCTCCCTGAAACATGCGATCGCGTCGTCGAACTTCCCGGCGTTCCACAGCCGGTCCCCCATGATTCGCTGCGCAATCGCCCTCGCGACGGTCTTCTGCGACGCAGGGTCGTCGAGCAGTTCCATGAGCGTCGCCTCGCCCTTGCGGACGTCGCCCATGGACATCTGGAGGCAGCCGAGCCGCAGTTTGGCGGGGACGGACACCCAGGTGATGTCGGAATAGAGTTCGATGACCTCGGAGTAGAGGCGCAACGCCTCGTTCGAGTCCTTCGCGCGCTCGCGGGCGCAGCCCTGCATGAAAAGCGCGTAGGAGAGGATCTTCTCGTCGAAGTCGCCTGTCTCGGACTGCACCTGCACCTTGCGCCACTCGGCGGCCGCGGCGCGGAAGCTGGCGATGCGGTCCTGTTCGGACTGCCCGCCCCTGAACTCGTCGGTCACGGCCTTGTCGAACGCCTTGGACGCGCGGTCGATGCCGCCGCGCACGGTGAAGTCGAACGTGCGGTAGATGTCGCCACGCATCCGCCAGTCGGTGCGCCAGTCCCAGGCGTGCACCGCCGGAACAATCGCCGCAAAGGCGACAAATATCAAGCTTCTTGCATCCATCGCCGTCACTCCATATCCTTGAACATGTCGGACTCCTGCAGGAGCAGGCCGCGCGCGCGGCGCGCCCACTCGGTCTCGGGATACTCCAGGACCGTGCGTTTCAGGAAGAGATACGCGCTACGGGCCGAACGAGCCCTGAGAGCCGCGTCGCCCGCCCAGTAGAGCGCCTGCGCCCGCATCTCCGGCTTGTCTGTGCGATAGATCTCTGCCATCGACTCGAACGCCTTCATCGCCTTAGTGTACATCTTCTCGGCCTTCGGCGAGAGGGAGCCGGAACCCTGCTCCTCCATTTCCGCCTGTATCCGATCGCCCTCCTTCACGTAGCAGCTGCCGCACATGAAGAGAGCGCGTGACGCCTTGGAGTGGTTGGGGAACCGCTTCTGGAAGTTCTCGTAGATGCGCGCCGACACGTCGTAGCGCTTCTCGTTCTTGTAGTAGTGCGTGGCGAGGCGCACGGTCGCGTCGCCGACAAGTTCGGAGTCGGGATAGAGATACGTCATCTTGACGTATTCCTCGCCGGCGCGCCTGAAATCGCCCAGCATCTCGAGGCAGAGCGCCTTGTGGTACTGCGCCCGAGCGGCGTATTCGCCGCGCGGAGAGGCGGCGAGCATGGTCGAGAAGCGCGAAAGCGCCTCGGTGTAGAGCTGGCGCGCCTTCTCCTCGTCGCCCGCTTCCCTGCTCTCGGCGGCAAGCTCCTGGGAGAGGTTCGCGAGCAGAAACTCTCCCTGCGCCGCATGGGCCGTGCCCGGGTAGTTCTTCAGGGCTTCTTCTAGGATAAACCTGCCGCGCGCAATCGCCTCGGAGCTCTTCTCGGTCTGCTTCCTGCGGCGATGCTCCTTCGCCTGCTCGAAAAGGCACTCCGCGAGGCGGAACTGCACAAGCACCGCCTGGTCGACGTCGCGGAAGCGCTTCGAGAAGATGCGGAGCGAGCCGTCGGAGCCCTTGCTGACGTTGCCAGTGGCCGTGAGAGTCTGCGCAGGGCCCGGCGAGAAGCGCTTCTCGTCCTCGTAGGAGAACTCCACGCTGTCGCCGTACCTGACGGGGAGCCGGTCGTCCACGGCGTCGGCCGCGGCCGTGGCGACGCCGCCGGTCACGACCGAGGGGATCTCCTCGCCCTTCGGGAAGATGACGGGCCGGACGACGCCGGTGAAGACGCCGGAGTGCGGCATCGTCTCGACGAGCTCGATCTTGCGGGCGACGCCCATGCCGGACCCCTTGACGGAGACTTCGACCTTGTCGGCCTCGTCGGTCGTGTCGCAGTCCGCGTCCCTTACGCGGACGTAAAACCGCTCGCCGCAGTGGACCGAGGTCCTCTCGGCGGAGAAGGTGGAGTCCATCAGGTCAAGCGTCGCGTCGTCCGCAAACGAGACGGTGCGCTCGGCTATGACCTCGTCGCCGTCCTTCACCCTGAGGCGCACGGTATCGTTGCCGACGATCGGGAGTATGCCGCGGTATTCGCCGGCGCCGCCGCCTTTCTCGGCGGCGGCCATCTCCGCAGCCGCGGCGGCTGCGGCTTCAGCCGTGCCTACCAGGACGCGAATCATCCCGTTGAAGCTGCCCGCCTGGCGCGCGACGCGCGGCGTCTCTCCGCCGGACTTCAGCGTCACTCCGTCGAAGGCCCCGCCAAGCCGCATGAACGCGCAGACCGACTCCGGCTCCATGCCCTCCTCCTCGGCGAGTTCGGCTTCGGAAGTGGCGACGGCCTCGAGCGTGAGGAACGACGCTGCATGGCGCGCGCGCGACAGGTCGTTTACGCGCACGAGGATCGGAGCGTCGACGTTCATCACGATGGCATTCGTCGTGTCGGTCACGACGGCATCCATCGGCTCGGCGAACACATTGTCGCGGTAGACGGTGTCGACGGACTCGTTGCCGGGACGGCGGCGTATCGAGTCAATGCGCAGCTTCGCGGCCGGGGACTCGTCCACTACGCGCTCCGTCCCGGCGCGGAAGAGGGTCACGACCGGCTTTGTGCGGCGCGTGGCGCTAATGGAAGCGGTACGGACGACGGGAACTCCCGGGTTGGTGTTCTCGCGGTCGAGGTGCTCAAGCGTCAGGACGTCGTTGTCGACCGTCTCGATCGTGTCTTTTCCGCCTCCGCCGCCCGCCGGCGCCGTCTTGAGGAGCCCGAGGAACTTGCCGGTGTGGACGCCGTCCGCGTTTTGGCTCAATTCCTGCTCCAAAAGCTTCAGGACGACGCTCTTCCCGGAACGCGCCACGATCTTGGCTTCTATCGTGTCGGCCTCGTCGGACGCGTCGAGGTCGCTGTCCGACACGGACACGACGATGGAATCGCCGGGGACGAAGCGGTAGGCCTCGTGGAAGCGCGAATCCCCACTGCCGGGCACGTAGTCGTCGCTTTCAAAGAAGAAACCGACCGAGGCGTTGTTGAAGCTGGAGAGCATCGTCTTCTCGACCTTCCTCCTGGCGCCGTGCGTCGTGCGCTCGTCGAAGTACGACACCGAAATGCGGTCGCCCGGCGCGACCTCGAGAATGTCGTTGCGCTGCGCGTCGGAGAAGTCGCTTTCGACGGGAAGGATCTGCCCGCCCTCCGCATCCACTGCGGCCATGGAGTCGATCGAGACGTACGGCCCGCGCCGGCCGAGGAACTCCCAGCGCAGGGCGCGAAGGCGGACGGGCTCGGGGAACGTGGCCGAGAAACCGTCGGCGTCGCGGACGATCGTCGCGCGGTCGGCTACGAAGGCGAGGATCTCGGGGTGCTTCTCCGCGTCGAACCACTCGGCCGGGACGGGCACCGGAGTTTCGCCTTCTGCCTTTTCCCACAGCAGGCTGAAGGAGTCGCGAGCGCTGGAACCCTGACCCTGGCCCGCGCCTGTCGCGAACACCTCGAGGCGGTGGACGCCGACGGATATCTCAAAGGCGGCGAGAGCGCCGGCAAGCTGCATCCCCGAGCCCGAGAACACCGTCTCACCGTCGAGGGCGATCGAAAGCCACACGCCCTTGAGGGCGTTGGCGCCCTTGCTATGCTGGACGATCCTGAACCGCATGAAGTCAAGCTTTTCGGGAGTCACGAAGACGCCGGAGAAAAGGGCCGCAGTCGCGGGACCATGCGACATCGGCGCGAACACTATGTTCGTGGCGGTCTCGCCCTTCGGCGCCTTGGAGCTTTCCATGAAGTCCCTGAGAGACTGCTCTCCGCGGAAGCCGCCCTGCTCAGCGACCTGACGGCGGAGGCCGACGCGGGTCTTGGGATCGGCCGCTGGGAAAGTGCCGAGACTGAATCTCTTCCCCGCGAGGGATCCGACAAGCCGGATCTTCGTTATGTCGTCGGGATTCTCCATGCGGACGACGGCGTTGGAGAAGAGATGCGAACCCATCGTGTCGACCTCAAGCCACTTGACCGGCTGGCCGTCCGCAAGGGAACGCCACGAGCCGCTGCGCGTCGAGTTTATCACGTCGCCTGGATTGAACCCGACGGCCGTATCGCTTGCAAAGGCGCGCGGCGGGGGAAGCGCCGTGCGCACGGAGCCGCGGAAGACGCCCGAGAACGGGCGGACCTCCTTCAGCTCCACGCCGGGCAGGCGGTCGCCGGACGTCGTTGACACCACGACCTGAACCGACCCGCCGTCCTTGCCGATGGAGCGGTCCTTGTCGGAGACTGCGATGTGCAGTGGATTGCCCGGGCGGAGCGACTTGATGCCAGGCGAATCGTCTGCAACGCCGTCGTCCACCAGGGCCTCTACCTGCGCGGCCGACTCGGCCTCGTCCACGCGCGGAGACCCCGCGCCTATCGCAAGCCGGGCGTCGTCCACGACGGACACCAGCTTGGGACGGCCTGCGGGAAGCCCGCGCGCCGCGAGGAAGGCGGGGTCGATCGCATACGAAATCGTATCGGCGCCCGTCACCTCGAGAACGAGGTTGGTCGGAACGGCAGAGGCGAGGCGCACGTCGATCGCGCCCTTGAAAAGCCCGGGATCGCGCGACGAGGGGGTGAGCTGGATCGTCTCGAAATCGCCGCCCGGCACGGCCTTTATGACGACGGGGATCGTATTGCCGCCGCCCGCCACCGAGAGGTTGCGGTCCTGGACGGTGATCGAGAGCTGCTGGCCGGGGCGCACGGCCGTGCGGTCGGCGACGCTGCCGACCATGACCTCGGTCTCGTCGACTTCACTGTTCGTCGCGAGCTTCCACTGGCCGTGGAGGAACCGCGCCTCGGTGTGCGTGAAGTCGATCGCGAACACCTCCCTGAGGCGCTTGGCGCATTCCTCGTAGTCCTTCCTCTCGAAGGCGATACGAGCGAGGAAATAGTGCGCCTGGGCCTGGATTTCAGTGTCGGGCTGGCTGAGCCAGTATTCAAGCGTCGATTCCGCGGACGCTGCGTTCCCGGACTCGATCATCAGGTCGACGGCGCGGAACATGGCGCGTCGCGCGGCCGGTGTCTTGGCGTACGCCGGGTTGTTGCGGATGGTCTGGTACTCGAGCTTCGCCGCCTCGAAGTTCTGCTGGTCGCGGAACGACTCGGCACGGACGAGGATCATCGCGGCGGCGACTTCGGGAGTCAGCTTCGACTCGTCGTCGAGGAGCTTGGTGGCGAGCGCGCGGGCGCGTATCAGCATCGCGTCCTTCTCGCCGCGCATGAGGCGCATCTGGTCGACCGCCCAGGCGGTGAAGGCCGGCGGCAGCTTCGCAGCGTCACGCTCGAACTCCCGCAAATGCGAGGTCAGAAGCTCGGTCGCGCGCTCGAAGTTGTTGCGCACGAACTCGTCGGCGGCAACGTAGAGCGGATAGAGGGGATCGTTCTCGGGAACGGGATAGACGCCCGGCAGATGGGTCGACGCCTCGGCGCGGAAGCGCGCCGCCATGTCAAAGACCTCCTTGTTGTTGTCGCCCGCAACTGCGCATACGAAAAGGTAGATCGGCTCCCACATCTCCTCGGAGCGCGACCGATCGAGGATGTCCATGACGGCATCGTCCCTGATAGCATGGCGGGTGATGGCGCGGCCGAACGAATGGGCGACCTGTGCAAGGAGAACGGCGTTTGTCGACGCAAGCCCCTGGCTGTAGACATGTTTGTAATAGGGAACCCTGCCGCGGCCGGCCCAGTCGTTCCAGCCCCCGCCGCCGGCGTTCTTGAGGCGCACCATCTCGCGGAAGAACTCGTCGACGATTGACTTTGTCGCCGGCTTGCCGCTGCGAACGGCCGAAGAGGCCCATTCGTTGACGCGCTTCGCAAGCGTCCCGTCGTCGTCGCCAAGCCATGTCCACGCCGCGGACTTCGCCTTGACCGCCCTTAGCGTCGGCATGAGCTGCGTCGCGAAAATGCCGTCGAAGCGGTCGATCGTCCCCTTTTCCGCATTGCCGAACGTTGCGACATCTGGATTCTCGCAGATGGCGACGAGACTTCCAAGACGGGTAGGCGGGTCGACTTTCGAAAGCATCGACATGTACCTGTTCAGATATGCGTCAAGCCTGCCACATGCGGCGGCCAGCGCAAGAAAGGCCTGCGCCGGACGCCCTGCCTCGAGAGCCGGGTCGAGCACCTCGCCGGCAACCTTGTCGAGGGGGAAGGCGGACGCGAGCTGCGGCGACGTGCGCGCGATGCTCATGGCCACGGGGAAAAGCTTGCCATGGGCCTTGCCGGGGCCGAGCTTCCCGCAGTCGAAATTCTTCATCACCACGGCGACGAGCGATGCCGCGAGTTCCGGCGTCAGGCGCCGTTCGTCAGGATTGTCCTTGTGCCAGTTTCGGTCGATGAAGCCGACCGCCGCGCCAGGATCGACCTTTGCGAACGCCTCTACGGGGACCGGCAGCCTCTCCGTCCCCTTGTCAAGACGGACTTCCGTGATGTAGTCCGCCTTTTGCCTTATGCGCGCCACGTCGAGAAGCGCGTTGCGCTCGCCTATGCTGTTGGTAACGAGATCAAAGACGTTGGCCTCCCGCCAGGCATTGTCGTCTTTGGGGTCGAGCTTGTCCGCGATTGCCTTTATCGCAATCGGCGCGGCGGCGCCGTCGTGCTGGCAAAGATCGACGTACTTGCGGACAATCGATCGGAACACCCTGCTTTCCCACTTGTTCGGCTGCGGCCACTGGCCCTTGAACTCGCGGCAGGCCTCTTCGAACAGCTTGTGCGCGACTTCCGGCGCCTTGTTCCCGCTTCCTCGCTTCAGGGCATTCATCTCGCGCCGTATTTCGACAAGCCGGACATTCGACTTCGCGTCCGTCTTTACCTTGGAGAGGAAGCCCTTCGCGAGCTGGCTCGCGAAGACGGGACTTTTCGCCGCCCTTTTGTGCTCCACACACCATTGCCAGAAGGAATTGGCGCCAGACTTGGCATATGCCGTCTCAAGGAGGGCAACCTTCTCCCTGTCGGACATCTTGCTCGCCGCGATCGACGAAAGCACGTGGTTGGGATCAGGGTCGCCGAACAGCATCTGCTCGACAAACGCCTTCCGCAGCTCCTTATCGTCCCCCAGCTTCGCAAACGTGGGCATCATCGCATAGCGCACCCACGACTCGTCGCTGCAGCGCGGCAGGATGTCGTGGTAGGGCTTCGTGGAATTGGCCTTTTCGCACGCTTCGGCGAGGCGGAACAAGCCCGGCATGTCGCCGGGAGAGACAAACACGGCGTACTTCTCCCTCATCTTTGCGACATCGGCCGGCGTCAACGCGGAATTGGCGCAATGCTGCATCAGATTCGCCACTTCGTTCGTCACTATGCCATCGCTCGCCACGACCTTGTCGATGTCGGCGCATATCGCGGCGGAAACGGCCTCCGCCCCGGCAGGAAGGAGCTCTGGAGCCAGCGCGACGTGCATCTTCGTCATGACACATGCATGGCGCCCGTGCCTGCCGTCGAACACGAGCGGCTCGAACTTCCTGAAGAGACGCACGGCGTCGGCGCGTTCCGCCTTGTTGGTGCCGACCTTCGCCAGCCATGTAAGCGTCTCGGGCGAAAGAAGCGCGCCGGTGGAACAGGAGAGGTCTATTCTCCACGACTTCGGGAAGGCATCGCCGCGCGAGTTGAACACCGGGTTTAGCACGGAAAGATCGCGGCAGACGTTGCGCCCGAAGAAACCGCGCAAGTCCTCGTCGGAAAGGCCAAGCCCCACCTCTGTCTCCATCGCCACGACACGCGCAAGGATCTCGGTGCGGTCCTTGTCCGCCTTGAACGCCGCGAGCGCGGCGTCGGCCACCTTGAGGAAGTCGGCGGCGCGCTTCTGCTTGCGGAAGCCTTCGAGAAGCCGCATGGCGTTGTCGTAGACCCTGCGCGAACCAGCCGACTTCTCGGCGAGGAGCACGAACGCGTCGGGATCGTCAGAATTGAGGCACAGCTCCCACGCCGCCTGCTCCACGGCGTCGTTCCACGCCTTGGAGACCTTGATAAAGTGGGATAGCCGGGTGCGCCTGTCGACGTCATTGCCAAGCTCGCGCGAAACCTCGGCCGCCTCGAAGTAGCGGTTGGGCGAGAGGTCGCGGCGTTCTTCGGAAAGCTTCTTAAAGGCGCGTTCGGCAGCAAGAGGATGGCCCGACTTGACGGCCTCGTCGAACTCCTTCTCAAGATCCGCATCGGCGAAGGCGACGGCTGCGGCTCCCGCAAAGGCGACAAGAAGAAAAAACTGTCTTTTCATAATTGTTTATAGTCTACTAAATCCCAATCTGGCTGGCAAGTGGAACTTTTACGCGAAAGCGGTTACTTGCCCCGCGCCGCAAACGCCTTGTAGACCGACCACGCAGCGAGGGCGCGGGCGTAGTGGTGGCCGCACTCGGCTTCGTCGAAGGGATTGCGCTTTTCGCCGTCATAGCGATTGCGGATATCGCGGACGACCTCCTCCGCCGCGGCGAAGTCGCCGGTCTCGGCAAGCCACGCGGCGACGACGTACTCAAAGCCGGTCATCGACTCGGGATAGTACGGGAACGGAGTCTTCGGCTTTCGGTCCGGAGGATACCACGCCATCACGAGCGATCTCTCCCCCGCAAGCGCGAAGTCGCGCATGTGGTTGAAGAGCGGCGCGTCCGGCTCGCGGCGGTTGCGCTCCAGGATTGTCTCGGTCGCCTTTCGCGCATGGGCGAAATCGGCCACAGGATCGAGCCCGGCCGCACGCGCGGCGTAGTCGCCGACGAGCTGGTCGACGAGACACCCGGGGCCGAGCTGGAAGTCGGGGTTCTTGAGGTCTGCAAGTTTCGTCCAGCTTCCCCTCGTCGCCGGATTGAACTCCCCTTCCGCCGACGCGACCCTGTGTTCATACCATTCGCCGTTGAAGAGGTTCTTCTCCGTCCATGCGCCTCCCTTCGCCCGCAGTTCCGCGCACTTCGCGGCGAAAGCCCCGTCGTCGTCGAACTTCGCGGAGAGGCGCTCCACCGCCTGGAGCGCGGCGAGGTAGAGGAACTCCATCTGCGGATTAGGCCCGTAGTAGTCCACGTCCATCGTATTGTGCTGGCAGCCCTCCATCACGCCGTCGCAGTCGGCATCCCAGCCACCCTTGGCCCACGAGAACTCGAGCGCCTTCTTGACTAGCGGATAGAGCGAGCGCATCCACTCGTCGTCGCCCGTCTTCGCCCAGCACTCATACGCCTTGACGATGCACTGCATCTGCCCGTCGGCCGCGGCCTTGCCAAGTCGCTTGGCGTTCCTGTCGAGCGGGAGGCCTACGCGGAACGATATCGCGCCCTCGTCGGTCATCGCATGGCGGAACTCGAGGTCGCGCATGTCCTTGGCGAGCGTCGGCCAGATGTCGACGAGCGCGTGTTCGTAGCCCCACACGTGCGTACAGTTGCCGTAGCAGCTGCCGGACGAATCGCCCGTCCCCTCCCAGCCGAAGAAATGCCCGTCGGCCGTGCGAAAGCACGTCGACGACCGCAGCGTGGAGAGATTGAAGAGCGCCGCCTCCTTCACGACGTCCGGCACGCCCTTTGCGTCCACAACCGAGCGGACGAACTCGACCGTCTTCGACTCAAGTTCCGGGAGACGCGCAAAGAACGACTCGGCCGCCTCGACCGCGGACTTAAAGGTCTCGCAATAGCGGTTCCCGACGTGGTTGATATCCTCGTAGAACCCGTTGTTGGTCCTCTCCCACTGCGCGCGGTTCGGGAAGCGCCACGAGAGCGCAAACGGAATCGTCTTGGTCTCGCCCGGCTTTAGCTCGATGGCCACGGCGAGCGTTCCGAAGGCGCACTTCTCGCGCCCTTCCATGTCGCCCATGTCGCCGCGTTCCACGAGCCGCCTCCAGAACTGGTCGAGCCCGTCGCTCCACCCTGCGTGGCAAATCGATGCACCGACGGTGACGGTGCCGGCGCTCTTGGGAACTGTGATCGCGAACTCGCCAGTCTCGCGGTTGCGCGGCTCCTTCTCCCCGGGCCTGTCGGCGTCACCCCGAAAGGCGACGCCATTCAACGCGGCAGATGCGACGCGCTCCTGCGAAAGCGTTCCGCCGCAGGGATTGGGCATCGCCGCCGCGACCGTGACGCTCAAGGGACCTTGCGACTTGTTGGTTACGCGCCAGCGCATCAGGGCGACAGGCATGCCGCTCGCATCCTCATCTCCCTTCACAAGCGGATTCATCGCCTGCAGCGTGACTGCGACCGGCACTCCTGGATCGGAAAGCGCCACCTCCGCGAGCGGATACGCCGTGCGGAACACGCTCTCGGCAAAGCGGGGATAGCCGTGGTTGGGGGCATTGCAGCCGAACGCGCCTTCGTACAGCGACTTGTCGAGCGGCCCTTCGAGAAGGCGCGCGACGACGGCTCCCTTTTCGTCCTTCGTGCGAATCACGAACGCAGGGTGCACCGACTGACGGCAAGGCGTGAACTTCTTCTCCGCGACGTTCCTGATCTCGAACGACTCAAGCCCGCCCCTCCCCGAAAGCGAAATCGCACCGGTCCCGACGCCGCCTATCGGCATTGCCACGCGCCTAAGGCCTTCGCCCCTGTACTCGCGCAGCACAGGCCAGCTCCCTGTGCCGGATGCCGTGCAGCATCCAACCGGAGAAGACGCGAGCGCCCGGTCGGCGAAGTCGAGCGTCCAGCCCCAATCGATCTCGGAGATGCCGTGCATTCCACCGCGCCGGACGTAGCCAAGCGATTCGCCGATCAGGGACGTATCGTAGTTTCTGGGGAAGGCGCCCTCCGGCAGGCCCTTCTTCCCGAGAAACTCCCACGCCGGGGAAGCGGCCCTCGCGGCAAGATACTCTCCCCTCGTGTCGAACCAGCCCTCGTTGAAGCCCTCGATAAGCAAGGCGCGCGGCGCAATCGCCGCAATCAGCAGGTGCTGGTCGAACTTCATCGCCTGCTCGTTGTCGACGTACTTGGCATACGCCCTGCAGTACCAGTGCGGGAAGCTCTGCATCTCGGTGGAGACGTTCTCGCCATAGTCGCGTTTCGCCAGCGGACAGCCGCCGCCGCCCGTCTGGTTGGCGACGCACACGACGAACCGATCGTCTCGCGCCGCGGCGAGCAGCGCCGCCTTCGCAAGCCGCGAAGATCCTGTGACGACACAGCGCTTCGCGTCTATCTCAGAGATGCGCCCGGCGAGGTCGAGCCCGCGGGATAGCGCCCACGCCCACGCCCCAAGCGCCGTCGTGTTGTCGTCGCGACTTTCGTCGCGCTTCGG
Organism: uncultured bacterium; assembly: GCA_902801025.1. Classification (GTDB taxonomy): domain Bacteria; phylum Verrucomicrobiota; class Kiritimatiellia; order RFP12; family UBA1067; genus UBA1067. The sequence goes on along the minus strand of CADCGZ010000013.1, from coordinate 15,935 downwards.
CCACAAGTCGAAGATACGCGTATATGCGACACGTTCGTCATCGCCGCCGTGAACCTCGACGTCCGGCGACACCTGCGCGTAGCTTGCCGTTAGCAACGCATACCCTCGCGCGGCGAGGAAACCGGCGGGGACCGTGCTGCGCGACGCCGAACGGCGGAGATAGCCCCTAGCCGACTCCTCCGGCGTGCGCGCCGCGGACTTTCTCTGCCATCCGCCCTCTGGCGGCGGGACCTCCGCGTCGTCGAGAACCGTGTGGTTGCCGCGGTAGTTCAGCATCAGCACGACAGGGACTTTCTCCGTATTTTCGCAGACTACGCGTCCGTCTACGGCATTTGCATCGTTGCCCTGGATCCTGTTCGGCAGGACGAGCAACCAGTCGATGAACGGTCCCGACTTGTCGGCCTTGAACCACATCCTGTACTGCCGGCGGATGGCAAGGCCCGCGAGCGTCGGGCCTTCCTCGCGAAGCTCCGTGACGACCACCTCGGGCGCCGGCGGCGGCTGGCCATACATCTCTTTCGCGAATATGCCGAGTATCTCCGCGCGACGTGCCGGCCAGTCGGCAGGGCTGGGAAGCTTGCGTCCGTCGGCGAATGTCAGCGGATCCTCGAGCGTGTAAGGCGCCACTTTTGCCTCGTTGTAGTTGGGATTCCTCGCCAATGCCGCGCCAGAGGCAAGCATGGCAACCGCAGAAAGGATGATCTTGCAAGTTTTCATAGTCGGTGTCTTAAAGTCCTCCAAGTAAATCCCACAGTTCCTTCAACGGCCGCCCGAGCCGTGCTCCATAGACGCCTTCTTCTCCAGGTCGTCAAGATACGCCTGTGCAAAGTCACGGGCCTTCAAAATGCGCTCGTCCGGCGAGCCGCCGCGCTGCAACATGCGACCTGCCGCCGCGACTGCCGCCGAAAACGCCTCCCGCGCCGCGGCGAATTCGCCGCGGCCATTGTCATAAATCGTCCGTCCGCGGCAAATGAGGAGTTCCGGATCGTCAGGATTCTTCTCAAGCCCCTCGGTGACGACACGTAGCGCAAGATCCTTGTCCTTCATCATGTTGTTCGCAATATACCACGTCGTCGACCATGCGTCGATGTTGTGCGGATCGGCTTTTACGGATGCCCAGAACCACGGCATAAGCTCTATCGTCTCGCCGCCGCCAAGATGCCGATGCACGTCTGGCGCGCGGACATGCGAGTTGATCCAATGCCACGGATCGAAGGCGCCTTGCATCGCTTCGCCACGGTCGTGCTCGTCGTGGCAGTCTTCATGGTCGTGATCGTCATCGTGGGCGGCGTTTCCATGCTCCGCGAGATGATCGCACTCCATGTCAATTCCGCCGTGGAAATAAGAGTCTGCCTTGTGGACGAATGCCTGACTGATCGTCTCGCGAGCGTCACCGAACGCGACGGCAAGAGCGCCATCGCCCTTCACGACCTGGGGCATCGCTTCGCCAAAGCGCGGGCCCATACTCGACAGGAGAGCGACATGCGAGAGCCCCAAAAACAGGCATAAAAGAAAAAAGGCGCGGACGTTGGCAAAAAGCTTCTCCATGTCTACACACGCTTCCGATTGAGAACAACATCCGCCAGCAATATAACGACAAAGACATACCACATTGCATAGGCAAGGACAGCCACAAGCACGCCGCCGTCAACTGCGCCCCAGCCATGCACGAGCCGCTGGCGCATGTCGAAGAATTCTGAATGCGGCGCAATCGCGTAAACTGTCTTCACGACCCACGCGAGCGCGGGATTGAGACCTTCAGCATATTCGGGAAGGCGACGGCCAAAGAAGAACATGCCTACGAGAACAAGCGCAGACAAGGTCAGGTTCGCCGATGCTGAAACGAGAAGAGATCCAAGGAGAGAGACGGAGACGGCAAGCGCTACGAACGCAAAGTGCAGAACAATTGCCTGCGGCAGTTCCGCGGCAAATGTGCCGCCGCGCAGAAGAACGCTTGCAACGAAGAGGACATAGAAGAACGCAAGCGCCGACCACGACGCCGCGACCGCGCCGATGTACTTGCCGACGAGGAGACGCCCGCGCGAAATCGGCTTTGCGAGAAGCGGGTAGATCGTGCGCGACTCAAATTCAGGCGGGAAAAGCCGCTGCCCCGTGCCAAGCGCGATGAAGAGCGAAAATCCCCACACGAGAAGGAGCGCCATCTCGTCGAGATAACGCGACGCACCCTCGGCGCCAAAAGGAGTCGCCATCGAAAGCGGCACCATCAACGCAAGACCGAGAAGGACGAGGGCGAAAATGTCGTTGCGGCGCCAAAGCTCGACGAACGAGAGCTTCACGAGAGCGCACACTTGTCGTGCAAAGAGTTTCATTTCGCCTCCTCCAGTGTCTTGAGGAAAAGACGCTCAAGATTTGTCGCGCCGTCGCCGGCGATGTCCTTCACAGGCCCCTGGTAGACGCAATGGCCCTTCTTCATTATCGCGACCCGGTCGCAAAGAAGCTCGGTCTCGCCAAGCTCGTGCGAAGAGAAGAAAATAGTCTTGCCACGCTCCTTTAGTCCGCGCAGGAGCTCGCGGAAATGGATTCGCGCAAGCGGGTCAAGCCCCGTGAACGGCTCGTCGAGAACGAGGAGATCGGGATCGCCGAGAAGCGCCTGGGCTATCCCGGCGCGCTGCAGCATCCCTTTAGAGTATGTCTTAAGCGGACGCTTCGCGGCATCGGCAAGCCCGACGGACTCGAGAAGCGAGTCTGCGCGCAAGCGAACGGTCTTTGCGTCGAGTCCGCAGATGCCGCCGTAGAACGCGAGAAGCTCGCGCGCGTTGAGGTAGGGATAGTATGTCGCGACCTCGGGCATGTAGCCGATGTGCGCGCGGACGTGCGGATCGGAAGGATCGCCGCCAAGCACCTTGACTGTGCCGGACGTGGGGGCGAGAAGCCCGAGCATCATCTTTATCGTCGTCGTCTTGCCGGCGCCATTGGTGCCGAGAAAGCCCATGACCTCGCCGGCTTTCAACTTAAGCGAGAGCCCGTCGACCGCCTTTGTGCCGGCAAACGCACGGGTGACACCTTCGAGTTGAACAATATCCGAGCACTCGCTCATGATTTCTCCTTAAGAAAGCGCAGAACGTCCGCAGCCACAAGCGGGTTGTGGAAAGTGAACGCAAAACGCGCGGCAGATGTGCCACCATCCGCCTTGAAGACAAGACCGCCGGGCATCACGGAAAAAGACTTCAATTCGCCGAACGGGATGCCGAAGTCCATGTCCTTGCTGGCAAAAGCAATCCGGCGGTCAGTAAAATAGCAGTGCGTGCGCTGCGCGACGCTGCACTTCCTCCGCATGCCCGGGAAAGCGACGTCGCTCGGGCGACCTACAGGTCGTCCTGCATTGTGCGACAAATCGACAGCGTCAGAATCCAACTCCGTGTAAAGCGTCCCCTTCTCGTGGTAAAACACCTGGTCGTCAGACGATATGGATGTCACTTTTGCACCCTTGCTCGCTCCTTCGCCCTTCTTCACCGGTCGAGGACGCAGACTCTCGATGCCTCCTTCCGCGAGCCACTGCGCATGGCGTTCGCGGTTTTTCGCACGGCGGCTTCTGATCCTGAGCCACACGACGACCATCGGTATCAAAAGCCAGAAAAACGCAAATACGATGGCGATGAGGCCAAGCGCATGCATGAACCACGGCTTGCCGAGATTGTCAAGGTCCTGGTAGATGAACCAGAACATCCCGCCGAGGAACACGAAGGCGATCAGCTTTCGCAACGCATATACCATGAGAGTAATTATAGCATAATTCGGCTACTGGAAGAACCAGTAGGCAAAAGCCACATGCTCGCCGAGAAACGCGAGGCGAGTCGCGTCGGAGACGATGAAGCGCCCAGGGACGGTAAAATGCACGTCGGCAAAGTCGCCCTCTGAAACAGGGAACGAGACATCTCCGGCATCCTCTCCATTGACAATGACCCTCAGCGTCATTGGGGTTTTCAACGCGAAATCGCTCCGCGTCCCCCAGAGTTCACGGCTCGTAGCTACAGAACATTTAAGCGCCGTGCGCATGACAACATGAACGTCGCGCCCGGGTTTCAAGGGAACCGTCATCGCATCGCCGCCATAGAGAAATCTACCGCCATCTACGACATTAGTGCCATTAAGCTCGCCTGCGGCGTGATACGGCGCGAAGATCGGATAATCGTCGCGCGAAAGCGCCTCGTAGTCATACGCCTTTTCGTCTTTCTCATAGGCAACGTCTACATGCGCGGAAAGAGTCATGTTTGACGCGAGATACGAAGGTGCGGCCTCCGCAGCATCGTAGGCAGACCAATCGGCCTTGCGCAACTCGAAGTCAGGAGGACACGACAGAACAGTCTCACCGGCGATCACGTCCGGTTTGTCGCACATGGCCGACTTCTTTTCAACGGTCTTCACGAACCAGTAGTCGAAACGGGTCGATGGCTCGTTTTTGAGTATCTCAATACTCGCAGCGGCAGAATGCGCCTGAAATTCTGGGGAATAGATACCCGAAATATGCGCAAAACGGCGAGGCGTCATTTCGTAGGCAAGCCCAGCCACGCTCAGAGCCCCGACGGAGGATCCACGAGGAATCTCGGCTTCACATCGCACGGCAAAATGACGGTCTTGGTCGGAGCGGGCCGCGCTGCCGTGGAATATCCCGACAAACACAATCGCCATTGCCGCCGAGAAGACGACAAGCACCAAATGCGGGAGTCTCTCTGCAATGCCAGACTTGAGGCGAGAGGCAACAACATCGGCACCAAACGACATATAAAGGACAAGGACAGGCATTATCCATGCGAGATAGCGATCGAGGTTCGTATTTTGCCAGCCGCTCGTGGCGACAGTGGCAACCCCTCCCAACATTGCAAGATACCACGCAAGTTCCCGCCAGGAAACCTCGCGCCATGAACGGGAAAACACGCCGATCCACAGAAACGCCGCGCCAACAAGAGGCAGATAGAACAAATCACGCGGAGATTCCTGTGGAATGCCGAGGAGATACGCCTTTGCAATCCTCATCGCATCAACAGCCGACGCAAAAATCGCAGACGAAAAAGACAAATTAGTAAAATAGCCCTTGTTCGCCACCGACGAGAACTGGCAAGCCCCGGTAAGCGCGTAGTTAAGCGCGAAAACGCACAATGTAGAAACGACTGCGACTGCGGCTATTGCAATTTCACTTGAAAGACGTCGGCCACGAATGCATTCCATGGCGCAAAGCGCACAATATGCGACAACGACGACCATTCCCTCTGGTCTTACCCAGGGCGCAATCAGGAGAAGCGGCACATACAGGCATTTTCTGCCTGAATAAAGACCATAGGCAAGCCATGCGCTTACCGCCATCCAAAGACCGATGTCGCTTTGGGCAAGAGCGCAGTAGGCAAAAGGCCCGAACAATGCAAGAAGCGCGACGGAGACGACACGCGCAGTCGGACGCCCTTCAAAGACGCGACAGGCGACAGCACCCCATCCGACTACGAAAAGAAGATAGAAGATTGCATTGAGAAGAAAGCCCGCCGTCAGGAGGGCCGTCCCCTTGCAACCAAGCACATACGGAACGGCGAGAACAAACGGATATGCTACTGAAGTCGTGCCGGTTGAGACGGCCGTTCCTTCGGAAAATGAAAACGGAAAGCCCTCCGCTATCCTACGCGCCGCCTGGCAGTAGAGCAAAGTGTCCGGCTGCGCAATGGCAAGCGCGCCGTCGCCGCGCACAGTGGCGCCAGCCAGATAGTAGCAGGCAACCTGCACCAAGGCCACGCAACCTGCAAGAAGAAGAAGGTTGCGCCTTTTCGATATCTCTGCGAAATCCATTGTTAATTTAAAACGAACGGGCGGCCCTTTCAGACCGCCCGTGGCGTCATGCACTTTCGTGCATCAGCTTATCAAGTACCGGTGCTCGTCGCCGCACGATTGAGCGAGTGCCAGGTCGACGTGTCGCTTGCATCCGTCTGCGAATAGGAGCAGCTCGGATCGGTCGTGGCATCGCCAATCGTATAGGAAACCGTCATCTGCGCCGGGCACTTGGGCTCGACCTTGATGTAGCCCGCATCGCCGAACAGATTCGCCGAGTTGAGTTCCTTGCCAGCCATGAGGCACTGTTCCTTGGCAGCCTGGATCTGCTTGAGGTTCGAAACGCAGGCAGTCGCCTGAGACGAACGGCGATACTTAATGAAGTTCGGGATCGCGACAGCGGCCAAAATGGCGATGATGGCGACCACGATCATGATTTCCACGAGGGTAAAACCCTTCAACATCTTTTTCATGGTTGTGTTCCTTTTTTGTGTTTGTTTATTTGTGCCGACACCATGCCGACACAAAATCTTTTGTGCAAATTATGTGCCAAGATAAGAAATGTGCATATAACCGCAGTTCATCCGAAGAATATCTCCATATATCACTTTTATTCCGCTGCCTTTTCTTTCTCATTTATAAGAATATTTCGCATCAATGCAAAAATTCTAATCGTCGGAAAGCTTTCTATAAAGAGTTGACAAATTAACCTTCAGCGTCTCTGCCGCCTTTTCCTTGTCACCGCCCGTATTGTTGAGTATTTGCTCAATATATTCACGTTCTTTCTGTTTAAGGAACGATTTGAGCGAAGCATTGGCAGCGACTTCAGAAGTTGCCTGCGCAGGTTTATGCTCACGGATCTTTTGAGGCAGAAGTTCGCATGTTATTTCACCGCCATGATAGAATGTCAGCGCATGTTTTATTGCATTCTCAAGTTCGCGCACATTGCCTGGCCAGTCATACGCCATAAGCGCCTTTGCGGCATCTGCAGAAATCTCGGGAGACACCGCATTCCCGCGCTCCGCGCGTATAAAGTGCCGTGCAAGCGGGATTATGTCGTCGGGACGCTTGCGCAGAGGCGGAATGTCAATCGTAATCACGGCAAAGCGATAATAGAGGTCGCTCCTAAAAGCCCCCTTCACGACGGCCTCTTCGAGATTCGCGTTCGACGCCACGATCACGCGCACGTCCACAGGAATCGACTTCGTGCCGCCGACACGCCGAATTTCCTTCTCTTGGAGAACCCGGAGGAGCTTCCCCTGCAAGATAAGCGGCATTGACGAGATTTCGTCAAGGAAAAGCGTTCCGCCATTCGCGGCCTCGAAAAGACCTTCCTTGTCCGAGACCGCCCCTGTGAAACTGCCCTTCACATGCCCGAACATCTCGCTTTCGAGAAGATTTTCGGGAATTGCCGCGCAGTTCACGGCCACCCACGGGCGCTTCGCGCGGGTAGAATTGCGATGTATGGTCCTGGCAATGACTTCCTTGCCCGTGCCGCTCTCTCCATTGATGAGCACCGTAGCCGCAGTAGGAGCGACTTTCTGTATGGTGTCGCAGACGCTCATCATCATGGGAGACGACGCGATGAGATTCTCGAAACGATACCTCACGGGATGATCCGGCTTCACCGCAGTCGTTGCGGCCTTTGCAATCTGCTCTTCCGCGCGCTTCAGGCACGCAATAAGATCGTCAACCTTGAAAGGTTTCGTCAGGTAGTCGAAAATCCCGCTCTTCATCGCCTCAATCGCCGTCTCCACGCTCGCGTATGCGGTCAGGAGCACAACGGGCATGGTCGGCGCGATTGCCTTTATCTCGCGGAAAAGCGACATCCCGTCCATTGGCGTCATGCGCAAGTCGGTGACGGCTATGTCGACCTCGCCCTTTCGCACGATGTCAAGCGCGGCGTTTCCGTCGCGCGCAGTTTCGACGACATATCCGTTCGCCTTCAGCAAGCTCTGCAGAAGAAGAAGTATCCGCGGCTCGTCATCGACAATCAAAATCTTCGACATGGAAAGAATTATACTACAAAATTTTTCGTTCGGCAAGCGCAGGTGGCACGCAATTTGCTAAAATATGTCTTGTCGTGAAATTGCAACTGACGAAAGACAAGACAATCGAGATCAAATTTCCCTCCGGCGGGGCGAAATCTGTATCCGACATTACGGGCGTTGAACTGTTTTCCCCCGGAGAGGGCGAATGCCCTGCCATTCGCCTCGTCCACAGGAAGAAGTCATGGCATGTCGCGGCGTCGGGCTTTGTAAAGCCGCCGGACGGCGAGCTCCCGATGCGGTGGGAAGACACGCCGCACCAGCCGGCATGGGAGTTCCCGCGCGATTTCGCCTCTCCCCATGCCGCACTCGCCATAAACTCTCCGATGGCCACGTTTGCCCAGTCTACGGCCGACGCCGTTGTCCAGGACATGACGACCGGTCTCGCCGCCCAGCATGACGAGAGACAGCCAGGAGGCGACAAGTCGTCCTCCGACGGCAAGAGACGTTTCGGCATAAAGCGAGAGCAATCGACACAGCTGGCGCCAAAACCTGCCGCAAAGCAGGAACCCTCCGCGCGGAAGCCCGCTTTCCCGTCCTCTGGGATGCCGGTTTCCGAGAACGGACGCCGCTTCGTCGTTCGCCCCATGTCCGAGGAGAACTTCCACCTCTGCGCCTCGCTTCCGGAATTCCAGACGCTGTGGCTCTCCCGCCTTCTCCCCGAGGGGAAAAGGCCTACTGCCTCGTCGATACAAGTGGCGGAGTCTGCGCTGATGGCAAGCATCCTCCTGCAGCCGGAATTCATCGCCGCGGACGGCAGCGCGCTCGCGATATTCGCGAGGTCAGACGCAACATACCTTGCCGGCTACAAAAAGGGCGAACCTGTCTTGTGGCGCCGCTGCCCGGGCGTGGGCGGGATCCTCGCGATGCGGGATGCCGTGCGCAAGACCCTCGGGCTTGACGAAGAACTCGTTGACTCGGTCCTAAACGAGTCGCTAATCGACCCGCGCCCCGCGCTAGAGCCGTTTGTAAGGCCAATCCTCGGCCAGCTGTCGCTGTCGCTCGACTATCTAACGGGAAAGCATGGCCTCAAGTTCGACCACGCGTTTCTCATGGGCGTAGACGCGGGAGCGTCGCACTGGTCAAGATATGCCGAGGAATCGCTGCATCTGCGGCTCGTCTCGCCCAACCCGTTCGACGGCCTGGCGCTGGACAAGGGCGTAGACGCGGGCGACGCCTCGCGCCACCTCATCGCACTTGGCGCTGCGATTGCGGGAGCGGAGGTGTCGGCATGAAGGCATCGTCGTTCCATCTCAACCTCCTCAGGCAAAACGAGGTCCTCTCGTCGTCGCCGGTGCGCCTCAGGATAATGCTCCCCGTCGGAGCCACCCTCGCCTGCGCCGGGCTTCTCGTGTGGTGGGGCGTCCTTTTCACGCAGATCATCCTTGCCAAGACCCAGGCGCAGGGCATCGAAGACGACCTCACCGCGAAGAACAGCGCCCATGCCGAGGCAATCCAGAAGCGCGATCTCGCGCGCGAGCTGAAGCTCCAGCTAGAACAGCTTGAATACTACAAGTCAGGCGTGCGCTCGATAGGAGAGCCGCTCGCGAAGTTTGCGGAAGTGGTCCCCCTCAGGGTCCAACTCAAGGAAATGTCCATAACCCCGCCGAAGCCGCAGGTCCTCATGCCTCCAGGGCTAAAGGTCCCGCTCTTTGGCCCGACGGAAAACGTCGAGACGCAAAAGCTCGTGATTGCCGGACTTACGACTAAGGAAACCCCCGTCGTCTCGCTTATGGAGTCCCTTGAAAACGGCTTCGAGAAACTAGTCACGAGCGAACACAAGATAAACTCCTTCAAACAGGACAATGCCGAAATCGACGGCAGGAAGCTCCTTAGCTTCGAAGTAGAATACACCATGCCCGAGAGGAGGTTCGCGAAATGAACGGCGAACTCTTCCAGAACATGGCCCCGAACGCGAAGCGGTCGTTCGTCGTCACCGTGGTGCTCTCCGCCATCGCGACAGTGCTCTATCTCTTCTGCGTGCAGCCCTGCGCCGACGAACTGACCGCCGCAAAAAGACGCCTTGCAGAACTTCAGGACAGGCAATACAGGACGGACGTCGACCTAAAGCGCTCAAGCACGGTCGCAAAAGACCTCGAGGATCTCGAGAACGCGCTAAAGCCCTTCCGCGACGCAATGCTCGTTCCCCTTCTCGAGTCGTACGCCATGCGAGCCAAGTCAATCATCGATCCGCTTGCCCTTGGCGCTGGGCTTGAAGACGTAACCTATTCCGACGAGCCCTTCCGGGCGCTTCCCCTGCCGACACCAATGCCACGCCAGCTCCACACCCGTGCGGCGGTCAAGCTTACGGCGACAGGCAGCTATCAGCAGGCTGTGTCGTTCCTGCTGCGCATCGAGAGGGAAATGCCTCTCGTTTCCCTGCAGCAGTTCGACATAACGGCCCAGCAGAATCCAAGATCGCAGTCCATATCCATCGTCCTCGAATGGCCCGCGAAAGGAGGTCTGACGCGCAAATGAGCCCATTGATCCTTGCAGCTGCGATTGCCGTCAGGAATCCCTTCTGGCCCATCGGCTTCGAGGGGACGAGAGAGGTCATATCCGCAGAGCCAACAGTCGACGTCAAGGCGGCAATCGCCCCGTCCGACGACGACACGGCGACCGCGGGCGCCGTCGCGCGCTCGTCGCAGATAATATCCGACCGCCACTGGAGCGAGGCGCGCAAGACCCTAAGAACAGGCGGCATCACCGTCATCACGGGTCCGGACGGGTCGAGACGCCAATGCATAATGCTCAACGGACTCGCCTACGGCGACGGCGACCTCGTATCCGTGAACCACGGCGACCACCGGTTCACCTGGCGCGTTAAGGGGCTCACGAGCAAAGATACCATCAAGCTGGTGCGCATCCGCGTCAAGGAGATCGAAAACTCCACGCCAGACGAAGCCAAGCTTAACGACATCCTCAAAAACAAGGAGAAAGCGAAATGAAGAGTCTCTCGGCAACAATGTCCGCGCTGCTGGTTTCAGCCGCGATTGCGCAAGAGCCGGCCGCACCTGCGGAGGAAAAGGCCGGCGGTGCCCCTGACGCTCCGGTCGCAAAGGCCGAAGCCCCGGTTGCCGCAGATGCGACGACAACGCTGCAGGACGAGGGAACGGATGAAATCGACCTCGAAGAGGACGACTCCGCCATCGCCGCCAAAAAACCGCAGATAAAAGGCGATATGACGGAGGGCACGATGTCGCTCGTCGACATCGACTGCGACGACGCGACGCTCGCCGACATCCTCCGCCAGTTTCGGAAGACGACTGGGGCGAATATCATCTCCGACGACTCGACAAACCTCCAGCGGCGCGTTTCCGTATCGCTCAGGCACGTTCCCTGGCTCCAGGGCATGACGGCCATTCTCGGCTCTCGCGGATTCCGCATTGAGATCCGCGACAACATCTACCGCGTAATCGAGGACTTGCAGCTGATACCCGTATCGACGCGAACCTTCAAGCTCAACCACGCATCCGCCAAGGAACTCGCCGACCTATTCAACGCGACATATGCGCCGAAGGATCCTGCCGGTAAAATAAAATCTCCGATCGCATCAAGCTTCCCCGGCGCAAACGTCGTTGTTGTTACCACGACAGACAAGATACTCTCCGACTGCGAGGCGATCATAGCGGCTGTAGACGAAGCCATTGCGCAGATATACATCGAGGCGAGGTTCATTGAGCTTTCGACGGAAGCCATGCACAAGATCGGAATGCAGTGGGACTCGCTCGAAAGCTGGGGCGCATCGGTCAGAAACATCTCGGGCGGCTGGGAGTACAACAGCGGACGCGCGGCTAACTACGGAACCGCACTTTCTTCGTCCACAACGTCAAGGAGCCCAACATCGTCAAGCTCCACTGACGGCGACGGGAAAACGACTCTCAACTCGTCCACCTCCTTCAGCGAATCGAAAAGCTACACCGGGATCGCCCCAACGGCAATCGGCGCGGCAACTGGCGCTGGCAGAGCCGTAGAGGACATGGCATGGCACAATGCCCGCGGCTTCTCCGGGCAACTCTCCATGGATGACTTCCGTCTTGCGATGAGCGCGTTTGAGAAGATGAGCGACGCGAAGGTCTTCTCAAACCCGAAGATCATCGTCTCGAACGGCAAGGAGGCGAAGGTCGACATGACGACAAAGTACCCGAATGTCACGATCGACTCGAACTACACCGGACAGAATTCGCAGAACCTCTCGATCTCCACCAAGCTCGACACGATCCCAGGCGAAGACAAGTTCATGTTCGCGAAGGAAGCGTTCTTCAGCTGGGGCATCTCCCTTTCCGTCACGCCTCGCATCTCGCCAGACGGGCTTATCTCCGTCGAGATCGTCCCGACGATCAGCGACTGCACCGGCTACCTCAAGGTCAACTCGAGCCAGGAGACCGACACTCCCTACACGCAGTACCCGATCATAGAGGTCAAGCGCCTCACGACGGAGTTCACGATGAAAGACGGCGCGACAGCCGTTATCGGCGGTCTTTCGAAGTCGGTCGAGGAAGACACCGACTCGGGGATTCCCTATCTCCGCAAGATTCCATGGATTGGCCAGAAGATGTTCGGCTGGAAGAGCCGCCAAAAGGTCCAGAAGGAAATCCTAGTCTTCGTGACCATCGGCATCGCGAATCCGTCGGATCTTCCGAAGGACATTGGTCTTCCCAAGAACGCCATACTTGGCCGCGAATTCGTCCGCGGAAACCAGCTTGAACCAGGCGACCGCGAAGATTCCGGCACCAAAGTCCTCAAACTCAACATGACCGAGCTAGACAAGCGCAGGAAAACCAAGGCGCAAGGGGCGGTGACCATCACTCCCATCTCCGAACCAGCCCAGCAGGAACTCGCGCCCGAGGCAATGGGGGAATATCCCACAATGCCAGCAGAGCCAGCGAAAACCGAAGAGCCGGCAAGCGAAGACGAATCTATCTCCGAGCTCCAGAAGCTGAACGAGGAGCTAAAGGCAAGCGACAATTAGTGACGGCGCTCTGACGTTCCCGGGATGCCCAAGATGGCACGGTACTTCGCTACCGTCCTGCGGGCGACCGGGAACCCCTCTTTTTTCAGCATCTCCGAAAGCCGGTCGTCCGACAGCGGGTGCGCCTTGTCCTCTTCCGCAATCATCGCGGCAAGTCGGTCGCGAAGTGCGTCTTTCGTAACCTGCTCTCCCGAGTCGGTCGTGATTCCGGACGTGAAGAACTTGCGAAGTTCGACAGTCCCCTTCGGAGTCGAGGCGTATTTGTCGCGGACGGTGCGCGACACCGTAGCGTGGTGCACTCCCGCCTTCTCGGCGATTTCCTGCATCGTCATCGGCCTCAGGCCCTTCAACCCCTTCTCGAAGAACCCCGGCTGTGCGTCGAAAATCGCCTGGGCGATGTCGGTAATCGTCTTCTGCCTGCGCTCGACCGCCTCCACGAGAGCGTTCGCCGCCGCTATGCGCTGGCGTATGTAACTCTTCGTCTCCTTGTCGACATTAGGATCCGCGAGCATCTTCAGGTACTTCGGCGAGATATGCACCTCGGGAAGACTCCTGTCGTCGACCCTCGCCTTCCATCCCTCGTCGGTCTTGACGACATGCACCTCTGGATGGACATAGCTTATCGACTTCCCCGCGAGGTCATACGCGCGGCCTGGGCGCGGCTCGAGCGTGCGAAGCGCCCTCAGCACGTCGGCGTAGCGTTCGTGCGAAATGCCGAGGTCGCGTTCGATGGCCGCTATGCGCCCACCGGCCATGTCCTCGAAATGGCGCTCGATGAGCGCGCGCACTTCTTCCTGGTATGGCGAGCCGTCAAGCTTGTCTATCTGCGCAAGCAGACATTCCTGCGGAGTTCTCGCGCCGCATCCCGGAGGGTCGAGCTGCATTATCTCCTTGAGGACGGCGACGATCTTCTCCTCGCTTTCGCCAGAAACCATCACGATATCCGGGATTGACCCAATGAAACGCCCGTCGGCATTCAGCTCGCCAATCAGCATCTCCGCGAGCGGCAGGTCCTTTTCGTCTATGTCGGACATCTTGAGCTGCGCGAGAAGATGCTCTTCAAGAGTCTCCTCCTTCGTCTGCCTGTCGAAAAAGCGCTGACGCCTCTCGTCCGCCTCTTCGTCCCGCGTAATCGCCGCGGCAGCCCCGAACTCGGGCTCGTAGTCCTCGTCTGAAGAATCGGAATCGTCGGCGCTCTCGTCGCGCTCCATCTCGCGCACCTTCTCCGAGACGGTCGTCTTCTCGAGCGTCGCCTCGATGTCCTCGATGCAGGGATTGCGGCTCATCTCCTCGTGGAGCCGCTGGCGGAGCTCTGGGAGACTCATCGCAAGAAGCTCGAGCCCTTGCCGCATCTGCGGAGCAAGAGTCTGGCTCTGCGTAAGTTTCTGCCGTAGCTCGCCTGAAAGACCTGGCATCACTGATCTTCCGTGACGCGCAAGATTTCCTTGACGCTAGTGACGCCTGCGAACACCTTCGCCCAGCCATCCTCGCGCAGCGTCTTCATGCCCTTCGAGAGCGAGATGTTGCGTATCTGAGTCGCGTTCTCGCGGCGAACAATCGCGCCCTCGATGTCTTCGTCGACTTCCAGCACCTCGAAAAGCGCGCGACGGCCCTTGTAGCCGGTCCTGGTGCAGGCGTCGCAGCCAGCGGGCTCGAACACCGTGTTCCTCTCGGGGGGCGTATCGAGCGAGTAGTACTTCATGTCGAGCGGGACTTCCTTCTTGCACTGCGGGCAGAGGCGGCGGCAGAGGCGCTGGCCCATCACGCCCGCGACGGCCGAAGCAATAAGGAACGGCTCAACGCCCATGTCGATAAGGCGAGGGAATGCACCCGCGGCGTCGTTCGTGTGCAAGGTCGAGAACACCATGTGGCCCGTGAGCGACGCGTTGATCGCTATTTCGGCCGTCTCGCGGTCGCGGATTTCGCCGACCATGATGATGTCGGGGTCCTGACGCAGGAACGCGCGGAGAGCCCTCGCGAAAGTCATGCCAATCTCCGACTGCATCTGCACCTGGTTGATGCCGGCCATGTGGTATTCTATCGGGTCCTCGGCCGTCATGATGCGGACGTCGATCTTGTTGACTTCCGAAAGGAACGAGTAGAGCGACGTCGACTTGCCGGAGCCCGTAGGCCCCGTCACGAGGAAGATGCCGTTCGGACGGTGGATAATCTTGCTGACTACCGCGTAGTCGCGCTCGTTGAAGCCGAGGTCGTCCATCTTGACGAAGTTGCCGCTCTTCGCGAGAAGTCGGAGCGAGATCGACTCGCCGTACGCGGCGGGCATGGTCGAGACGCGGATATCTATGTCTTGGCCCGCGATGCGGATGCCGATACGGCCGTCCATCGGGAGGCGCTTCTCGGCGATATCGAGGTTCGCCATGACCTTGATACGAGAGATGATCGCGCTCTTGAGGCGGTTCAGCTGGGGCGGAACGTCGACCTTGTGGAGCATGCCGTCGATGCGGTAGCGGATTCGGAGTTCCGTCTCCTGCGGCTCGATGTGGATATCAGTCGCGCCCTGACGATCGGCTTCGGCGATGATCTGGTTTACGAACTTGACGATCGACGCTTCTTCGCCCATCTCGTTGACGTCGATCTTCGTCATCGCGCCGATGTCTTCGTCGACGGAATAGCGACCGTCCTCGATCATCTTTTCGATCGCGTCCGCGCCGACGCCGTAATATTTCTTTACGGCCTTCTCGACTTCTTCCTTCGGGGCGAGCGCCGTCTTTATCGGGCAGCCCGCGACGAGCCGGAGGCCGTCCGCCGCGGAGGTATCGAACGGGTCGGAGGTGACGATTGTAAGCGAAGTGCCGTCGGTCTTGAACGGGAGGACGTTATACTGGTAGACTGCCGACGCGGGGAGTTTCGTGAGCGCATCCGGGTTCGGCTGCTGGCGCTCAAGGTTGACCGTCTCAAGGCCAAGCGACTTCCCGACCGCCGAAAGGAACTCGATTTCCTTCGCGCCGCCGAACTTGACGGCGGCCTCGGCGAGCCCCATTCCGGGGTTCGCCGCGCGGTTTTCGGCAATGCGCTGAAGTTGTTCGTCGGAGTAGATTCCGGCGGACTTCAGTATCATGTTTGCAAGAGAGTTCTCGCTCATGTGCTATATTTTACCAAAAAACACCGTGGCCTGTGTTGTG
>CADCGZ010000012.1 GCA_902801025.1 uncultured bacterium | reverse complement strand
CCGATGCCGCCTATGCCGCCATCGCTCAACTTAATCTGCTGAATGTCGGAAGTGTTGTAGCCAACGGCATTGAACGGGATGGTCACGAAGTTGTTGTCCGCCCCCGTGGTGTCCCCCGAATAGCCGACAGCGTTTGGATTTGGCGTGAGGCTTGAAATGCAATAGGAAAACTACTGCTGCTGTGCAGTTAAAGTGCAGAAAAGTGAAGAAGAAAACGGCCTCCACAGAGGTCATCCCGCACGATTCCGAAGGGCTTTTATCCAGCGCTAAATGCGCAATGTCAGCGACTACTCGCTGGGGTTGGGAATCGTGCGGAGCCCCAACCGACGCAAGGCATCGTTCTTCTGCTCCCAGACCTCTTCGGAGGTTTCTTTTTCCAGTTCGCGGCGCGTGCGCTCGTATATCTGAATCTCCTGTGCGGTACGTTCGTTGAGCCTCCGCCAAAAAGAGCGGGGGGTGCCGTTGCCATTGGCGAGGTACTCGCGCATCTCCTCGCGCATACCGTTGATGATCTGCTTGAGTTCCGTGATTTCGCGTGATTCGGTGGGGTCGATGGAGATGTCGTTTTCCACGGCAAGGTCGCTCTTCGCGTATGCCTCGAAAGCCGCATGGCTCTTGTCGTCTATCCGCCTGGGGTTCGCGCCACGGGCGCACATAAGCTTGCCGGGCTGCGCAAAGACCGCGAGCATCTGGTCGCCGACGCGCGGCAGATGTGCCGCGAAATCGCCGCGTTCCAGCCCCTCCATCGTCGCCGGGTCGCCATAGATCTGGTGGCGCGGAGTAGATATGATTGCCGACTCGGAAGTTTTCTTGGCCGCAAAGAACGCATAGAGCGCAAAGGAGAGCACGAGGACCGACGCAACCGCCGTGAATCCGACGATTTCCATCGCGGTCTTTGCAACCTTCGCGCCCCTCACCTCTCCGTTCGCCTTAGAGCCGTCTGCCGCGACGACCTTGATCGCCTTTATCCCACGCGCCCGCAACGCCGCAAACACGGCCTCGCGGCTCTCGGCCTCCATCGCCGCCTCGTGCCGCGCCCCGTCGCTCGTCTTGTATGCGTAGGTGTATTTCATCGCAATGATTTTCTTTAAGTTTTTCGCCGACCCCTTTACGCCGCGACAAGAAATGTGGTATAATTTCCGGCGTTGGAGAAATCCAACATCTGGCAGAGACGCAAGTCCGAGCCACCCACCGGAAGGGGAAGTCCCCACCGAACTGGCGGAGAGAAATCTCCGCCCGTTTTTTTAGTGAAGATTGAATGGCGTCCGACAGGAAGACATTGAGCGTATTCGTTGACGAATCGGGCAGTTTCGATTCGAGTGTCAGCCCATCCCGTTTTTACGTCGTTTCGTGCGTCTTTCACAACCAGGCAATTCCGATCGGAGAGGACATCACACGCCTCGAACACGCCCTTGCCTACATAATGCACCCTGGCGTATGCCTCCATTCCGGTCCTCTGATTCGCCGAGAAGAGGCGTTCAGGAACACAGACATCCAGATTCGTAGAAAACTCTTCGGTTGCTTTGTGGCCTTTGCACGTCGTGTTCCGGTGTGGGGGCGTTGCTTTTGCATAGACAAGCGATATGCTGGCTCTTCGGAATTGATGGCAAAATCCCTCGTCGAGAAAATGACCAAGTATTTTGATGACTCCTGCGACACTCTTAGCCGTTTCGACAAGATCAAAATATACTACGACAACGGACAGCCGCAGGTTAAAAGCATTCTCAAAAAATGCTTTTCGTCCTTTCCTGTGGAGTTCCCGTCCTGCGTCACCCCGGAACGGTATCGCCTCTTTCAAGTGGCAGACCTCGCCTGCACAGTGGCGCTCCTCAAGGAGAAGCTCGACCTTGGGCTGCCCCTCACGAAATCCGAAAGCTATTTCTTCCACAACGCGCATGACTTGAAGAAGGACTACATTCGTCCGCTTTCGCGGCTGCTCTCATAAAGATCTGAATCTTCAACTCAAAAAACCCGCCGACAGTACGCTTCGCCGTCAAGGTGCCGTTTGTGTTCTCGCCGCCAGCCAATCACTTCTCCGTCTTCTTTTCCTCGGGCTTGATCTTGATCGGCTCGGTAGGCATCGCATGGACCTTGTCCCAGATGGCTTTCTGGACATCATTTGTTGGCTGCGGAGCCCAACCCTCTTCACAGGCCTTGCGGTAGGAGACGGTTCGCCAAGGCTTCACGCCCATCTGAAGGAGATACTGTTGGCATCTCTGAAGTCCGTCGACAGGGAGCGTATCGTCGGTAAACTCGTCAAGCCCATCGGCAGATGCGACAAAGCTGAGAAGGTTGTGCCTGTAAGCCGAACCAATGCCTCCCAAGAGGACG
Source organism: uncultured bacterium (assembly GCA_902801025.1). Taxonomy (GTDB): domain Bacteria; phylum Verrucomicrobiota; class Kiritimatiellia; order RFP12; family UBA1067; genus UBA1067. The sequence goes on along the minus strand of CADCGZ010000012.1, from coordinate 98,843 downwards.
CATCCGATGCGGGCCATTTCCTTTTTTACGCGAGCTTCGAAAAAAGCCGGCTTCTCCCCGCGTCCCTCGGCCAGCTTTGCAACATTGACAAACGCCCACCTCCCCTCTGGTGCAACGAGCGACATTGGCATGGACGCATCGTCGATCACATATAAGGACAGTTCGCCAAATATCTGCGGGTTCGAGAATGAGAATACGGCGTTGGTGTGGGCAATTGGCGTTTTCAGAAAACGCTCCATCTGCGTCCGGGCGGCTTCCAGTATCTCGGCGCTAACCCGCTGCTGCGCATTGACATAATACACGTCTTTGGAGTTGCGGTGACGGGCTTGCATCGTCCCTCCGGATTCGCTCTCAACGATGGCGCGAACCGTGCGCCCGTCTATCGTGCCTCCTGCGGAAAGATTCATTGCTGGCAAAATGCAGAATGATGTCAGAATGGCCAGTGTTGTAAGCTTGTTTGATTTATTCATAGATCTTCTCCTGTGCGATCAGTTTTGTTGTTGCTCAAGCATGCGCTTGAACGCAAGCCTGGAAAGCAGCGCTCCTTTTATAGGTGCTACGCCTTTCTTCTCAAGCATGAGGTTGGCGGCATCAATGAGGTCTTCCATGTCATCAGCCGAGACGCCAGGCTTGGCGGCGAGCTTTGCAACCTCCCGCTCTATCTCGGCCTTGTATGCGCCGAGTTTCTGAAGCTCGGCGCGGGACTCGTTCATAATCTTGCCGATGTCTTCTCCGTTATTGTATGCCTTTCTCAACTCTTCCCTCGCTTCAATGACCGCCTGCTTCAGCTCCTTGTCGTGAGGCGAGTCGGTAGGATCGATTTTGATAGGCGTCTCAAGTGAACGCAAGAAGCGCTTTGTGAATGCCTCTCCAAACTCATGGTTGCCGAGGACTCTCGTCCCCGGCTCGGTTGAGATGACGAACGCGATATCGTTGTTCGCCCTGTCCTTGAAAATTCTATAGTGGGCTGTCGGCTTGGGATGCGGAGAAGGCGGATCAAACGGAACGATAGGGTTGAACATGAGCCAATAGGAATATTCGGCCTGCGTCAGCCGGTTCGTCTCTGAAGCGGGGAGATGCCTTATGTCCCAATTGCTCAACGCCTCTGGTGGCTGGGGTTTTTCGGGTTTGACGATATTGGTCTTCTGGGGGTGTCCAGACGATTGCGGCCCTTTTTCCTTCCTGGCTGGATTCCCTTCATCTGGCTCAGTAGCGCCCGTCATGAAAATCAGATAACAAGCGAACACTATGCCTGCACACAGGAGAATCAGACTCCAAATGAATGTCGCAGACACTTTCTGCTTTTTCTTTTCATTGGCTTTGGGAGGTGGCGCAATCATTGTCTTTCCTTATTTGAACACAAAGCCCGCCCGATTTCTCGGACGGGCTTGCGTTTTGTCGGCGACGTCAACAATTAGGCGCGCTTGCGCTTGAGTGCGAGACCCGCGACACCGAGGAGGAGCAGAAGCCCGCTCGTCGGCTCAGGTGCAACCGCAGTAGTCCAAGCGCCAGCGGCCGAAGATGCAGTCGTCTGATTGGCAATGGTAAAAGTAGAACTTGCTGTTCCTGCAGGGTCAACCGTTTTCACATTACCAGATGCAGATGTTATATAGTAATTTGAATCTGCTGTCACAGTAGCAGTGTCAAAAATCACCGCGAATGTATTTACGCCAGACGTCTTCCCAGGGATAGATGTAGAGGCGAAATCAACGCTATTATTCACGGCACCACCAGTGACTGCGCCACCAAGCACAGGGTCTGCATTGGCGAGAATAGCGTTAATTGCCGCCACATCAGCTGCTGCTTCTATTGCAGCCTTCAGTGCGGCCGGATTTGCGTACCCACTATTCTTGTTGTTAAACACATAGGCTACACCGCCCGACAACAGATTACCATCTTTGCCGTAAACGCCAGTAACCCCCCAGTTCACTGTTGCCGCCTGCGAAGCAGCAGCAACAGCAACTGCCACAATAGCTATTGCTAGTTTTTTCATTGTTTATTCCTTTTTCGTTGCTTCTGCGCACGACCCTTTGCCGCGCACAAAATTCTATCATCATTACTCCATGAACTGAAGCGAGCTTCCAAGCTCGTTGCCGTCAGCATCTTCGTAGTAAGGAGCCGCAAGGATAAATCCTTCACCTGGAGCAAAAACGCGGTCGGACTTGGTATAGACCATGTTAGCATCACGAGTATACCACCCAGCCTCGCCATTCGTTGCGTCAAGCGATCCCTCCAGAAGCCAGAAGTAATCCTGAACGAACGCGCCATAGTCATCAAGTTCCTGAAGAACGAAAGCACCATCAAGTGGAGCGTCTGTAGCATCCTTCGGGAATACAGGGACTATCTTCTGGATGGACATTTCAATCGGGCGATAGTTAGCACGGCTCCAAGTTCCAGAGTACTCATAAGGCACAGCTTTTGCGTCCGTCTTGACTTCGCCGGCAATCTGATAGTCTACAGGAAGCTCGTTGCCATCGGAGTCCTCGTAATAGGGAGCCGCAAAGATAAAGCCCTCGCCGCGCTCAAATGTGCGGACAGCCTTGGTGTAAACCATATTAGCGTCACGAGTATACCAACCAGCCTTGCCATCCGTCGCATCGAGCGATCCCTCCAGAAGCCAGAAGTAGTCCTGAACGAACGCGCCATAGTCGTCTAGCTCCTGAATGACGTATGCACCGTCAAGAGGAGCGTCGGTTGCGTCAGCAGGGAACTGCGGGATGATTGACTGGATGTCGCAGTAATCACTGTTGACGCCGATGAACATGCCGCCGCGCGAGAACGTGCCGGAGTACGGCGATCCTGAAGTCATATAGCCGACGATATTCGCAGACTCAACCGCGAACGCACCTACAGCGGCCATGTAAGTCGAGTAGGGGGATAATGGAGAGTAAATTTGGAGGAGAGCGGAGAAATTTGCAGATAGCGTGCGAGAGTGCTTGTAAAAGCAGAAAAAATGAGAATTCAATGCGGAAAAATCTTGAGAGGAGGGAAGGGCTTTGGGCCGGATTTTGGGAAGGGGCTTTGGATCGGATTTTGGGAAGGGCTTTAGGCCGGATTTTGGGAAGGGGCTTTGGATCGGATTTTGAGAAAGGCTTTGGGCTGGATTTTGGCGGGGCTTAAGATTTATGACGATTTAAGATTAGATTTAAGATTGGAAGTGTAAAATATTCATGCTACCGGAAATATCCACATAACAAACATCAACATTACAAAAAAGGAAAGACAATGGTTCCGACAATTGAGCAGGTTTTAAGGCATTACAGAATTATCTCCGCGGCGGAGCGGATGAAGACGGGGAGGCCGGGCGAGGAGACAAGCGCAAATGCAATACGCGGAACGAAGTGCGTGTGCGAGGCGGCGGGAATTCCGCTCGAAGCTTCAATCAGCCGATTGACACGCAAGGCGATCGATGCGGCGCTCGCCACCTTCATGGCAAGAGGGCTGTCGCGAGTCTCGGCGCATAGCTATGTCGCAAAGTTCCAGTCGGTCTTCGCGCGGTGGTGCCTGCCATACTACAAAGACGCGGGGTGGAAAATACCCAAACTCGACTTGCCAGTCTTTCGCGCAAAGTCACAGCGATACAACCGCCCAGCCGCCGAGATGTTGCAGCGCGTGAAGACTTGGTACGGCCGGCAGAAGGGTGATTGTTGGTTTGCCGCGACGATGATGCTGGAGTTCGCAATGCGCAACGGCGATGTGCTGCGCTTGAAAAAAGAGAACTTCGTGACGAAGGGCGATGGCGACTGCGAGAAACACTTTCTCTGCTACACTCCGCACAAGACGGCGCTCACCAGCGGACGCTGGGTGTGCTGGCCGATCCACCCCGAAATCTGGCGGTGCTTCGAAGATTACGGCGGGCTCGACGGGCTTGATGTCACTGACGAGACTTTCGACCAGATCAACTGCGATCTGCGCGCGCTCGGCTTTACCGGCCACAAGGGGGCGTATGAATTGCGCAAAATCTGCATCGACCATGTCTACCAGAAATATGGTGCAGAGATGGCCGTCTCGATTTCTGGCGACGACATAAGGACAATCACGCGCTACTACGCCGACCCCTCGCGCCCCAACATCGGCACGACGAGGATAATTGATTTGCTTTAGTTTGATACATGCGGTTTGCGTAACTTCTACAGAAGCCCGTCGTATTGCGCCCCCTTGACGTGAGTTCAAAAGGATACTTATTGTTCAAATTCGCACTGTCGACTTCCGCAACATGCCGTGGGAATATGGTATAATAAGAAAGTTGAAAAGTTGAAAAGTTGAAAGGTTGAAAGGTTGAGAAGTTGAAGGGTTGAATGGTTGAAAGATGGAGGAGCAGGAGATTTTTCTCTGAACGGGATGACAAATATCGCACAGGAATTTCTTGATAGGGTCGCCGGGGCACTTGAGGTTCCGTCTGTCTCGCCCGACACAGATTTCCGCGCGGGGCCGCTTTGGGACTCGCTTACGGCGTTTGCGCTTCGCGTCATGATTCAGCAGCGTTTTGGCAAGGCGCTTTCGGCGGCCGAGCTTGAGAAGTGCAAGACAGTCGCCGACCTTATGGCGGCGGCGGGGGTGGAGTTATGAAGCATCTTGTGATAGTCGGTGCGGGCGGCTTTGGCCGTGAAATGTTCGGCTCTGCGCGCGAGGCGGTGGGCTTCGGCTCGGAATTCGACATAAAGGGCTTTCTCGACGCGAAGCCGACGGCGCTCGACGGCTTTGTCGGCTATCCGCCAATCGTCGGCTCGCCAGACTCCTATGTTCCCGCCGAGGACGATGTTTTCATAACGGCTCTCGGCAGCATTGCTTCGCGTCGCCGTTGCGTCTCGTCGCTTGAGAAGAAGGGCGCGAAGTTCATTTCGATAATCCACAGGACGGCGACGATTGGACCCAACGTTGTCATTGGCGACGGCTCGTTCATCGCGCCGCATGTCTCGCTCACCGTCGATATCTCAGTCGGGCGGCATGTGTCGGTGTTCCATTCGAGCTCGGTTGGCCACGACACCGTCCTCGGCGACTTCTCGCACGTCTACGCGCAGTGCTCGGTTGGCGGCGCCGTGAAGGTCGGGGAAGGGGCTGTGATATATCCTGGCTCAGTCGTCGCGCCGCGCCGCAAGATAGGCGCCGGAGCAGTTGTCGGGGCTGGCTCGGCCGTTTTTGTCGACGTCGATCCAGGCGTCACGGTGCTCGGCAATCCTGCCGCGCCGCTGAAATAATCTTTAATTACCAAGGAAAGGAAGGACGATATGGCAGACGCAGTTGTGGGAATTGTGATGGGGTCGGACTCGGACTGGCCGCTTGTGAAGAAGGCGTGCGAGACGCTCGACAAGTTTGGCGTTCCCTACGAGACGCGCGTAATCTCCGCGCACAGGACGCCCGATGTCGCCATTGAGTATTCGAAGACCGCCGAGTCGCGCGGGCTCAAGGTCATCATCGCGGCCGCCGGCGGCGCGGCGCATCTCGGCGGCGTACTTGCCGCGGCGACGGTCCTCCCTGTCATCGGAATTCCCGTCGCGGGCGGTGCCTTGAACGGACTCGATGCACTCTACGCGACCGTGCAGATGCCCTCTGGCGTTCCCGTCGCGACTGTCGCCGTCGGCTCGGCTGGCCCCACGAACGCCGCGCTTCTCGCGGTGCAGATCCTCGGCACGGCGGACGCCGGCCTTCGCGAGAAGTTCCGCGCCCACAAGGAAGAGCTCCGCGCCAAGGTAGCCGCAGCGAACGACCGCATCCATCAGGCGTAAAGGAGGCATGAACGTGATGGGATCAAAGAGCATGCGGTTTATTGGCGCGATAGCGCTTGGCATTGTGGCTGGATGCGCGTCGCCGCGCACCGACGCCCCGTTTGCCAAATACGACGACGTCAAGGAGGTCCAGACGTTTGAACTCGCGCGGACGTCGCAAAGCTGGGACGGCGCGGAGCTGCCAGACTATCCAGTCGGCAAGCCGGAGCTTATCGTGAAGCGCTATGTGTTCCCGCGCGGCAGCAAGCTCGGGTGGCATCACCATCCTGTCATGAACTATGGCATGATGCAGCAGGGCGAGCTCACGATCATCGGACTTGACGGCAAGGAGAAGACCGTCCGCGCCGGGGAAGCCGTCGTCGAGATGGTCGGCGCAATCCACCACGGCGAGAACCGCGGCGACAAGACCGTGGTCCTTGACATGTACTATGTCTCGCAGAGTGGAACGCCGATTTCCGTGCCGCATCCCGAGGTAAAATAGGCACGGCGGCCACCTCGAACGCGGCTGAGGCCGTGAGTTGCCGCAGACAAAAAGCGCTTATGCGGTAAATGACAGGCGGTAGATTGTGGTATAATATACGACATGAAAACGAAAATATGCACTTCAGCAGGGACAAGGCAGGTGCGGCACAAGCCGCTTCCCCTTGTTGGCATCATGGCGATGTTGCTTGTCGGTTTGACAGGCTGCGCCACGGTATACAGGACTACGCCAGGCTCGCTCACGAGCATAGATTACAAGGGAGCGAACGACACTCCGCTGGAACAAGTGTACATAACGACGACCGGTTACCACTTCCTGTGGACGGTTCCGCTCTTTTCTGGCGACCTGCGCTGGAACGAGGAGAAGCAGTCGATCAACGGCGGCACGTGCCTCTTCAGCGACCAGGTCGGTGCGGACGAGTTGCAAAACGCGCTGCTCAAGATCGCCGAGCGCCGTAACTGCGACGTGATTGACATAGTGTTCGACGATTCTGACACCTCTTACGCCGGCGTGAGCGAAGGCGGAGCCATCGGGTTGTTCTTTGGCTCTTCGCATATGGGCGTGTCCGGCGTGTTGGTGCCGAAGAAGGCGCAACCAGAGTCGCAGGAGGTATCTGAGACACAGAAAGGCGGTGCGAAATGAGGAAGTTTCTCTATGCGGCGGTGGCTCTCGCGCTTGCGGGATGCAGTTCCTACAGCGAAATTGCGCGGTGGGATTCCGATACCTTGACCAACGACGGCGAAAAGCCGGCGGCGACGTTCATCACCCAGAACTTCTCCTACCAGCTCTTCGGCGTAATCCCGCTTTGCACAGGTCTGCCTTGGACCGAGGGCGACGAGGATATTATGGACGAATTCAACGTGCGGTTTTTCGCGGACGAGGCGACGATCGACAACAACTTGCTCTCGCTTAGGCACGCGCTCGACCGCGTCGGCGGCTCGCGCCGCGTTACGCAGCTGCACACGAAGGTCGACAACGACTATTTCTGGAGCCTGTTCATAGTGAACCGCCACGAAGTGCGCACGCAGTGCCTGATACTGCAGTAGCGACCGGACACGTCATTACGCGAGACCTTGGCTGCAACGAAATGAAAAAGGCATTGGTAACTGGTGGTGCGGGGTTCCTCGGAAGCCATCTGTGCAAGCGGCTGCTTGCCGATGGCTACGAGGTGACGGCGCTGGACAACCTCTTCACGGGCACGAAGGAGAACATCTACGAGCTCCTTGGCGACAAGCGCTTCTCGTTCGTTCTTCACGACGTGACGCAGCCGTTCTGGGGGCAGTTCGACGAAATCTACAACCTCGCCTGCCCCGCCTCGCCCATCCACTACCAGAAGAACCCAATCGAGACGACGAAGAGCTCGGTGCTCGGCACGATGAACATGCTTGAGCTCGCGCTCAAGACCAAGGCGCGGATGCTCCACACCTCGACAAGCGAGATCTACGGCGATCCGCTCGTCCATCCGCAAGTCGAGGAATACTGGGGCAACGTCAACACGATCGGCGTCAGGAGCTGCTACGACGAGGGGAAGCGCGTCGCGGAGACGCTATGCGCCGACTACCGCAGGCAGTATGGCGTCGACGTGCGCATGGTGCGCATCTTCAACACTTACGGGCCGAAGATGCACCCGAACGACGGCCGCGTCATTTCCAACTTCATCATGCAGGCGCTCGCTAACCGTGACATCACGCTCTTTGGCGACGGCAAGCAGACGCGTTCGTTCCAGTATTGCGACGATCTCGTCGAGGCGTTTCGCCGCTATATGGATCTTTCGCCAAAGAAGATCGCGGCGTTCTTCGGCGGCAAGAAGGTGAAGGGGCGCGTCACGCCCGCCGTGCCCGTGATCAACACCGGCAACCCCGGCGAGTATACGATCAAGGAGCTTGCAGAGGAGACCCTTCGCCAGCTTCCCGGGTCCAAGTCGAAGATCGTCTACAAGCCACTGCCTGAAGACGACCCGAAGCGCCGCAAGCCCGACATCACGCTTGCGAAGGCGTTGCTTGGCTGGGAACCGAAAGTCCCGCTCAAAGTCGGCCTCGCCAAGACGATAGATTATTTCAAGTCAAAGAGGTAGCGCATGTCCGCCATACTCGACAAGATACTGTCCGACCGCGAGAAGTTTGTCTGCACTGTAAAGACGCTCGGGGCCTGCAAGTTGCCGTCGCCCGTCCGCCACCGCAAGTATGTCGCGGAAGGAGAGCGGGTCTTCGCCACGGAAAGCGAGTCGTATGCGCGCTTTGCCGAGACGAAGCTCGGGCACATGCCGACGTTCGAAAAGGCGGGGCCAAAGGAAATGATATTCCACGACCCGCGTTGGACGCGCGTCGGCATCGTGACGGCTGGCGGGCTCTGCCCGGGGCTCAATACGGTCATCAAGGGGCTTGTCGAGATCCTCGAGTTTGACTACGGCGTAAAGAAGGTCTTTGGCATCCGCTATGGTTACGCGGGGCTCAACCCGAAGTATGGCTACGAGCCGATGCTCCTCAACCCCGACGCGGTGGACACGATCCACGAGGCGGGCGGCACGGTTCTCGGTTCGAGCCGTGGCCAGCAGCCGGCGGATGTGATGGTCGACACGCTCGAGAGGATGAACATCAACGTCCTCTTCTGCATTGGCGGCGACGGCTCCTTGCGCTGCGCGAGCGATATTGCCGCGGAAGTGCTGAAGCGCGGGCTAAAGATCTCCGTCGTCGGCATCCCGAAGACGATTGACAACGACCTGATGTTCGTAGGCCGCAGTTTTGGTTTCGAGAGCGCGGTCGCGCAGGCCGCAGAGGTCATCAGGAGCGCACACGTTGAGGCGAAGGGAACGCCCCACGGCATCGGCCTCGTGAAGCTCATGGGCCGTGACTCCGGCTTCATCGCCGCGTCCGCGACGGTGGCGAATCCCGTCGTGAACTTCTGCCTTGTTCCTGAAGTAAAGTTCGAGCTCGAAGGCGAACGCGGGCTTCTCAGGGCGCTCGAGCGCCGCTTCGCAGCAGGGAAATCCCACGCCGTCATTGTTGCCGCCGAGGGCGCCGGCCAGGAACTGATGGAAGGCGCTGAGGAGCGCGATGCGAGCGGCAACATTCTCAAGAAGGACATCGGAGAGTTCCTGAAGCGCCGCATTTCCGCGCACTTCAAGGAAAAGGGCTTCAACGCGAGCGTCAAGTATATCGACCCGAGCTACATCATTCGCAGCTGCCCCGCGCGCGGCACCGATGCGATTCGCTGCTACGAGCTTGCGCGCGCCGCAGTTCACGCCGCGATGGCCGGTCGCACCGACTGCGTTGTCGGCAACATCGGCGAGAGCTTCGCGCTCGTGCCGATCGCGCTTGCGACGATTGAGCGCCAGAAGCTCGATACCGACGGCCAGTCTTGGCGCAGCGTCCTCGACGCAACCGGCCAGGAGTTCTACTTCAATGGCGTTTCGCGCAACCTCTTCGCAGGCGACGCCTTCGCACCGTAAACACTCCGCGTTCTCTGCGTCTCTGCGACTCTGCGTTAAAATAAAAAACCTAAAAACAAAAAAGCCATGAAAGACCTGAAGGAAGCATACAAGACGATCGAGGCCGACCACTTTGCACCCTCGATGGAGATTTCGTTCATCGACGGTGCAAACCGCCAGACCTTCCACTACGAGAAGGTGACGTGGAACATCGGCGGCGAGGAAAAGGGTCTTCGCTACGGCGAGAACCCCGGCCAGGAAGCCGCGCTCTACAAGCTTGTGAACGGCAACCTCGTCCTTGGCGACGTCGAGATGCTTCAGCCAGGTCAGTTCCTCGCATCCGTTCCAGAGCTTCTCCAGTCTGGCAAGCATCCCGGAAAGACGAACGTCACCGACACGGACAACGCGCTCAATATCCTCCGCTACCTGATGGACAAGCCCTGCGCCGTCATCGTCAAGCACAACAATCCGTGCGGCGTTGCGACTGGCTCCACGCTCGCCGAGGCGTACTTCCGCGCTAACAAGGCCGACCGTCTCGCTGCGTTCGGCGGCGCGATTGCGCTTAACCGCGACTGCGACATGGAGACGGCGAAGCTCATCGTCGAGAACTACGCTGAGGTCGTCGTCGCTCCCGATTTTGCGCCAGGTGTTATGGATCTCTTCGCCACGAAGAAGAACCTGCGCGTCTTCCGCATCAAGAACATGGCGCGCCTTACCGACTTTGTCGCGAAACATGTCGTCGACTTCAAGTCGCTGATCGACGGCGGCATTGTCGCGCAGACGTCGTTCAGCGCGAACGCCCGCAAGCCCGAGGACTTCATGCCCGCCTACTGCAACCGCAAGATCACGAACAAGGCGACGGGCGAAGTGACCTTTGAAGAGCACAAGATTAAGCGCCTCCCGACGGCGAAGGAGTACGAGGATCTCGTGTTCGGCTGGCTTGTCGAGGCGGGCGTAACGTCCAACTCCGTCCTCTACGTGAAGGACGGCGCGACGGTCGGCATCGGCACTGGCGAGCAGGACCGCGTCGGCGTCGCGGAGATTGCGCGCGACAAGGCGTACACGAAGCACGCCGACTGGATCGCGTGGGAGAAGTACCAGCTTCCGTTCAACGACCTCCGCCTCAAGTTCGGCGAGGACGACGGCGCGAAGAAGCAGGCGGAGATCATGGAGCAGACGAAGGCCGAGAAGGGCGGGCTCCCTGGCTGTGCGATGGTTTCTGACGCGTTCTTCCCGTTCCGTGACGGACTCGAGGTCGGCATTCGCCAGGGAATCACGTCTGTTGTGCAGCCCGGTGGCGCGATCCGCGACTGGGACGTGATCGACTGCGCGAACGACGCCGGAGTTGCAATGGTCTTCACCGGCCAGCGCAGCTTTAGGCACTAAGAAATATGGTATAATTTCCGTCTAAAGCGGCGGGAGGCCGCCGAAGGAACGAAAGCTGAGGGATGAATTCGACGCGACTGCGGCCGAGCTTGGCCGCCGCGGAGTCGAGATCGAGAAACTGCAAAAGGCGAAGGACCTCGACGCGAAGCGCCGCGCACTCATCGCCGAGACCGAGACGCTGAAGGCGAAGCGCAACGCCGCCTCGAAGGAGATCGGCAAGATCGCGAAGGAGGGCGGCGACATCGCCGCGGCGAAGGACGAGATGCGCAAGGTTGGTGACCGCATCGCCGAGATCGACCGCGAACTCGCGCAAGTAGACGTCGATCTCCGCGAGACGCTTCTGATGATCCCGAACATCCCCGCGGCCGAGATTCCTACCGGCCCCGACAGCTCGACGAACAAGGTCGTCAGGATGGTCGGCGAGTGGAAGGACCCCGACTTCAAGATCCCGACGCACATCGAGATCGGCGAAAAACTCGGCATCTTCGACTTCCCGCGCGGCGTCAAGCTCACGGGCACGGGCTTCCCCGTGATTCTCGGTCAGGGCGCGAAGCTCCAGCGCGCGCTCATCCAGTACATGCTCGACCTCCACTGCCAGAAGCAGGGATATACCGAGATGCTGCCGCCGTTCGTCGTGAACAGCGACTCGATGACCGGCACTGGCCAGCTCCCGAAGTTTGCGGAAGACCTTTACCACTGCCAGATCGACGACTTCTGGCTCATCCCGACGGCCGAGGTGCCTGTCACCAACTATTACCGCGACGATATCTTCGACGGCGTGAACCTCCCGAAGATCACGCCCGAGACGCCCGTCAAGCTCACGGCCTACACGCCGTGCTTCCGCCGCGAGGCGGGGTCTGCCGGCAAGATGACGCGCGGCATGCTTCGCGTCCACCAGTTCGACAAGGTCGAGATGGTCAACTTTGTCCATCCGTCCGTCTCGTTCCAGCAGCTTGAGACGCTTGTGAAGGAAGCAGAGGAAGTCCTTACGGGACTCGGCCTCGCGTTCCGCGTCATCATGCTTTCGTCGGGCGACATGGGCTTCTCGGCCGCGAAGTGCTACGACCTCGAGCTTTGGGCTCCTGGCGAACAGCAGTGGCTTGAAGTCAGCTCGTGCAGCTGCTTCACCGACTACCAGGCGCGCCGCCTCAACTGCCGCTTCAAGGATTCCGACGGCAAGACGAAACTCGTCCACACGCTGAACGGCTCTGGCGTGGCTCTCCCGCGCCTCGTTGTCGCGCTCCTCGAGCAGCACCTCAACGCCGACGGCTCGGTGACGATTCCCGAGGTGCTTCGCCCCTACATGGGCGGCAAGGAACGCCTCGAACCCGTCAAGTAAGAAAGGAACATCCCGATGACGATTCCCTTCCGCGGCATTTGCTTTGCGAGCGCCGCGCTCGCGCTTTTCTCTCACTGCGCGGCGGCCGATCAAGAGCCCGCTGCCCCGAAAGCCACTGCTTCGGAACCTACTGCTTCGGAAGTCGCCATCCCGGCAGCGACTGCACCTGAAGCCGTTGTTCAGGAATCCGATGATTCGGGACTCAGCTTCAACGCGGGCGCGGACCTTCGCATTCGCCAGGAGATAATGGACCATGTTCCGGGCAACCCGTACGGCGGCTTCCGCGCGTTTCGTTTTCGCGAATCGGGCTATCGCAACCACATCCGCTTCCGTCCGCGCGTGTGGGCAGAGGTGAAGGGGGATGCGGGCTCGGCCGGCCTCTGGACGCTCTATGGCCGTCTCGCAGACGAGTTCCGCTGGAACAGCCGCCCTGCGAACCGCACGACTGCGTGGCCGGGTGAAATCGTCCTCGACAATCTTTATCTCGAAGGAAAGGACGTGTTTGACGGCTTCCTCGACTTGAAGGTTGGTCGCCAGAACCTGCGCGGGCTCTGCGGGCTTGACCGCATCTTCGTCGACGGCACTCCGGGCGACGGGTCGCGTACGCTCTACACCGACATGGCGTCCGTCAGGTTCCACGTGAACGAGACATCGACGCTCGATGTCTTCGGACTCTACAACTTCGACTCGGCGAGCGACTTCCGCATCGGCGACGACCGCCATCGCCTCTCCTCGCTCTCGTCGCGCTTCCCCGACGGCTCGGGCAACCAGGACGACTGGGGCGCGGGCGTCGTGTGGGGGCAGAAGCCCGTGGAGTGGCTTGAATACCAGGTGTTCGCCGTTACCAAGCGCCTGCGCGAGACGCAGTTGCCTCAGAAGAGCCGTCGCACGGATCTCTTAGGCGCGCGCGTCCAGCCGCGGCTTTCCGAGACGGTCAAAGCCGATTTCGACTTGATGTACCAGAGGTGCGGCGAGTGGAGCGGTTTCGCCGGAATCGACTGGAAGAGCTCGCGCGATGGCTGGAAGCCCCTCTGCGGCGCGTACTACCGATACATGAGCGGCAAGTGGGACCCGATGTGGGGCCGCGACGCGATCGAGTCGGAGATGTACCTCTACGGAACGCACAATGGCGTCGGCTGGTGGTCGAACCAGCACTACCTCAAGCTCTGGGGCGGCGTGGAGTTCGCGCCTCGCCACAAGGTCGTAGTCTCCACGGGACCTGTCTTCGCGGCAGATCGCGACGGTGTCGGCGGCGGCAATGGCCGCTTCAAGGGGCTTTTTTCCCGCGCCCTCTACACGTTCCCGATCTGGACGCCCGCCAGGGACAAGGGCGAGCGCTTCGAGATCTACGGGCATGTCATAGCCGAGCTATTCAATCCGGGCGACTACTACGACACCGACAAGCCCGGCTACTTCTTCCGCTGGCAGATCGACTTCGCGTTCTGACGAGTCAGCGGCCGAGCTCTATCGCAGAGCGGTTGCAGACGAGCATCGGCGTATCGAGCACGAGGCACTGAATAGTAGTGCCTATAATACCGCCAAAAACGAAACGATGCATTAAGGGGGATTGAAATGAAACATGTCGAAGGTTCCGGTTCGATTCTGAAATCGCGCTTGGCGCGCGGAATGTTCCTGCTTGTCGCGTTCGGCGCAGTATCGATATGCGGTGCCGCTGTGCCCGGTTTCACCATTGATACGGAGATTCCAGCTGGAAACGCGATTGTCAACTCGATTGAGGGCGACACGGTGAGCATCCGCCAGGATCTGCGCGACACGAAGGGCGAATGGTTCTACTGGGCGTTCCGCGTGAAGGGTGCGGCCGGCAGGACCGTCCGCTTTGACTTCCGCAAGCCGGACGGAACGGCGCTCGACATCGTCGGCGTGAGGGGGCCGGTCGTGTCTACAGACGGCGGAAAGACGTTCTCGTATCCGCTCGACGGCAAGGCGACGACATGCGGCTTCACCTATACGTTTGCGCCGGATGAGAACGAGACGCTCTTCTACGAATGCCATCCGTATGTGCGCGCGGACTGGGATGCGTTCGTCGCACGGCATGCGGCGGACGCGGCGAAAGGGGTCTTTGCCGTCGAGACGTTGTGCAGGTCGCGCGCCGGGGCGGAGGTGCCGCGCGTGCGAGCGGGGTGTCTTAGTGGTGAGCCGAAGCACAGGTTCATGTTCACGGCGCGCCACCACTGCTCCGAGACGACGGCGAGCTGGGTGTTCGAGGGGATCGTTGACGCGTTCCTCGCCGATGACGATCTCGGCGCGTGGCTGCGCGCAAACGTGGAGCTCATGGGCGTTCCGTTCGTGGACTACGACGGCGTGCAGGCCGGTGACCAGGGCAAGAACCGCAAGCCCCACGACCACAACCGGGACTACTCGGAGTTCATCTATCCCGAGACAAAGGCGCTGACGGAGTGGATCGGCGAGCACGCGCAGGGGAGACTCGACGCGTTCATCGACCTGCATTGTCCGTGGATACGCGGCGACTACAACGAGTTCGTGTACGCAACTCGGAAGGATCCTAAGATCACGCCGCCGACCGCGCAGGAGGATCGCTTCTCCGAGATTCTCGAAAAGATTCAGTCTGGGGCTCTCCGGTACAAGGCGGCGAATGACCTGCCGTTCGGGAAGGCGTGGAACAAGGGCGTAAACTTTGCGCAGGGCTGGTCGTCGGTGATATGGGCCTGCCACAATGTGAAGGAACCTAAGGTCTGCCGCGCGATGGAGTTCCCGTTCGCCAACGCCAACGGAGCCGTGGTGACGCCGGAGAAGTGCCGCACGTTCGGACGCGACATCGCGCTTGCGCTACGCGTCCTTATAGACGAGCGATAGGCTTTCGTTGATTGTGCAGTGAGTGCAAGGAGGTGGAACGTCCCGCTCCGCCCCACAACTTTCAATTTTCAACTTTCCAACCCGACATATACTTTCGTATATTCCAATCCCTCCCCGCTTTTGGTAGAATGTCGGCGAACGATGGTTCAGGTCATTGGCGATGTTTTCCCGAGACGGTAGAATGTCGCCAGAGACGAAACGATGCATCAAGGAGCGAAGGCAATGAAACATACTCATACCGAAGGTCCAGGTTCGATTCTAAAATCGCGTTTCGCGCGCGGAGTGCTCCCGCTCGTAGCGGTGTTGTTCGCGTGCGCGCTCGTCGCGCCGTCTGCGCGCGCCACGGTCCAAGGCACCGACTTCGAAAAGAAGATTGCCTTCACCCCCTCGTCCACCGCGCTTGCAAAGATAGGCGAAACGGCATGGACGGACTTCCCGGTTCTTGTGCGGCTTCCTGCTGCGGTGTCGTCTCAATTGCAGGCCGCGGATGGCACAGACCTTTACTTTGAGGATGAGAGCGAAGCCCCGCTTGCGTTCGAGGTCGAGTCCTTTGACCCGGCCGGCACGACGCTCGTCTGGGTCAAGGTCCCGTCGCTCTCGTCCGCGACGGCGCTCACCGTTTTCTTTGGCGGTCAGGCGAACGTCGACAACGACCCGACCGTCGTCTGGTCGAACTACGTCGGCGTGTGGCACTTCCCCGCCTCGGCCGCCGGCACGACGACCGTCGCCGACGCGACCGGACACTCGCTCGACGGCACGACGACGGGTACGATTTCGACCTACGCCGGCCCGTTCGGCGGCGACACTCTCCAATGCACCGAGAAAATCAACGCGCCGGACTACGATTCGCGTCTCTCCAACGTAGCGCAGTTCAGCGTCTCCGGCTGGTTCAAGGCACCGAGCTACGCGGGAGGGACAAAACAATACCACTCCTTCGTATCGAAGAAGGACAATCTGACATGGAACACCGACAAGGGATGGTATGTCGAAATGTCCGAAGGCAAGACCAAGGCGAACCTCGTTCTCACAGGGTCGAACAACTTCACCATTCCGGATGTCTCGGCGAACTGGAACTACTTCCACCTCGTTTCGGACGGTTCGACGGTGAAGGTCTACATGAACGGCTCCACGAGCGCAGCCAAATCGGTATCCTACAAGGTCAAGGCGAGCAGCAAGGTCTTCCTGATCTGCGGCAAGGACGGCTGCTCCGACGAATACCGCGTCCGCGCCGGCGCTGCGAGCGCGGCGGAGACTGCGCTCGAATACGCGACGATGGCCGATGCGGCGTTCTTCGACGCCGGCGCGATTGAGACCGTGGATGCGACGGCGCAGGTCTTCGAGACGCCGACCGCCGTGCGAAACGCGAACGGCTCGACTACGGTCACGGTCGTCCTCTCCGCCTACAATGGCGACGTCGGCGTGATCTACGAGGGCGGCGCAGCGCCTGTCACCAACATCGTCGCGACCGCCGCCACGCCCGGCACATACACGGACACGCCGGCGAACCTGGCGGCGGACACGACCTACGCATTCTCCGCCTACGGAAAGAACGCGAACGGCACCGAGGTCGTCAAGGCGGGCGGCGCCTTCTACAACGGCGAGCTGACGGTCGAAAAAGTCTCCGACGCCGCCGAGAACGGCCTTGTCCCGGGCATGTTCCGCATCTCGCGCGCCGACACGGCGCACGATCTCGTCGTCTCCTACACGGTCGGCGGCACCGCCACGGCCGGGCAGACCTACGCGGCGCTTTCCGGCACGGCGACGATTCCTGCGGGCGAGACGTACGTCGATGTCGTCGTGACTCCGCTAAACGACCCGACCGTTACGGAGAACGTGTCGGTTGAGCTTTCTCTCGCGGTCGGACTTTACGGCATCTCGGCATCTGCCGGCACGGCGACGATGACGATCGCGAACCTGAACGCCCCCACGGGCTTCAACACGTGGGTCGCATCTGCGGCTGGCCTCGCGTCCGTCAGCAACAACTGGTCCGCTGGCCACCCGCCGACCGACTCCGAACACGTCCTCTTCGATGGACGCTTTTCTTCGGCGAACTGCGAGTGGGACGCTGCCGCATCTGCGACCGTTGCCTCATGGACGCAGACGAATGACTACTCTGGTGTGATAACATTGAAAACGGTTTATCCCGGCAAGGGGAACTTCCAGTGCCTGACGGTCACCGGGCCGATGGCGGTCATGAGCGGCACCATCACCCACCCGCAGTCTCGGACGCAGAGCCAGAGTGCGACGGATTACCTACAGGACCTCCTCGACAACGAGACCTACCGCGTCCGCATTGATGCGGGGTCGATCGTCGTCGGACCGGACGGCCGGATCGACGCCCTCAACAAGGGCTACTACCACTCCAACACCGGCAGCCACACGTCGCCCGAGCCCTCCCACGGCGGACGTCTCTCCGATTCCGGTCAGGCCCCCTACGACGACGTCAAGGAGCCAATCCACATCGGCATGCCCTACAAGCGGGATAGCGGCACCTACACCGTCGGCATCGGCGGCGGCGCCATCTATCTCACGTCGACCGGTGCCATCGTCGTGAACGGCTATATCGGAGCCGACACTGGGTCCGACACATGGAACCGCGGCTACACGCTCCGCGGCGGCGCGGCGGCGGGCTCCGTCTATGTCCGCGGCGCCTCCGTCACCGGCACCGGCACGATCTCCGCGAGCGCGCTGAAGACGGGTGACCAGAACAAACGCGGTGTCGGAGGTCGTGTTGCCGTCATTGCAACATCAACAACCCCTATTGACTACACGACACTCCAGCTCAAGGCAACGGTCTATCCGTTCAACAACAACAACGGGCAAAGCTCGACATACGGCGGGTGCGGCACGGTCTATGTCAAGGACGGCACGATGGCGAACGGCGTCCTCATCGTGCGGAATTTCGACCTAACATTCGCCGAAGACGCATCGGGACGCCGGACTGATGTCACGGCCGAAGGCGACTGGACCTTCGACCGTCTCGAGCTGGGAGGAGGGGTGCAGTTGTCCGTTCCCTGCGGAACGACCCTCACGCTCCCCGGCTGGGACTGCGTGACGGCCCCGGCCAACAGCACAGGCACCGGAACGCCGTCCGGGTTCATCTACCGAGGCGGAACGCTCGATTTCGGCTCCGCCGCCAGTGTCTCGCTTGCCGGCCACTGGTATTTCGCCCCGATTTCGAACTACGTGTTCAACGCGAACGTCTCGCTCGCGGACGGCGCCGCGATCGGCTTCGGCGGGAAATACACGCAAAAGATCGCCAACAACGCTTATCCTGACAAGCTCGACAAGATCCAGTGCAGCGTGAACGGCAATCTGACTATCCCGTCCGGCTGCTCGGTCAACGTCAACAAGGCCGGCGCCATGCAGGACAGCAACGGCGTGCCCGCTGACTACCCGCAGGGGGCGCACGGCGGGCGCCGCTCGAACACGATGAAGACTATCGGCTCGGTGTTCCATCCCCGCACGCTTCCCCACGGCCAGTCGAACAGCTACGGGCACATCATCCCCGGCGGCGCGGTCGAGCTCTCGGTCTCCGGGACATTCATGCTCGGCGGCACTGTGACGTCGACAGGCTATGAGGGCGGCGACGGCATCGTCTCCCAGAGCGCCGGCGGCTCCATCGACATCTCCGCCGGGAGGCTCGTCGGCACCGGAACGATCACGGCCGGCGCCATCAAGAACGGCCAGCCGGGCGGCCGCATCGCAATCCGCCTGACGGGTGCCGGGGCGACCTTGGACGACTTCGACGGCGCCATCAACTGCGCCACGATGGGAGCCAACAGCGTCGGCTCTTGCGGCTCCGTCTACATTCAGACCGCCGCAGACGGCGAGGGGCGCGGCACCATCGTCCTCGACGACAACGGCGTGACCTGCACGACATACACGCCTATCTGCGCGACAGGCTATGAAGCTGATGATGTTGCAGACTTCAAGAAGGCCAGTCTTGTGATCAAGCAGCAGGCAAAAGGCCAGGTGACGGCGGCAGACGCCGAGGGCAAGTTTGCGATGAACTCCGTCGAAATCGACTCGACCGGGCAGCTTGACCTGTTTGGCCATACGCTCACCGTCAAGTCCGCGAAGATCAACGGCGTTAAGCTCTCGCCCGGCACATACGCGGCGGGGTCGGATGTCGCAATCGGCGAGGGGTCGCTCGGCGACTATCTCGTGGACACGGCCGAAGGCGCAGGCGGTGAACTTGTCGTGAAGGGTGTTTCGTTTATGGTTATTGTGAGATAATTCGCAGGCAGGTAGCAGGGACGATGAAAAAGGCGATGACTGCATTGGCGGTGCTTTCGTGCGCTCTCGCGGCTGTTGCCGCAGATGCTAAAGACCCCAAGAAGGATCCGAGGCGGAGCTACTCGTCCGATGGATGGAAGCTTGAATGGAGCGACGAGTTCGACGGGAAGGGCACGGCGCCGGACGCCGCGAACTGGAAGCCCGAGGTCGGGTTCCTGCGCAACCAGGAGCCGCAGTACTACACCTCCAATCGCGTCGAGAACTGCTGCGTGAAGGACGGCGTTCTCACCATCACGGCGCGGAAGGAGCAGTGGCCGAATCCGCTCTACAAGGACCGCCACCTCGGCGGATGGTACCGCCAGCAGGAGTTTGCGAAATACACCTCGGCGGACCTCCAGTCGGTGCGGACGTTCCACTACGGACGCGTCGAGTTCCGCGCGCAGATGCCGGGCGGATGGGGCGCGTGGCCGGCGCTCTGGTTCCTCGGCGACAATCTTCGTCTGCCGAAGGACGACCCGAAGTACCTCAACTGGCCCGCGTGCGGCGAGATCGACCTCGTCGAGATATGGGGCAACAACCCGACGCGCGTCGCGGCGTGTCTGCATTCCGCCGACCGCGGGCCGAAGCCGGGCGAGAAGAACTACAAGGCCAACGAGCACCACAAGGTGACGGGCGGTGGCGAAATCAGGGCGAACAAGCCCGGGATGGAGCCGTGGAACGGATTCCACACGTACACGCTCGACTGGTACGAGGATCGCCTGTACATGTTCTATGACGGCAAGCTCTACGCCGACATCAACCTCTCGCGCAGCGACTGGCCCGACGGTCAGAATCCATTCCGCAAGCCCATGTTCATCATCATGAACATTGCGCTCGGCGGCTACGGCAACAAGGTCGTGGACGAAGACACGAAGGACGAGAAGACGGGCAAGGTCATCCCCGCCGCGAAGTTCCCGATGGAGATGAAGATCGACTGGGTCAGGTACTACCGCCGCTGATGAAGAAGATTCTGTATCTTCATGGTTTTGCGTCGTCGGGTGCGAGCGGGACTGTCGAGCTGCTGCGGAAGTGGTTCTGGGAGCGGGCGGAACCGGCGCATCGGGCAGTCGTGGTTGCGCCGGACATCCCGCTCGATCCGCTTGTCGCCGAGAAGACGCTCGAGGCGCTTGCCTACGACGAAATGCCAGATCTCGTCATCGGCACCTCTATGGGCGGGATGTACGCACAGATGCTCCACGGCTTTACGCGCATCTGCGTGAACCCGTCGTTCTGGACGTCCAAGAAGTACGACATTCTCTACGTCGGCAAGCACAAGTGGCTAAACAAGCGCAAGGACGGCGAAACCGAGTTCCATGTCACCAAGGAGACGGTTGCCCATTTTCAGGAACTTGAATCGCGCCAGTTCGACGGTATCGACGATGACGACCGCATGCTCTGCCACGGGCTCTTCGGGGACGCCGACACGCTCGTCGGCCCGGAGTCTAGGGAGGCTTTTGAACAACACTACCCTGGCATGTCCCAGACCTTCCCCGGCGGACATCAGTTGAATTCCGAAGTTCTCGCAAACACTCTCATACCCTGCATCCGCTCTCTGAATGTGATTTGAGTCTCTGTGTCAATTTGCCGCTTGGATATGGTAAAATATCCACATGAAGCTCGGCGCGGCGATTATTGCATTGACATTTCCTGTGGTCACCGTTTTTGCGGTGGCTCTGACCGATCCGCTTGAAGTCGAGCCGAAATACGCCAACAGCCGTTACGCGAGGCCGATTGTGTTCGCCTCGGGAGACTTCGAAGCCGAGGATGGCGCGGAGCATTCAATGTCCGCGAAGTTCGAAATGCACAACCGCCCCGGCACGAGGTACGGCATCAACTTCGCCGGTGCCGGCGGTTCGTTCGAGGTAGTGCTGAACGACAAGAGCGTCTGCACCTTGTCGTCCCCGCCCTACATTTGCGATATCACGCCGTTCATGCGCGTTGGCGAGAACGAGCTTGTTGTCGAGACGGTCGACGAGAATTCCTTTCTTCCGACGGCGGGTGATCTTGTGGAGCTCAAGGTCATGCCAAGGCCGACGACCATCGCGGAGATCATGTCGATCGACCGCGTCGCAATACGCTACAAGCCGCCCTGCGTCGTGACCGGCGTCGTTGCGTTTGCGCACGCATTCATCAACGACACGGCAGTCCTTGTGGATGAACGCGATCCCAACGGAATTGGAATGTACATGTCTGGTGCGATGCCCGAAGTGCCGAAGTCCGTGCGCGTCGGCTACGATCGGCTGCGCGTCGGGGACATTGTCGAAGTGATCGGCTACGTAGACCCCCTCATCGTGCGTCAGGGCGTCACCGCCGCGCGCATCACGAAGATCGGCCAGGCGGAACTGCCGCCGCCGCCGCTGACGCGGCTTCGCGATGCCGTCGACGGCAAGAAGTCCAATACCCGTGTGCGGTTTGAGGGAATCG
Source organism: uncultured bacterium (assembly GCA_902801025.1). Taxonomy (GTDB): domain Bacteria; phylum Verrucomicrobiota; class Kiritimatiellia; order RFP12; family UBA1067; genus UBA1067. The sequence continues at coordinate 76,947 of CADCGZ010000012.1, read as the reverse complement.
TCGGCGAGCTCAAGATGATTGCGGCGTTCGAACACAAGATGCCGGAGCTTGTCCTCGAGACGGACGAGGGGCCCCTGCGCGTCCACGGCCTTAGCGAAGAGGCCATTCAACAATTTGCAGGCGAGATGGTATACATTGACGGCGTGATGATGCCGTATGTCAGCTCGTCGGGAATCGAGCTTGCCCCGGTGCTTGAGGCGATAGGCGACGAGTCGATCCACCTGCTTCCGGGGTGGAACAGATGGGTCGCCGGGGCGACGGCCTTTCTCCGCACGGCCGCGATAGTCATGTCGGTGCCTCTCCTGGTGGCGTTTTTCTGGCTTCTCCTCGAGCGCCGTCGCAAGCGCATCAGGGACCTCGCGGTTGCCGACGAGCGCCGTCGCATCGCCGCGGAACTTCACGACAGCATTTCGCAGTATATCGCGGGAACCCAGCTTCTCCTGCGCAACGTCGTCGCTGTCGAGTCTTCGCTGCCGCCAGAGCAGAAGGAGGCGCTGACGGCCGCCTGCGAGATGCTCGACCTCTCGCGCATCGAAGTGGGGAACGCAATCCACAATCTCCGCAACGACGAGATACTGACGATGCGCCTCGACGAGATTCTTGCGCTCTATGCGCGTCGCATCTCTGCGTCGCGCGCCGTCGCGATGGAGTCTCGCCTCGAGCCGCTTTCAGGCGGCATTCCGACCGGGGTCAAGGGCGACGTAATGGCCGTCGTGCAGGAGGCCGTAACGAACGCCGTGCGCCACGGCAAGGCGGTGAACGTGCGTGTCACTTGCGGGAAGGGCGAGAACGGCGGTTTTCGCGTGTCGATCGAGAACGACGGCCGTGCCTTCGACCCTGAGGCGAGCGCCGGCGGCCCCGGGCATTTCGGGCTCGAGGGAATGCGCGAGCGTGGGGCGCGAAGCGGTTTCTCGGTGTCGTTCAACGATGACGGTGAATGGCGTTCTGTAATCTTGGAGGAGCGGAAATGAAGCGCATACGTGTCGCGGTGATAGATGACCACTCGGTCGTGAGAATGGGCCTCAAGTTTACTGTGCGGCTCTTCAAGGACCTTGACTTCGTCGGCGAACACGACAGCGGCGCAGGTGCCGCGGATTTCGTCTCGCGCGTAAAGCCCGATGTCACGCTTCTCGACATCAGGATGCCGGGGACCGACGGAATCGCTGCGCTCGAAGAGATTCTTGCTGCAAACCCCAAGGCAAAAGTGGTGATGCTCACGACGAGCGGAACCGACGAAGACATCTATCGTTCGCTTGAGATCGGCGCGAAGGGGTATGTCCTCAAGACCGAGGCGGCCGACGACATTGTCGATGCGATACGCACCGTAGCAGGCGGAGATCGCTATATCCCAGAGCCCGTGCGCGTCATCTACGAACGTCGTGCGGCCTCGCCGACTTTTTCCGACAAGGAGATCGATACGCTGCGCCTCGTCTCGGAGGGTAAGCAGAACCGTGAGATTGCAGAGGCGCTTGAGGTCAGCGAGATAACGGTGAAGGTTCGCCTTTCCAGCGTCTTCGCCAAGCTTGGCGCCCGCGACCGCGTAGACGCGGTGAATCGCGCCGTGGAGCGCGGTCTAATACCGCCTCGCGCCTGATAATAGAGGCAACGGCCGAAAGCTCCTCCTCGGGGAACCCTCGGCGAATACGCCGTATCCCCTCGCTCGGATTTTCGCTCCGTTGCCTCTTTTCGCATATACCATCGTATATTCCCAATGTGCGCGGCATTTGGTAAAATGCGGTCATGAAAACTCAAAATCTCGTTTACGTTGCTGCTGTTTCGCTTGCTGCGCATATCGCGTTTGCGGACACGCCCGCGAACATCTCCGTCGAAGGCCGCGGACTTCCGCAGGTGCAGGGGATCGTCCGCGACAGCTCGAAGGTAGAGTGGGGATTCGTGAACTTCGTCGCGTTCGGTCCCAACTGGGCGTACACCGCACAGGACTACGCCGCGAAGGAGCACAAGAAGGAGCCGATAGACGATCCTGCGCTCGGAAGGGGCCTTCTCTTCACCGCGAAGATATGGGCCGGGTCACGTGGACTTTCGATTCGCGAGGAGTTCTACGACGTCTCGAAGCAGGGCGAGGCAAAGGCACGTGCCCGCTGGAAGATTGCCTCGCTTGACGGCAAGCCGATGGCGCTTGAACGCGCCTACATCCGCTTCCCGCTTCCTCTCTCCGACTTCGCGGGCGGCACCGTGTCGGGCAAGCCTATTCCCGCCGAGTACGGCGACGAGTGGATCGGCGTCGGCGAAAAGGGCGCGATAAAGATCGTGTCAAAAGAAGGCGCCAAGACGCTCGGACTCTCCGTCTCCAAGGGCAATCCCGTCCTGTGGGATGGCCGCAAGGACAAGCAGGATCGCTTCGAGCTGCGCGTCGACTTCCCGGACGCCAAGGCCGCGACGAGCTCGACGATCGAGTTCGAGTTCTACGGTGCGTTTGCCGATTCGCTGAAGAAGTCCGCCGGCAAGGTGAAACTCGACCTTCCTCCGCCGCCCGCGAAGATGGTGGCGAACGCCGACTGGTGCGTCTTCCCGTTCCAGAACGACATCAAGGAGGGCTCGATCCTCGACTTCTCCAACATGGTTTCCGCCGACGCCCCGGCTGGCAAGTACGGTTTCGCCAAGGTGACGAAGGACGGCCATTTCGTTTTCGACAAGCGTCCCAACAAGCCCGTCCGCTTCGTCGGCGGAAATCTCTGCTTCGACGCGAACTTCCTCTCGAAGGAGCAGTGCAAACGGGTCGTTCAGGACTTCGTACGCCGTGGCTGGAACACGGTGCGTTTCCACCACATCGATGTGACGATAACGAAGGACGAGTGGAACAACCTCTGGAACCGGAAGACCTATCCCGAGATATCCCCCGCGCGCCTCGACCAGCTCGACTACCTGTTCGCGGAGTGCAAGAAGGCTGGCATCTACGCGACGTTCGACCTCTACGCGATGGGCGGCCTTGGCAGCTGCGAGGGCTTCGACAAGCCGCTTAACTCGAATACGGTCAAGGCCATTGTGCCGATCCACAAGCCGGCCGAGGACCAGTGGTTCCGTCGCGCGATGGAGATCTTCGACCACGTAAACCCCTACACCGGCATCAAGTGGAAGGACGACCCCGCGGTGCTCTTCGTCACGCTGATGAACGAGGACTCGATAGCGACGGTCTGGTGGGGCGCGGCCGACATGTACGTCAAGAAGTACAACGAGTGGGCGAAGGGGAAGGGCTATCCCGAGTACCCCGCCAAGGACATCGGCAAGAAGAAGGAGTTTGCGGAGTTCCTCTACAAGGTCAAGGCCGATGCAAACGTCCGCATGGCCAAGCGCCTGAAGGACGCCGGCGTCCGTGCGCTCATCTCGGGCGGCAACTGGTGGGACAACACGGCGCAGGCCTACGAGCGCGAAACGCTTGAGGTAGTCGACAACCATGGCTACGGCGACCATCCGCAGCCCAGCTACCAGAAGCTGCCGTTCCACGTCAACCAGGTGTCCGACATCAAGAGCGGCAACCCGACGTACAACGAGCCGATGATGAAGGCGCCGACGCGCATCCTCGGCAAGCCGTTCACTATCACCGAGTACAACTACTGCCCGCCGAACAAGTTCCGCGGCGACGGCGGCCTCATGATGGGCGCCTACGCCTCGCTCCAGGACTGGGACGCGCTCTACCGCTTCGCCTGGAGCCATTCGCGCGACGGGATGTTTGGCGACCACGCGGTGAGGGGCTTCGACATCTGCCGCGACCCCATCGGGCAGCTCACGGAGCGCCAGGTCGTGCTGATGTTCGGCCGCGGCGACGTTGCGCCCGCCAAGGAGATCTACGGCTACGGCGTCACAAAGGGCGAAGCGTTTGGGCGCGGTCTCGGCGACATGTGGGCGAACGGGCTTTTCCCGCATCCGTTCACGCAGCTCGGCTACACCTCTCGGATCGGCTCCTACACGGCCGACAACGGCGAAAGCCCGAAGCTTGCCTGTACGAAAACCTGGACGGCCGCGACGAAGAACGCCATTCCGAAGTTCACGGGCGAGACGGTTTCGGACACGAAGGAGATCCGCATCAGCACGAAGCTTGGCGACCTCTCGGTTAATTCGCCGCGCACTGCCGCGGTCTGCTCGATCGACAGGCACGACCTCTCTGCGGGGCCGCTCGCCGTTTCGGGTGCGACGACGTTCTGCAGCGTCTCGGCTTCGTCGATGGACGGTGCCGAGCTTGCGAAGTCGCGCCGCGTCCTTGTCCTGCACATCACCGACGTCGTGAACACCGACATGTCCTTTACGAACGACAAGCGGACCGACACAAAGGCGTGGGGCAAGCTTCCATATCTCGCGAAGACTGGTTCCGCGAAGGTCTCGCTAAAGAACGCTAACGCGGGGCTTTCGCTCTACGCGCTCGCCTCTGACGGCACGCGCCTGAGGAAAGTCCCCGCCAAATACGCCAACGGCGCGTATGCCTTCACGGTTAGCGTCGCGGCGGGCGAGGGCAAGGACGCCCCGACGATGATGTACGAACTCGCGAAGTAGGCAGGGATTAGGAGTTGGAGAATGGAATTGATATCTTTTTTATTAGAATTTTTAACGCAGAGACGCAGAGACGCAGAGTACGCAGAGAGGTTTTTGTTGGAGAGCGGTGGAGATTTTAGTTTGGGTTAGGGGGTAGGCCTTAGGGCCCGTGAATTTGGTATAATACATGTCCCAAGGAAAGAGGACAAAATGAAGAAAGCACTAATCACCGGTATTACGGGGCAGGACGGCAGCTATCTCACGGAGCTGTTGCTCGACAAGGGCTATGAAGTCCACGGCATAATCCGCCGCGCGTCGACGTTCAATACTGAGAGGATAGACCACCTCTATCAGGACCCACACATCAACGGTGTCCGACTCTTCCTTCACTATGGAGACCTTGCGGACAGCGCGAACCTCGTAAAGCTCGTCTACGAGATCCAGCCCGATGAAATCTACAACCTCGCGGCGCAGAGCCACGTGCGCGTGTCATTCGATTCGCCAGAGTTCACAGGCGACGTCGATGCGCTTGGCGCGATGCGTCTTCTCGAGGCGATCCACTTGACGGGCCGCGACAAGCTGACGAAGTTCTACCAGGCGTCTACTTCCGAGCTTTTCGGCCTTGTGCAGGAAGTCCCCCAGAAGGAGACTACGCCTTTCTACCCGCGCTCGCCCTACGCCGTCGCTAAGCTTTACGCATACTGGGCTGTCCGCAACTACCGCGAGGCCTACGGCATCTTCGCCTCGAACGGAATACTCTTCAACCACGAGTCGCCTCGCCGCGGTGAGACGTTCGTGACGCGCAAGATCACGCGCGCCGTGGGCCGCATCAAGATGGGGCTCCAGGACAAGCTCTACATGGGCAACATCAACTCGCTCCGCGACTGGGGTTTTGCAGGCGACTACGTCGAGGGCATGTGGCGCATCATGCAGCACGAGCGGCCCGACGAGTTCGTCCTTGCGACCGGCGAGATGCATACGGTAAAGGAGTTCCTTGAGGAGGCGTTCGGCCTCGTTGGCCTCGACTGGGAGAAGTACGTCGAGTGCGACAAGAGGTATCTCCGCCCAACCGAGGTCGACCAGCTTCTCGGCGATGCGTCGAAGGCGAAGCGCGAGCTTGGCTGGGAGCCGAAGGTCAAGTTCCACGACCTCGTGAAGATGATGGTCGAGTCCGACCTTGAGCTCGCCCGCAAGGAAAGGGCGCTCAAGGATGCTTAAGACCGACAAGATTTACGTCGCGGGACATCGCGGCATGGTGGGCTCGGCGTGCGTCCGCGCGCTGAAGGCGGCGGGCTTCGAGAACATCGTCATGCGCACACATTCCGAGCTCGATCTCCTCGATCCGGCTGCTGTCCGCTCGTTCTACGAAGCGGAGAAGCCAGACGTCGCCATAATCGCGGCGGCGCGTGTCGGCGGCATCGGCGCGAACAGCGCGGCGAATTCGCAGTTTCTCTACGAGAACGAGCTTATCGCGCTGAACACCGTCTGGTCCGCTGCCGAGACTGGCGTTAAGCGGCTTCTTTTCCTCGGCTCGACGTGCATCTACCCGCGCATGGCGCCGCAGCCGATCCCCGAGTCGGCGCTTCTCACCTCGGAGCTCGAGAAGACGAACGAGGGCTATGCGCTCGCGAAGATCTCGGGGCTTAAGCTCTGCGAGTTCCTGCGCCGCGAAAGGGGGCTTGTCTACCATTCCCTCATGCCGACGAATCTCTACGGGCCAGGCGACAACTACGACACGGAGCATGGGCATGTTCTTCCGACGATGATACGCAAGTTCGAGACGGCTCGCGTCAACGGCAACCAGAAGGTAACGCTCTGGGGATCGGGTTCGCCTCTTCGCGAGTTCTTGCACGTGGACGATCTCGCGTCGGCGTGTCTCTTCCTCCTTGAGATGGAGAACCCGCCAGACCTCGTAAACGTCGGCTCTGGCCGCGAAGTGACGATACGCCAGCTTGCGGATATGGTGAAGGAGGCGACGGGCTCCCAGGCGTTCATCGAGTGGGATCGCACGAAGCCCGACGGCACCCCGAGGAAGCTCTGCGACACGCGGCTCATCCGCAAGCTCGGCTGGGCGCCGAAGATTGACCTTGCCGCCGGCCTTCGCCGCACCGTCGACGAATACCGCGCCGAGGTTGCCTCAGGCCGCGTCCGCGTCTAATCGTGGCGGCGGAGCGAATGTCCGAGCGAGGGGATACGGCGTATTCGCCGAGGGTCCCCGAGGAGGAGCATTCGGACGCTGCCGCGATTATCGACTGTCCTTTGCCCTGTCCGTCAGGATCGCGTCGAATCCGCCGCGGGCGGCGATGCGGTAGATTCCCTTTCGCCCTATCTTCGTGTGGTCGATGATTAGATAGCGCTTGTCTGCGGCATCGAGCACTCTGCGCAGTATCTCGGCCTGCTGCTCGTGGTTTGTTGTGGCCGTCTTGTCGTCGAGCCCGAAGGCCGAGACGAACGCCTTCGTGACATTGAAGTGCGACAGATGCTCGAGCGCCGCGGCGCCGAGGATTGAGTTGAGCTGCGGGTCGAAGTTTCCCCCGAGCCCGATCATCGACCAGTGCGGCGGAAACTTCCTGAAGAGATGCATCACCGGAATCGCGTTTGTGATTACGGTCAGGTGGTCGAACTTGCTTTGCACCAAAAGTAGCGCAAGCTCGTAGACGGTCGTTGACGAGTCGAGGAACACGATGTCTCCCTCTTCCACAAGAGCGAGCGCCCGTCGTGCCGCCGCGATTTTCTCCGCGCGCCTCGCGACGACGCGTTCCTGGTAGTTTGCAGAAGTTGCGCGGGCGTTCGGCGCGTCGTTGTAGATTATGCCGCCACGGACGCGCTCTATGGCGTCGCGCTTTGCGAGAAGCTCTATGTCGCGGTGTATTGTCGCGGAACTTACGCCAAACTCCTCCATGAGTTCGGCGATAGAGCACGACTTGCGTTCTTTCGCGAAGTTGATTATCTTGCGTATGCGTAGGTTGTCCATGCGGGATAGTTTACCATATTTCTCATGTTTTCTCATCTCGTTTCAGGGGACCACTCGCCACTCTCATGGTGTTTGTGGTATAATTGCTGTGATGAAAGATGCGGATTACATCGGCCTCGGCTTTTGTTCGAACGACCACCTCGCGGTGCTGCCGTTCATTCCGATGGACACGAAGGTGAGGATGCTCTCGCATGCGATCATGGGCGGCGGACCTGCCGCGAACTCAACGGCGGGCGCCGCGGCGCTTGGAATGCGCGCGGCGTTCGTCGGAACCGTCGGCGACGATGCGGACGGTCGCATGATCCTCGACGATTTTGCGAAGCAGAACGTCGACACTTCGATGGTGAAGATCAGGAAGGGCGCGACGAGCGCGATTGCGTACCTTTGGATCGAGGAGAAGACTGGCGCCAGGTCTTGCGCGTGGACGCGCGAGGGGCTGGACGAGCTGACGGCGGACGAGATAGACGCCGAGAGGATCGCCGCCGCGAAGGTGCTCCATCTCGACGGACACAACGCGGGCGGCGCGATTGCCGCGGCGAAGGTCGCGCGCGAGGCGGGCGTCACTGTCATGTACGACGCAGGCACCCATCGTGATGGCATGGTGGAACTTTTGCCGCTTGCCGATTTGCTTATCTGCTCGGAGGAGTTCATCCTAAAGCTCACTGGCTTGAAGGACGCCGAGGAGGCGGTGAGGCAGGTTTACGCAAAGTACCGCCCGAAGGTCTGCGGCGCGACGATGGGCGTTCGTGGGTCGATGGCGTTTGACGGCAAGGATTTCGTGAAGTGCCCTGCGTTCAAGGTCGAGAAAGTCGTCGACACGACGGGATGCGGCGATCTCTTCCATACAGGGTTCGCCGTCCGCTGGCTTGAGACGCATGATCTTCTCGAATGCCAGCGCTTTGGCGCGGCGGTCTCGGCGATCAAGTGCCGTGGGCTCTCCGGGCGCCCGCCGTCCGCACCCACCCGCCCCGAAGTGGAGGAATTTCTAATAAATCATAAAGAGGTCTAACCGTGTAGAACATGTAGAACGTGTAGAGCTCTCCGCGTCTCTGCGCCTCTGCGTTAAAAACTTTAAATATCAAAAAAGGAACTTAGCAATGTTCAAGATTGGATACCTACCGCTCAGCAAAGTCAACTGGACGAACGACACTCTCGAGGCCGCGCGCGCAAACGCAATCGCGTTCCTCAAGACGCTACCCGACGTCGAGGTGATCGCGCCCGACCACATGCTCGCGCTCGAAGGCGAGGCAATCGAGGTCCTCGACCAGTGGGAGAAGGACCGTCCCGACCTCATCGTCGCGCACTTCCTCACGTTCTCGCTCGGCGTCGTTCCGCCTATGTTCGCGCAGCGGCTCAAGGTGCCGATCCTCCTCTGGTCGCAGCCGGAGCCCGATCCGAAGGGCGGGCGCCTCCAGAACAACTCGTTCTGCGCGGCGAACATGAACGCCCACCACATGTGGCGGCTCGGCATCCCGTACTTCTACGTCCACGCCCAGGCGGGGACAAAGGAAGCGGAAACGCAGCTCATGAAGCAGATCCGCGTCGCGCAGGCGATGAAGGCGCTCGGCAGGATGCGCATCGGACTTATCGGCGGACGCGTCCCCGGCTTCTTCACGAGCTGCGTGGACGAGATGATGCTCCGCCGCACGCTCGGGCCCGAGGTCAAGATCATCACTGAGCACGAGCTCTTCACCGTCGCGAAGAACCTCACCGCCGACGAGGTCGCAAAGGGGATTGCCATCATCGACGAAGACCTGAAGACGCCTTCGGCGGACGCTCCTAGCGGTGATCAGAAGGAGAAGTCGGCCCGTCTCATCGCCGCCGTGATGAAGCTCAAGGAGAAGTTCTTCGTCGACACGTTCGCGATGCGCTGCTGGCCGGAGGTGATCTTGAGCGAGTTCTACGGAATCGCTGTCTGTTCTACGCTTGGCCACCTTACGAACCACGGCTACCTCACTGCGTGCGAAGGCGATGTGTACGGCGCGGTCATGATGCGCATCGGACAGATAATCTCCGGCGAGCTTCCGTTCTTCTGCGACTTGATCATCTGCGAAGGCGACCACGGGACTGTCTGGCACTGCGGCGCGGCTCCTTGCGGGCTCGCCAAGCCCGGCTGCACGCCGGAGCTCCACTGCTCCGCGACCGTCGAAGGAGGCGGAGTGAAGGGCTGCACGGGAGAGTTCCCGCTAAAGCCCGGACGCGTCACGCTGGCGCGCCTCGGCGAGACGCGCGACGGAAGGGGCTTCCGGATGCTCGTCTGCCCCGGCACGGGAATCGACACCGATCTTTTCGTGCGCGGCACTCCGCTCAACGTCAAGTTCGACGCGGGCTGCGAGGCGGTCCGCCGCGAGGTTATGGAGAACGGTTGGGAGCACCACTATGCGCTCATGTACGGCGACCGCGTTGACGAGCTCACCGCCTTCTGCCGCAACATGAACATCGAGATGCATTTAGTGAAATAGTGAAAGGAGAAAAATGAACCTAAAGATCGCGCTGAAGCCGCAGGATGGCTACAACAAAATTTTTGACGTTGGTGAGTATGGAATGAAGCTCACGAAGTTCGGGCTTCTGAAGCTCGCGAAGGGAGGCGTCTACGAAGGCGACACGGGCGAGACGGAAGTCGCGTTCGTACTCATGGGCGGCAACTTCGCCGCGAAGGGCGACGGGTGGTCGTTCGATGTGACGGACGGGCGCAAGTCGCCGTTCACCGGAAAGCCCCACTGCCTGTATCTCCCGCGCCGCACGAAGTACGTGATCACCGCGCTGTCGGACGTCGAGCTCGCGTACAACGGCTCTCCCGTCACGCGCGACACGGCGAAGCCGACGCTCATCAAACCCGATGACACTCGGCACATCGCGCTCGGCAAGGGCAACTGGACGCGCACTTCGGAAATCATCCTCGACGAGAAGTTCGACTCCGAGCACTTCTACATCGGCGAGGGGATGATCCCGTCCGGCAACTGGTCGGGCTATCCGTCGCATCGCCACGACGTGAACAACCCGCCCGCCGAGCTTGACATGGAGGAGACTTACTTCTACCTCTTCGATCCGCCGCAGGGCTTCGGGTTCCAGAGCGTCTACAAGCCCGATGGCTCCTTGAATGAGGCGTATCGCGTTCAGAACTACGACACCGTCGCGATTGCGGAGGGTTACCATCCTCTCGTCGGCGCACCTGGCTACCAGATGTATTACCTCTGGACGATGGCCGGCGCACAGGGCCGCGGGCTCATCTCGTCGATGGATCCGGCGCACGCCTGGGTTAAGAAGGCGTGAAGCGCAAAGTCTAAAGAAATGAAATCTTGTATTTTGTCGTTGTTCGCTGGGATGGCCGCTGTGTGCGGCATGGCGGCCGAGTCGCTGTCTCTCGACGGAAGCTGGGAATTCCGCTTTGAGGAGGGAAAGCCACTCGAATCTGTGGCGACGGTTGAGTTCGCCGCGACCGACGTAATTCCTGTTCCTGCGTGCTACGACATGATGCCGAAGTGGTACATGAAGCGCGGCACAGGGCTCTACCGACGCGTCTTCACGCTCGCGAAGCCGATGAAGGACGCGGTTCTCGTCGTGGACGGAATGGGCGTCAGGGCGAAGTTCGAGATGGACGGCAAGGACTTGGGACTTCATCCGTATCCGTACGCGCGGCTCGAGATTCCGGTCGGACCTCTCTCGGCTGGCGAGCACACGGTTTTCGCGGCGGTCGACAACATCCTTTCGTGGCCTCGCGTGAAGCTGGCGCGTCCGTACTACGACTTCTACTTCTACGGCGGCTTCTACCACGGCGTGAAGCTTGTGGAGCGCGAGCCGAAGGTCTTTGTCCGTACGCTCGACTACAAGACAGGAAAGGTCGAGATTGAAATTGAGAATGGCGGCGATTCCGCGGTGACGCTTGCATTTGACGGCGGAGAGGTGGTCAATGCCAAATTGAGCAACGGTCGAGTTACAAGCACCGTTCCCGGCTTCCGCCTCTGGTCTCCAGAGTCGCCCGCGCTTCACAAGGTTTCCATCAACCTTTCAACCTCTCAACCTTTCAACCTTTCAACTCGCTTTGGCATCCGCCAGATCGAGGCGAAGGACCGCAAGATCTACCTCAACGGCAAGGAGCTTTTCCTCAAGGGCTTCAATCGCCACGAGTCCGACTGGCTCAACGGCGCGGCCACGGGCGAAGCGCTCATGCTTCAGGACATACAGCGCCTAAAGGCGCTCGGCGGAAACTTCATCCGCGGCGCGCACTACCAGCAGTGCGAACGCTTCCTCGACCTCTGCGACGAAAACGGCGTTCTCGTATGGGAGGAGTCTCTTGGCTGGGGCAATGGTCAGGGATACGTGAACAACAACTTCCCGCCGAGCGAGCTGAAGGACGCGGAGTTCTGCGAGATGCAGGTGAAGGAGACGCGCGACATGGTTCGGGCGAGCTTCAACCATCCGTCCGTCATCATCTACGGATTCCTCAACGAGTGCGCGAGCGACAAGAAGGAATGCAAGGCGCTCGTCGACAAGCTTGCGGAGACGATACGCGCCGAGAATTCGGGACGGCTCGTGACGTTTGCCTGCAACATCACGGACAGGGACATCTGCTGCACCAACATGGACGTCGTTTCGTTCAACGCCTATCCAGGGGTCATACCGATGCAGCCCGGCACGGAAAAGGGGCTAGAGGATTTGGTGAAAGGCAAGTTCGACGGCATAGTCGCGAAGTTCCGCGCACGCTACCCCGACAAGCCCATCATGGTTTCCGAGACGGGTTGCGGCGCTGAATTCGGGCGGCGCGGCGAATACGCATCGCCGAACACGGAGGAGTTCCAGAACGAATACCTGACCAACGTCTTCGAGACGCTGTGGGCGAATCCTGACATCGTCGGGTTCTCGATCTGGCAGCTGAACGATGGGCGGACGCGCGAGCGGTTTGGTGGCAACGCCGTCTCCGCGATGTTCGGAGGGTCGATTGCAGGCGTATTCGACCGTCTGCGCCGTCCGAAGCTTTCGGCGGAGACCGTTCGCAAGTACTTCAACCTAAAGAAGTGAACTCAATATAATACATCAATTCAAATTTTAACGCAGAGGCGCAGAGACGCAAAGTGCGCAGAGAAAAACGGGTTTAGGGTAAGATCATGCCGAGGAAAATAAAATAATGAAGCTACTTTTGGGTATAGACTACGGCACCGGCGGGTGCAAGGTGACGGTAATCGACGAGGCCGGCTCATTCATCGGCGAAGCGTCGACCGAGTTCGAGACCTATCACGACCACCCCGGGTGGAGCGAGCAGGAGCCATCTGACTGGTGGAATGCGTTGGCTGAGTCCCTGAAGAAACTTGCCGCGAAAGGCGTGGACCTCAAGTCCATTGTTGCCTGTGCGCTCGACGGCTCGACCCACAACGCCGTGCTGTTGGACGCGGAGTTCCGTCCAGTTCGCCGCACGATCATGTGGACGGACCAGCGCGCGACCGCGGAGTGCGAGGCGCTGAAGGCGGGCTGGGGAGAGAAGATCTTCTCTACTTGCTACCAGATGCCTGCGCCGACATGGACGCTTCCGCAGATGATGTGGCTTAAGGCAAACGAGCCAGACTCGCTTGAGCGCACGAGCAATGTCCTTTTCGTCAAGGACTATGTGCGCTACCTGCTCACGGGCGAGGCTGCGACCGACCGCATCGAGGCGCAGGGCACGCTCTTCTTCGACATGGCGAAGGGTGACTGGGATAGGGAACTCGTGGAGCTTGCCGGGCTGTCGCTTGAGAAGCTCCCGCGCTTTATCGAGCCGACGGACGTCGCGGGGCATGTAACGCGCCTGGCGGCGGAGTTCACGGGCCTTCCAGAAGGTCTGCCCGTCGTTTGCGGTTCGTCCGATAGCGCGGTCGAGGACTACGGTGCGGGTGCAGTTGAGCCGGGGGACCTCATTCTTAAGCTCGCGACGGCGGGTAACGTCAACGCCATGACGGCCGCTGCGCATCCACATCCGAAGACGCTCACCTACTCGCACATCGTGCCCGGCATGTGGTACTCGGTCTCGGCGACGAACGCCGCCGCGCTCTGCATGCGGTGGTTCCGCGACACGTTTTACGGGGAATGGGGAACCGCCGACGCCAAGGCTATGGCGGTCGAGTCGGGGAATGGGGAACGTATCCCCCGAGCGAAGCGAGTCGCCGAAGGCGATGCCCTAGCAGGGGTGGGAACGGGGAATTTGTATGGCTTAATCGACGCAGAAGCAGCAAAATCGCCAATCGGCGCGAACGGCGTCTTTTTCCATCCCTATCTCCAGGGCGAACGGTGCCCCTACTGGGACTCGAACTTGCGCGCCTCGTTCACGGGCGTGTCGATCTCGTCGGCCAGGGGCGACTTCGCGCGCGCGCTGATGGAAGGCGTCGCGTTTTCGCTAAGGGACTGCTACCGAACGCTTGAGGAGATGAAGCTTCCAGTGAAGCGCATCTTCCTGATCGGCGGCGGCGCAAGGTCGCCGCTCTGGAGCGAGATTGTCGCAAATGTTTTCAATCGTCCGGTATCTGTGCCCCAGCCGGGCGACGCGAGCTTTGGCTCGTGCCTCCTGGCAGGAACTGGAATCGGCGTTTTCCCCGACGTGAAGGCAGCTGTCGCAAAATGCCTGCACATCGACCGCACCATCGAGCCCGATCCTGCGGCAGCGGTCAAGTATGACCACCTTTTCACGTGCTATCGTCGCATCCACGACGCACTTGCGCCCACATACGTACAAAGGAAGGGAGACAGATGAAGCACGCATGCATCGTTGCTGCCGTTGCACTTTCCGCGTTTACCGCAACAGCGGAGACCTTTGTTTCCGAAATTCCGTTGATCGAATCTGAGCGCTGGTGGGGTGGTGGCGGTGGTGACGGCCAGAGTCAGCCCTACGGCGCGTCATCCCACAAGCGCATTGATCTGCGAGTCCACGGCAACACTTCCTCTCCACTGCTCGTCTCGTCGTGTGGCCGCTATGTCTGGAGCGAGAAGCCGTTCGGCTACGAGTTCAAGGACGGCAAGCTTGTCCTCGACTCTGATTTCGAGAAGATCGAGCCGACGGTCGGGGGGAAGACCCTCAAGGACGCCTATCTCGCCGCGGCAAAAGACCACATGCGCTTCGAGGGGAAGGCGCCGCCCGACGTCTTTTTCACGCTCCCTCAGTGGAACAACTGGATCGAGATATTCCTTAACGGGGTGAACCAGAAGGCGGCGGACGACTACACTGCCGATCTCGCGAAGAGCGCTTTCCCGTGCGGCGTATACATGATGGATGGCGGATGGCTTTCGCATCAGGGTTCCTACGAGTTCTACGAGAAGGACTTCCCCGACCCGAAGGGGCTCTTCGACCGCATCAACGCGCATGGCTGGACGCCGCTTATCTGGACGGCCCACTTCGTCTCGCCAGACAGCCGCGAGTACAAGAAGCTTCGTTATCACGACACTCACAACTGCCTCGACTATCTCGCCTACCGCAAGGCGCCGGGTTCGCGCGCGGCGGCGGTTGTCCGCTGGTGGAGCGGCATCAGCGCGATCTACGATCTCACGAAGCCCGAGGCCAACGCGTACTACGCGAAGATACTACACGAGTTTGCAGACAAGTACGGCATCAAGGGTTTTAAGTTCGATGCTGGCGATCCGCGCTTCTTTGCCGAGGACTGCCGATTCCACGATGAGAAGGCGGAGCCGGTCGACTACACGCGCCTCTACGCAGAACTCGCCGCGCGCGAGTTTCCCTTTCACGAAATACGCGTCAGCTGGAAGTGCGGCGGGCTTCCGCTCGTGACACGGCTCAACGACCGCGCCCATGCGTGGACTGGCAAGAACGCACAGGACACCGTTATCCCGCAGGTCGTTGCCGCAGGGCTCCTCGGCTGTCCGTATCTCGTCGCTGACATGGTTGGCGGCGGACTTGAAGTCTCGTTCGTAGGCAAGGAGATAGACGAGAAGCTGTTTGTCCGTTCTGCCGCGATGCAGGCGCTGATGCCGATGGTGCAGTTTTCCCTTCTCCCGGCGCGTCACCTCTCGCCCGAGGGCGTGAAGCTCTGCCGCGAGTTCGCGCAGCTTCACGTAGACTTCGCGCCCTACATAATGGAACAGGTGCGGCACGCTGCGACGACTGGCGAGCCGATCGTGCGCGCTATGGAATACGAGTTCCCGCACCAGGGCTTCAATCGCCCTATGCAGCAGTTTATGCTTGGGCCTCGCTGGCTCGTAGCCCCAGTTGTCACACCGGACGATGCGAAGACGGTTGAGCTTCCCGCCGGGAAGTGGCGCGACGACCTCGGGCAGGAGTTCGTCGGCCCCAAGACGGTGCAACTTGAAGGCGTTCCACTCGCGCGATTGCCGCGCTACGAGTTGATTTCCGCGCCTCTCAATTCTTCTCATTAAATATCAGAATATACCATCCAACTCTCACTGCAAGTTTTGTATAATGTGCCCATAAAAGCTTACGGAAGGAACTCAAATGAAGATCAAGCCTGACAGCTACATGTTCGAGATGATTCGGACGGAGCTCACCGACGTCGTGGGCGACGAGTTCGTGGACGTGAAGTTCGCGGACAAGTTCGGCCACTCCATCGACTACTACTGGATTCCAGAGATGTGGCACGACCGCGGCCGAGAGTGCCCGAAGCCCGACTTCGTCGTCCATCCCGCGACGACCCAGGAAGTCGCGCGCGTCATGAAGATCGCGAACCAGTACAAGATTCCCGTTGTTCCGTGGGGCGGCGGTTCGGGTTCGCAGGGCGGTGCGCTTCCGATCTACAACGGCATCGTCCTCGACATGAAGCGCATGAACAAGATCATCAAGATCGACAAGGAGGCGCTGACCGTCACCGCTCAGACCGGCATCATTACGAAGCACCTTGAGTGGGGCTGCAACAAGGAGGGCCTTTCGACGATGCACCTTCCCGCCTCGATTTCGTGCTCCACGATCGGCGGCTTCCTCGCGCACCGCGGAACTGGCGTCCTTTCGACGAAGTACGGCAAGATCGAGGACATGGTGATGTCGCTTGAAGTCGTCACTCCGACCGGTGAGATCATCCGCACGCTCCCGGTGCCGCGCCACGCGTCGGGCCCAGACCTCACGATGATGTTCCTTGGCAGCGAGGGCACGCTCGGCGTCATCACCGAGGTGACGCTCAAGATCCATCCACAGCCCGAGGCCCGCAAGTTCCGCGCCTACATCTTCAAGGACTTCCACACCGCGATGCAGGCCGGCCAGACGCTCATGCGCTCGCGCCTAGGGCCCTGCGCGATGCGCCTCTACGACGAGACCGAGACGAAGACGCACGTCTCGAAGGTCTTCGGCATCGACCTCGACAAGGGCGCGTACCTCGTGTTCGGCTTCGACGGACGCGAGAAGATCGTAGACCTCCAGATGCAGTACGCACGCGAAATCATGGAGAAGCAGTTCCACGGCAAGGACTTGGGCTCGAAGGGCGGCGAGTGGTGGTGGGAGAACAAGTACAAGTTCTTCTACCCGGGCTACATGTTCCACGTTCCGCAGGCGTTCGGAACGCTCGACACGGTTGCGGACTTCTCGCACATCGAGAACGTCTACTGGGCGATGAAGAAGGTCGTGAACAAGGAGTTCCCCGATGCCCGCTTCATCGGACACTTCTCGCACTGGTACGACTGGGGCTGCATGCTCTATGCGCGCTTCATCTTCCCTGGCGACAAGGTTCCGCCGAACGCCGAGGAGGCGGCCGCGCTCTACAACGCGGTGTGGGACAAGGCGATCCGCGCGGCAATCCGCGAAGGCGGCGTCATCAACGAGCACCACGGCGTAGGGCTCAAGCTCGGCCGCTACGTCAAGGACCTCTACGGCACCGCGATGCCGATTCTCGAGAGCCTCAAGGCGAAGCTCGACCCGAACGGAATCATGAATCCCGGCAAGATGGGGCTTCCTGGCTGCTGGTAAGGAAAGGAGTTTTCAAATGCATATTGACAAGTACGAAGAAGCGATGATGAACTGCCGGTTCTGCTTTATGTGCCGGCACCTCTCGACGATCGGCCAGGTGCGCTGCACAGAGGTCGATACGCCCCGCGTTCGCGCGGCGATGCTCTACGGCCTCAAGACCGGGACGAACTCGTTCGACGACTCCGATTTCGTCGACGCGCTCTATCGCCAGGAGCTCTCCGCGTGCTGCACTCACCACTGCGTCAACCACTACGACGAGAACGGACTCGCTCTTGCGGCACGCGCCGATGTCGTCGAGGCCGGCAAGCAGCCCGAGGCGGTGAAGAAGCTCGCCGCGAAGTTCGCGAAGACGATCGGCTGGAGCGCGTCCGGTAAGGGCGACGTCGCCTATTTCCTCGACGAGACGACCGCGTCCGACAAGCAGGTTGTCGCGGCGGTGAAGAAGCTCTTCGCGGCGGCGAAGGTCGCGCCGAAGACGATTACTGGCGACACCATCGGCAAGGTGCTGAAGGTGCTCGGGTATCTCCCCGAGGCAAAGGCCGCCGCCGAGAAGTTCGCTGCGTTCCTTAAGGCCGAGGGTGTGAAGACGCTCGTCGTCTCGAACCCTGCGGCGTTCGACGCGCTCACGAAGGACTTCCCGGAGTTCGGCGTGAAGCTCCCTTGCAAGGTGTTCTGCTTCTCCGGCTTCCTCAACCAGGCGAAGGTGAAGTTCACGAAGAAGGCGGGCGAGCTCTACTATCTCGCGGACGACTTCATGCGCAACTACGACGGCTGCGAATGCCCCGAGAGGCTGCTGAAGACGCTCAAGGCGGATCTGAGGCCGTTCGGCACGAACGACGAGGAGTCGTATTGCTGCGGCGAGGGCGCGATTGTCCTCGACAAGCTCAATCCCGCGCTCGTCAAGGCGCTTGCGGAGTATGTCGCCGCGCGTGCGGACAATCCGAAGAAGGACAGGATCGTCGTCCTCTCGGTCTACACGAAGAAGTGTCTCGCGAAGTACGGCAAGCTCAACGTCGTCACGATGGAAGAGCTTGCCGCCAGCTGCCTGTGAAAGAGTGGAATTTAGGTCTGACCTATTTTCCACTCTCCAAAAAGGAGGAGAATGTCTCTAGTCAACATGAAGGAGATGCTGAACGGCGCCCGCAAGGCCAAGAAGGCCGTCGGCGCTTTCAACATCACGAACTACGAAACGGCCGCTGCGGTGCTCAAGGCCGCCGAGGCCGAGAACGAGCCGGTCATCATCCAGCTCTATATGCGCCTCTTCGACACGGGGAAGGCGTATGACCTCGCTGGAACGCTTCAGCGACTCGCGTTCCGCGCGAAGGTTCCCGTTGCGCTTCACCTTGACCACGGCTCGACCGTAAAGCAGGCGAAGGACGCGCTTGCGTGGGGCTACACCTCCGTGATGTACGATGGCTCGCGCTCTTCCTACGAAGAGAACGTGAAGTGGACCAAGTTCGTCGCCGACTACGCGCACGCGCTCGGCGCGACGTGCGAAGGCGAGATTGGCCATGTCGCGCAGGGCGACGAGACCGCGCTTACCGATGTCGACGAAGCGGTGTCCTTTGCGAAGGATACTGGCGTAGACGCGCTTGCGGTGTCGATCGGCACGGCTCACGGCTACTACAAGGCGGAGCCGAAGCTCGACATCCCGCGCTGCGCCGCGATTGCGGAGTCGCTTCCCGATACGCCGCTCGTCCTGCATGGCGGCAGCGGAACTCCGCTCGCGGACGTCCGGCGCGCGATAGAATGCGGCATCGCGAAAGTGAACATCGCGACCGAGTTCCTCGACACGTACATCAAGTCTACGCTCAAGGTCTACGGTGACTTGAACGGCGCGTTCGTACCGCCCGACAAGCTCGCAGACCCGATCATCGACGAGTGCGCCGCGCACGTGCAGCGTCTCGTGAAGTTCTTTGCCGGGCGATGACCCGGCCGGCGCCGGACTGGATCCCGGTACAGAGGAGGTAGAGGCCATGGAGAAACAGGAGGGGAAGAACTACAAGTGGCTCTTGCTGGGGCTCCTGGCCTTCACCTATTTTCTGATGCATGCGACGCGTCAGATTTTCAACGCGTCGCTGCCGGACATCAAGGCGTCTCTCCCGGGGACGAGCGATGCTCAGTGGGGCTTCACCCGCACCGCGTTTCTTTTCGCCTACGGACTCGCCGTTCCGCTCGCCGGCATTGCCGCCGACATGCTCCGCCGCAAGTGGGTGGTCGTCGTTGGCGCATTCCTCTTTTCCGCAAGCGTCCTCGGAACGGGCTTTGTCGACGGCTTCGTCGGAATGCTCATCATGTACGGACTCATGAACGGCATCGGACAGTGCATGATTCCCGCTTCGTCGAGTTCGCTGATTGCACAGTATCACCACGAGACGCGTTCGACCGCGCTTTCCATCTACCAGACCGGACTCTACTTCGGCATCATCGTCTCGTCCGTTCTCGCCGGATTCCTCGGCGCGCATTCCCAGGAGGGCTGGCGCTGGGCGTTCTGGGGCTTCGGCGCCCTTGGCGTCGTGTGGACGGTCATCCTATGCATCTTCATGCGCGACACGCCGCCGCTCATCCAGAACCACCGTGCGGGCGAGCTCGAGCGCGCGAGCTTCAAGGAGGCGTGCTTCGCCATGGTCTCCAAGCCAACCGCGCTGCTCCTCACCTTTGCGTTCGGCATGCTGGTCTTCGGCTCCAACTGCTTCCGCACCTTCATGCCGCTCTTCCTTCGCATCCCGGGCTCGGAGGGCGGTTTCGGACTCGAGGGCGGCTCTGCCGCGTTCCACGCGGTCTTCTGGTTCTACGTCGGCTCGTTCATCGGCATCGCGTCTGGCGCGCGCCTCTCCGACCGGCTCGTGCACCGCTTCCCGGCGATCCGCATCAACATGCTCATCTTCGGACTCTCGCTCTCCGCCCCCGCGATGGCGGCGATGGTCTACATGCCGAACTTCGCGCTTTGCTGCTTCATGATGTTCCTCTTCGGCATCGGCGGCGGACTCTTCGACTGCTCGCTCTACTCGGGCCTCTTCGAGGTCGTGGCGCCGCGCTACCGCGCCGCCGCGATGGGAGTGTACCTCTGCGGAGCGTTCCTGATTGGCTGCCCCGCGACGGCGGTCCTTGGCTATGTCGGACAGCACTTCTCCTACCAGCACGGCATCGCGATCTTCGGCGGCACCTACGCCCTCGGTGCGGTCGCCGTCCTGCTTGCGCGGTTTTTGTTCTTCCGCCGCGATCGCGTCACGGATGTCGATTCTCGCGCTTGACGTGCATCTATTGCGAAATCGGTTCTCGCCGTCCGCGGGTCATGTCCGCATTTGCGTTTTGCAATAGCCGCATGGTGTAAATTTTGATATAATCATGGCATGAGAATAACTTTCTACGGAGCGGCGCAGACGACGACCGGCTCCATGCATCTCGTAGAGGCCAACGGCAAGCGGATACTGCTCGACTGCGGGCTGTACCAAGGACATCGCAAGGAGGCGTTCGAGAAGAACCGCAACCTTCCGGTGGACCCAGCGAAGATTGACTATGTCATTCTCTCGCATGCGCACATCGACCACAGTGGGAACCTCCCGCAGCTCGTAAGGCAGGGCTTCCGCGGACGCGTGTTTGCAAGGCAGTCCACGACCGACCTCTGCGACGTGATGCTGAGAGACTCGTGCTTTCTCCAGAAGCGCGACCTCGAATACATCAACAAGAAGCGCCGCAAGGAAGGCAAGAAGCTTTTCGAGCCGCTTTACGAGGAGAGCGACGTCGACGCGCTGATGCAGCTTTTCGTCCCGACGCACATGCACGAGCCGCGGGAGATATGCCGCGGAATAACGCTCGAGTTCTTCAACGCTGGGCACATCCTCGGCTCCGCCCTCGTCCAGCTCGACATCCGCTCCGACCACGGCCACAACCACCGCCTGCTTTTCTCCGGAGACCTCGGCCAGCCGAACCAGCCGATACTCCGCCACTACGAGTATCCCGCCGGCGCGGACATCCTCATCATCGAGTCGACCTACGCCGACAAGTTCCACCCGTCGGCCGACGACGTCGAGCTACGGCTCGAGAAGTATCTCAAGTACATCGACCGACATAACGCGAAGCTGCTAATTCCCGCGTTCTCGGTCGGCCGTACGCAGCAGATCATCTACTACCTGAACAAGCTGCGCGAGAAGGGCAAGGTGCCGCGCGAGGTGAAGGTCTACATCGACTCGCCGCTTTCCCAGAAGGCGACGCGCATCTACGCGAAGCACCGCGAAGTCTACAACGACGAGGCGAAGAGGATGCTTGCCGAGGGCAAGGACCCGCTCGAGTTCCCGGGCATGGTGTTCGTCGGCACGCCCGAGGAGTCGATGGCGCTCAACGACACTCCCGGCCCCATGATCATCATCGCGGCGTCAGGCATGTGCGAAGGCGGGCGGGTTCTCCACCACTTGAAGCACTGCGTTCAGGACGAGGACAACATCATCCTCATCTGCGGCTTCCAGGCGGAGAACACGCTCGGCCGCCGCATCGTCGAGAGGCGCGAGACGATCAAGGTCTTTGGCGAAGAAGTTCCGCTTAGAGCCCGCGTCGAGATCATCAACGCGCTCTCCGCGCATGCCGACCGCGCCGGTCTCATCGACTGGATAAACGAGGTGAAGGACAACGTGCGCAGTGCGTTCGCTGTCCACGGCGAGCCGGAGAAGGTGGCGGCGATGGCCGACATCCTCAAGGAGCATGGCATCCGCAATGTCGTCGCGCCGATGCCAGGCCAGACATACCAGTTCGAGTGATTCCCGCCAAGCGACGGCGGAATTATGGTATAATTTACACGAACGTAAACTTTTAAGGAGGAGATGCCACCATGAAGAGGATCATTGTTTTCGCGATGGCGCTTGTTGCTGCTTCAACGCTTTTCGCCAGGGGGCATGCCCCCTACAGGCCACCGCACGTCTCGGTTCACACGAGCCACCATCACCACCACGGCAGCGGCGGCGCAATTGCCGCGGGCATTGTCGGCGGCGCTCTTCTCGGCGGGCTTGTCGCAAGCGCAGTGTCGACTCCCGCGCCGGTGGTCGTGACGCCAGCTCCGACTGTCGTGACGCCCGCGCCTGTCGTCGTGCAGCCCGCGCCTGTCGTCGTGGCTCCAGCGCCCGTCGTCGTTCAGCAGCCGGTCTACCAGACACAGAACGTCTGGGTCGAGGGGCGCTATGTCGACACGGTTCAGCCGAACGGCACTGTTCTCAGGACTTGGCAGCCCGGGCACTACGAGCAGCGCACGATACAGGTGCAGTGAAGCGACATCTTATCGGAATCGGCGGCGTCGGCATGAGTGCGCTCGCGACGGCGCTTGTCCGTCTCGGCGACGAAGTGACCGGCGCCGATCGCAATCTCGACACTCCGAACATAAGATTTCTCGGCTCTCTTGGCATCCGCTGCTTCCCTGACGACGGCAGCGGAATCGACGCGTCCACTGACGAGGTAATTGTTTCTACTGCGATTGAGGACACGAATTCCGGGCTTGCGCGTGCCAAGGAATTTGGAATCCCTGTGACCCATCGTGCTAAGGCCCTCGCCCGCGCGCTCTCCGGCTACAAGCTCGTCGCCGTAGTCGGCACTTGCGGCAAGTCAACCGTCACCGCGATGCTCGGCCACGTGCTTTCGACATGTGGGCTCGACCCGATGTGCGTCAACGGCGCGAACGTCCCCGGCTGGCAGGGGGCTGTCAGGTTCGGGAAGGGAGAATATGCCGTTGCAGAGGTAGATGAAAGCGACAAGTCTCTCGTCGCGTTTAGCCCCTATGCCGCAATCGTGACGAACGCTTCAGCCGACCATTACTCGAAGGAGGAGATGGACGAAGTCTTCGACGCTTTCGTGAAGGACTGCCCAGGTCCCGTCGTCGACGCTCGCGGCGAAACCTACCGCCCGCAGGACTTCAACAGCCAGAACGCCTCGCTCGCAGTCCGCATGGCAGTCGCGCTTGGCTGTGACCGCGCCGAGGCGGAGAAGGCGATGGAGAGTTTTGGCGGCGTCGAGCGCCGGTTGCAGAAGTATGGCGAATGTGTCTACGATGACTACGCGCACAATCCCGAGAAGCTTCGCGCGATGTGGCTGACGCTTGCCGAGCGTTATCCGGGCGGACTTTGCGTCGTTTGGCGTCCCCACGGCTACGCGCCACTTCGCAAGATGAAGGACGATCTCGCCGACATGTTTGCCGAGGTGATTCGCCCGCAGGACAAGCTGCTTTTGCTTCCCGTCTACGATGCGGGCGGCACGACCGACCGCTCGATAAACTCCGACGCGCTTGCGGCTAAGCTTGACCCCTCGCGCGTCGAGCTCGTCGGAGATCTTGATGCGGCGTTCGACTGGATTGCGGCTCGCCGCGGCAAATACGCCGCGTTTGCGACGGCTGGTGCGCGCGACCCCGGCCTCCCCCGTCTCGCCAAGCGCATAGCGAGTTTGTAAGTGGTGGCGCGTCCGCGGCGGGGCGTGTTTCGGTTTAGCGCTCGCTAGCTGTGCTGGTTTGCCTGTCAACGTGCGGCCACGGTTCGGGTGTGCGGCCACGGTTCGGGTAACGGTACTCCCTGTGCAGGGCGGGCGATTTGCGCGTCCTTCGACCCGCTCGGCGTATACATATACGCCGTCGGGGTCGAGTCCTGCGCAACTCGCCTCCCCCTGCTTCGGTCCGTTCCGCTAACCGACCCGAACCGTGGCCGCGCTTGGCACCCTCGGGAGTTCGGCGCGGTGCTCGGGGTCTCGGCCTCTCTCACGCTCCCTGCGCCGCCGCTCTCGTCGTCTTCGCGGCGATACGCGCCGCAATGCTTCGTCGGTGAATACACCTCCTCGCCTTGCGACGTGTCTCACCGCGCATCCGAAGAACCGCGTCGTTGCATGTCGCTCAGTTCGGCACTCGCCCCCTCGTCCCTTGCCTCACCTTCCATAAGGTGCGTTTTTCTTCGCAGCATCTGCGCTCGCCGACGTTCCGTCAGCTCGCTTAACCTTGCCGCGACACATCCGCACCCCGCATAGCGCCACCACTCTAGCGACTGCCTTCGGCAGCGACCTTCGGTCGGTGGATATGCTTCGCGGCTCCTCCCTTCGGTCGTCGGGGGATATGTGATTTCGTCCGCACCATAATCTCATTTAACCGCGCTTTGATTTTTTAATTTTGCGATTTGACGGCGGAAGGGCGGATGTAGTATAATTTCACCGTCTTGCGGGAAACCGCACGACATTGATCTTTCCCATACTCCCGGGTGCAGGATGGCCCGGGAGCGGCGGCACGCGAAACGCGGAGTCCGCCAAGGGCGGGTGGCAACATCCGCCGACGTACGCAATCTTGCGTATTTGGCTTTGTAGAAAATCGCCAATTTTCAGTAGTTAAGCCGAGTATGTGAGATGCGTCGCGTGTGCAATCACGTGGCGTGTCTTATAATCGTGTTTAACTACGGGCGTTTGGCGATGCCTCTACAAGACATGGATTTAAAGGCACGCCACTCTTCTTTTCTGCGCCGAGGGTGTCGGGCCTCGTAAAGGAAAGGCGCGGGGGAATGAAGAGATGATGAACAAAATTCGCGGTTTGATCCTGTTGGGTCTGGCGCTCGTGGGCTTTAATGCCCTGGCCATTTCGGCTCCGAGCATAACGTCCTGTACACGGACTTCATCGACGTCCGTAAGCCTGGCGTGGACGTCGGTCAGCGGCGCTTCCTATTATGTTGTCAAGCGCAGCTGGACCGCGTCGTCTAGTTCTGCATCAACGCTGGGAACCCCGACAGGCACATCCTATACCGACAGCCAGGCCGGAGTCGACACCTGCTACTACTGGGTCGAGGCTTGGGACAGCTCTGGCGCTCATGCGATCAGCGGCATGGCCACTGCGGCAAGCGGCAGCGGCGGCGGCGGATCGTCCGGCGGGTCGTTTTCGATCAATGCCTCGGACGGCACGTCGACGGCCGGCGTCATCATCACTTGGTCGGCGCAGACTAGCGCGACGAGCTATCGCGTAGTGCGCGGCAATACTTCCAACTTCGAGTACGCTAACCAGCTCACGACGGTCACTGGAACCTCCTATACCGATACGACCGCAGTGGCCGGCACGACCTACTACTACTGGATTGTTGCCGTGAAGTCGTCCGGAAACATCACGAGCTCCTACAACACCGGCTACCGCGCGAGCTCCTCGGGCGGCGGATCGGGCGGCGGTGAATCTGGCGGCGGCACTTCGTACGACGGGCAGCCCTACACGGTGAAGTTCAACGCGAACGGCGGCACGGGGTCGATGGCGAACGAGAGCTTTGTGTACGGCACGGCGAAGGCGCTTACGCTCAACACCTTCACGCGCACGGGCTACATATTCATCGGCTGGGCTAAGAGTGCATCCGCTACCACCACCGCGTATGACGACGGGCAGAGCGTCAAGAACCTGACGACGACCTCGGGCGGAACGGTCAATCTCTATGCGGTGTGGCAGGCGAACGCCTACACCATCAAGTTCAACAAGAACGGCGGAACGGGCACGATGGCGAACCTCGCGATGACCTACGATGTGGCCAAGGCGCTGACGGCGAACGCGTTCCAGCGCGTGAACTACAAGTTCATGGGATGGGCAACGTCGGCGAGCGCGACAACGGCGACCTACAGCAACAAGCAGAGCGTCAGCAACCTCACGGCGACGCCGGACGGCACGGTGAATCTCTATGCGGTGTGGAAACTCGTCCTTGAGGTCACCTCGGTCACGGCGCGCCAGCGGTATCCGTGGAACGGACTCGTCGACATAGACGTCACCTTTGCGGCGAGCGGACTGAGCACTGTCTCGTTCGAGGTTAAGGACACGAAGGGCAACACGAACCTCAATGCGCGGACATTCTACGTCGGCAATCCCAGTGAGAACAACCGCACGCTGGAGGTCCAGCCCGGCACGCGGCGGTTCGTGTGGGACGCCTTCGCCGACTTGGGGCAGGTAACGCTTTCCTCCTTCGCCGTGACCGCGAAGGTGACGGAGAAGAACTTCCAGGTGAACGTGACGGGCGGCACGGGATCCGGGTCGTTCGTGCAGGGTAAGTCCGTCACGATCGCAGCGGCGGCCAAGACGGGCTACACCTTCGCGAGCTGGACTGGCACAACTGCCGACACGGGTCTCCTTGCGAGCGCGACATCAGCGAGTACAACGCTCACCATCCCGTCGCGCGACGTGGCGTACGAGGCAACCTACACGCCCAACACCTACACCGTCAAGTTCAACGCCAACGGCGGCTCCGGCACGATGCCGGTCGAGAGTTTCACCTACGACGTCTCGAAGGCGCTCACTGCAAATGCGTTTACGCGAAATGGTTTTACCTTCAAGGGATGGGCCGACACTGCCGATGCAACCTCTGCGAAATACACAAACGGACAGACCGTGAAGAACCTTGCGGCTTCTGGCACGAAAAACCTGTACGCGGTGTGGGATCCTCAAGGCGTGCAGCTATGGGAAGGCGGTCCGTATTGGGCTAAGAACAATCTTGGTGCAACAACACCGCAAGGAACAGGATACTTCTTCTGGTGGGGGGACACGGTTGGATATAAACGAGTTGGAGATAGTTGGAATGCGGTTGATGGCTCCGTGACAGGCTTTTCGTTCGCAAGCACAAATTGTCCCAATTACAACAAATCACTTGCACAATTGCAGAGTTCTGGTTGGGTTGATGGCAATGGTAGCCTAGTTGCGGCCCATGATGCGGCGACCAAATACCTTGGCGCTCCGTGGAGAATGCCGACTAGTAGTGATGTTTCGGAACTTCGTGCTAACACAACTTGCGAATGTACTGTTCGTAACGGGGTGAGTGGAGTGCTTATCACTGGCAAGGGGGATTATGCATCGAAGAGTATTTTCATTCCGTTTGCAGGTGTTGGTACAGGGACATCATTCAAATCTGGGTGGACGCGAAATGGCGGGGGGCAATTGCTTTTTGGTTGGTGTTCCGATACTCCTACTTCTTCTGCTATAGCGACTTCTACTGGCGCATGGGGGATGTTTCATAGGCATGAAGATGCAGATGGGCACCAACTTTATGAATACGACTGGACAATTACTTCCAAGACCTTTGCTAGATACGCTGGATACCAAATCCGCCCAATCATAAGTTATGGAAATTAGCATAAAAGAGACTACTCCAAACAGATCTTTTGGGAGGCGGTGTTGCCAAGACAATTACGGAGAAACAACGATGACAAAAGAAAAGCGAAAAGAAATCAAAGAGACATTTAGGGCCCTTGAAGAAATGTTTTTGCAGGAAGATGCTGTGAAAAGTATTGTCACAACATCTAAATTCATAGAATTGTTTGCAAGGGCGAAGATATTTCTAACTGAACTACGCCCACAGGTGCTTGAAGAAAATACTGTCAATGATTTCTATGGTGACATTGAAAATGCAATTGTTGCGATTGAAGCCTGTGTGAGTGTTGTTGGTGATGCGGAATATGCAGATAATTCACAAGAGGTTATTGATGGAGCGAAGAGAAAGCTTCGTATTGTCAATGATCGTCTAAAAGGATGGTAAGAGCGATCGCCTGAAAGACTGGGTGGTTTGAAGTATAAACCAGTAAATGCAAATCATTTCAAGAAGGATTCAATCAATGAATGGAGAACACCAAGCTGCAAGTTGTGGACCACATGTTGGTCACTTGTTGTGGTTCATGTCACTTCACATGGATAACCGAAACGTTGTCACGACGTCCAGAAATGAGATTATGCAGGAATTTAACATTGATCCTTTTGAGGCGGATGAATTAATTGAGCAAATAGAATTTGGATTTGCAGAAAGAGTTGGTGTTAATCAGTACCGATTGACAGAAATTGGGATTAAAGAGATTGATAGAATGAAGCAGTCAGTATCGAAAATGCCAGATTGTAAAGAGTTCTGAAATAAGGAGCGTGCTAATATGTCATTTCTTAAGAGCAGAAGTAGAATGATATTGATTGTGTTCGCAGTAACAGCTGTGAATTTCGCGGTGGTGGCAGATACGAATGCTGTTGTTGCGACGGCGGAGAAGTGTCCACCTGTAGCTTCTGTGAATGTGGTTACCATGGCGCCGGTAGGGGATACGGCGTTTGATAGGGCGGTAAGGGCAGAATTGAAGGCGGCCGTGAATGACGCGAAGGAAGAGTATAAGGATCGGTATGAGGAGTTGAAGACGGCACATGATAGGTTTATGTTGCAGCTGAATATTTCACTTTGGGTAATCTCTGGACTTGTTGCCTTGTTAGGAGTTGTTGTTCCGCTTCTGTCAGTTTGGAGAGAAAAGAAAATGATGAAAGAAGTTCGTAATCTGAAACGTCGGCTTGGTGAGCTTCTCAAATCTGATTCTCAATTTCAGCGGATGCAAGCGAAACACTCGTCTTCTACGATGAAACTTGAATGGGTGAAGTTTCTTCATATAGTTCAAAGTGGAAATGCAAAAGATCGCGATATTGTTCTGCCGCTTTACAGAACAGTGGAAACATTGGTGCTAGCAAATAAACTAGGTGACACTCAATTTTTGGATGAGTGCGTAAAAGATGCTGCACATAGCGTAAGTGTCTACGGAGAAGCACTTAAAGACAAGAGCGATTTGGATAAGTCGTTCAAGGATTTTGTTCGTGAAAAAAGTATTTGTACGGATTCAATTAACTTCAATTACCTTGCTGAGACGTTGGGTGGCAAGACGCCCTCGTTGAAGGCGGTGTTGAAGTTCATGAATGAGTTTGGCATAACGATGTTTGGGGAGGTGGACGGGTGAGTTACGGCTCAGCCAGAATGCCCCTTGCTTTGTGGGCCTCGGAACGGCGCAAGCGTAGATGCGCCTGCGGCGAAGCCGTCAGGTTGCCCGACGAGCGAAGCGAGGAGCTTTGCGAAGCAAAGTCGCAAGAGACCGCGCGCCGCGCGTCTGCGTTGATCTGTGGTTTGCTACAGCGTTTCCAGCGACTTGGGGTCGAGGAGGAATTCGACAACATTCATCCGCTTTATGCCGTCATGGTCGAGCGGCGGGTCGTTGTCGAGCGTGAGCAGGAACTTGGGGTGGTTGTCGCGAATGGCGCGGAGCGGGGCGAGTTCGCGCGTGAGCGTGGCTTCGTCGCGGACCGTGTGCGCCACCTGAAAGTAGAGGGGGAGTCCGTTTTCGAGCGTCACGAAATCGACTTCTCCGTTGTTGAGCATCCCGACATAGATTTCGCGGAACCGACGGCGCAGTTCACGGTAAACGACATTTTCAAGCAGATGGCCGAAGTCTTCGCCTTTCGTTCCAAGAAGGGTGCGGCGAAGCCCCGTGTCGGCGACGTAGTACTTCGCCGTTGTCTTGAGATACTGACGCCCCTTGATGTCGTAACGGTCCACCCTGTCGAGGAGGAATGTCTGGCAGAGTGCGTCGATGTAGGTGTCCAGCGTCGCGTGGGGCACGGAGAAGCCCTCGCTTTTGAACATTCCGACGATCTTGTTCACCGAAAGCAGATTGCCGATGTTGTCGAAGAGGAAACGGACGATGCGCTTGAGCGTGGCGGCGTCGCGGTAGCCGTTCTGGGCCATAACGTCCTTGTAGAGAACCGTATCGAGGATGCCGGAGAGGTAGTCGAGCTGAGTGCGCGAGCCGTTGGCAAGCTGGGCGGCGAACGGGAAGCCGCCGAAACGCAGAAAGTCGTTGAATACGGAATGCGCGTCCCTGTCGGGGAACAGGGTGATGTATTCCGTGAAGTGAAGTGGCTGGAGGCGTATTTCGACATAGCGTCCGGTGAGGAACGTGGCCAGTTCGCCGGAGAGGAACTTGGCGTTCGAGCCAGTGATATAGACATCGAGATTCTTGCGGGAGTAAAGCCCGTCAACGAGCTTTTCGAACTCCGGAACGTTCTGTACCTCGTCGAGAAAAACGTATGTTCTGCCATCTGGCTTGATATTGGGCTTGATGAACTCCCATGCCTCGCGCCAGCCTGCGAAGGAGGCGCAGTCGGGATCCTCGAAATTGATTGCGATTATCCTGTCTGCGGCAAGTCCGCTTTCAACAAGTTGTTTGCGGAAAAGCTCAAAAAGCGTGGTTTTCCCGCAACGGCGTATGCCGGTCACGACTTTGATGACGTCTTTGTCGCGCCATCTTGCGAGCCAGTCGACGAACCATTTTCTCCTGATCTTGCTATCGTACATGGAAGAATCCTTGTCTGGCATTGGAAGTTTGATGGTATGATAGCATTTTCGGCGTGCGGCGTCAATGGCTTGCTTGACAGTGGGACTTTGAACTTTTGTGCGGACGCACGAAAGTTCAAAGCAAAGGAGGCGGCATGAAAGGTTTTAGAAAGGAAAAAACGATGAAAAGAAAGATTATGGCGCTTGGCGCGGTGCTGGCCTGGGTGTGTGGCGTCTTTGGCGCGACGCACGAGGGCGTGCAGCTCTGGGAGAACGGTCTGCTGTGGGCCAAGACTAATGTCGGCGCGAACTCGCCTACGGAGACGGGCTACTACTTCTGGTGGGGCGATACGCTCGGCTACAAGTGGCAGAACTCCAAATGGGTCGCAAGCGACAGTTCGGTGAACAACTTTAGCTTCAGCACGGCGAACTGTCCGACATACGGGAAGTCGCTCGCGCAGCTGCAGTCGATGGGTGTTGTAGGCGCGGACGGCAATCTTCTGCCTGCCTACGATGCTGCGGCGCAGCAATGGGGTGACGACTGGCGCGTGCCGAAGGCATCCGAGATAGAAAATCTGTTGGCGCTATGTTCATGGAACTGGACGACCAACAATGGGGTGGTTGGTTATACAATTGTAGGCAAAGGTCTCTATGCTGGCAACAGTGTATTCATTCCGGCGATGGGATATGGCGATGGTACAACGACCAATAAAGTCGACACGATTTATTTGTGGAGTGCGACCGCAGATTCTGTAGGAACCCGGAGGATTACGGTTGGTTCTGGAAATAGAGTTTGGCGTGCAACGAATACGACTTCTCGCATTTATGGTTTCCCGCTCCGCCCGGTAAAATCCATGTCGGCGGCGAAGGCGGCTTCGGCGGTTGCGCTCGATACGCGCACGGGGACGCGCGTCGCGAAGACGACGGAATCCATCGCCTACGATACGGCCTGGGGCGGGGCGTCGTCGGGTACGCTCAAGGTCAACGGCACGGCGGTGTCGGGGCTTTCGAGCAAGGGCGCCTATTCGTGGACGCCCAACTCGGAGCAGACGAACTACTGGAAGCTGACCTACACGGCGGGGACGGCCAACTACTCGGCCACGTTCAAGCATTCGGGGTACTACGCCATCACCTACGCGAACACGAAGGGGGCGGCGAACTCAAACCCCGCGCAGTACAACATCGACAGCTCCATCACCTTCACCCCTCTGGCGAACGTGACGGGCTACGTGTTCAACGGCTGGAACCCCGCCAGCATCCCCGCCGGCGGCTTCGGCGCGAAGACGGTGACGGCCCAGTGGACGCCGATCACGTATTCCGTGAAGTTCAACAAGAACGGCGGCACGGGTACGATGGCGGACGAGTCGTTCACCTACGGCACGGCCAAGGCGCTGACGGCGAACGCCTTCACGCGCACGGGCTACACGTTCAAGGGATGGGCGACCTCCAGCGGCGCGACGAGCGCGGCCTACACGAACGGACAGTCCGTCAGCAACCTCACGGCGACGGCCAACGGCACGGTCACCCTCTTCGCCGTGTGGCAGGTGAACACCTACGCCGTGAAGTTCAACGCGAACGGCGGCAGCGGCACGACGGCCCAGCTCGCCTGCACCTACGGACAGAACGCGACGCTCACGGCGAACGGCTTCACCCGCACGGGACATGCCTTCGTCGGTTGGATGACCTCGGCGAACGGAACGACGGTCGCCTACACGGACAAGCAGTCGGTGCTGAACCTGACCAACCAGATGAACGCGACGGTGAACCTCTACGCCAAGTGGACGGACCGTTGGTATGTGGATGCGACGTCGGGCGACGACACGAACGAGGGCGCGAGCGAGAATGATCCATTCAAGACGATCCAGCACGCGATCGACAAGTCGGTGGCCGGGATGACGATCTTCGTAGCGGATGGCACGTATGCACCGATTCGCACGGATAACCTAGCAATCACCATCCAGTCGGTGAACGGCGCGGCGACGACGGTCATCGACGGTGGATATCCGGCGGTGACGAATCGGTGCGTGTATGCGGGTGGAAATAACGATAAGACCAATACGGTTGTTCGCGGATTTACCATGCTGAATGGATGCTCTGTCGGACTTTCAAGCGGAATAAACGGCGCTGGTGTTGCAGGCGGTACGCTGTACGATTGCGTTGTAAAATCTAACCATGCTGGCGGATGTGGTGGCGGCGTGGCACACTCCGTGATGTATGACTGTACGATTTGCGATAACGACGCGCAGGCCGATGGTGGCGGCGCATATCGTAGCCAGCTTGAAAACTGTCTGCTCTCCAACAATAGGTGCGAGGCAAGTGGCGCGGGTGCCAATGGCAGTGTGTTGATCAACTGCTCGGTGATCTCAAACCGTGCGGAAAAAACCGGCGGCGGTGTGTATGGCGGTTTCGCTACGAATTGTGTTTTTCAGTGTAATGAGGCGCTGGAACACGGTGGCGGTGTTAATGGAAGCAGCCTTTATGGTTGTATTGTCACCAATAATGTCTCATGGCAGCATGGCGGCGGTGTGCGCGCCGGCACCGTTATAAAAAGCGTTATCGTCGGCAATGAGTCGTATGGCTGGGGCGGCGGTGCGTATGGTGCGACTATTTACGATTCGGAAATCACGAGCAATAAATCAACAATTCATGGCGGCGGCACTAGTAGCGGCAAGTGCTATAATTGCATTATCGCCGATAATGAATGTGGACGCTGGGGCGGCGGTGTGTTCCGCGGAGAATTGCAGAACTGCATTGTATATGGAAACAAGGCACCAAATGAAAATGGTGGCGGCATAGCCAGCGCCATTGCGATAAACAGCACAATATACGACAATTCTTGTGGTGGCCGCGGTGGCGGTGTGAGCAGCGAGCTTTGGGACGGTGTGCCGAGCGCAACCAACTTCAATTGCATCGTTTATGGCAATACGGCTGGGACGGACAATGAAATCGACACTCGCGTTATGTCCTTCAACTGCTACACGAACGATCCGCAGTTCATCCGCGCGGAGGCGGGGGATTTCCGCCTGCGGTACAACTCGCC
Source organism: uncultured bacterium (assembly GCA_902801025.1). Classification (GTDB taxonomy): domain Bacteria; phylum Verrucomicrobiota; class Kiritimatiellia; order RFP12; family UBA1067; genus UBA1067. The sequence continues at coordinate 43,474 of CADCGZ010000012.1, read as the reverse complement.
GTGCATCAACGCGGGCAACAACGCGTATGTGACGAACACGGTGGACTTCGCGGGGAACGCGCGCATCGACAACAATACGGTCGATATCGGCGCGTACGAGTATTCCGCGTCGGACGACACGAACTTCACCGTCCAGGTGGCGAACGGCACGGGCGGCGCGATCTACTACGAGGGCGACACGGTGACCGTGGCGGCCGAGGACCGTTCGCCGCGCTACGCCTTCACGCGCTGGACGGGCGACGTCTCGGTGCTCGCGAACGCCAACAGCATGACGAACACGTTCACGATGCCCACGCGCAACCTCTCGTTCACGGCGGAGTACGACGACCTGCAGTCGTATCTCGTCATCGACCTGAGCGGCGGACCGAACGCGGCGTCGTATCCCGTCAGCAACCTCACGGACATCCCGTCCGGCGGCTGGACGGACGAGTACAAGACGACGAAGCTCGTTCTCCGCCGCATCGACCCAGGCACGTTCACGATGGGTGCGCCGACTGGCGAGGCTGGACGGTTGGATAGCGATGAGACGCCGCATCAGGTGACGTTGACGCATTCCTACTACATTGGCGTATTCGAACTGACCCAGCGCCAGTGGGAATTGGTGATGGGGAATCGTCCGAGCGCATTCTCGAACACGGTTTGCTATGCGACACGCCCTGTCGAAAGCGTCAGCTATAACCAGATTCGTGGCTCGGACATGGGCAAGTACTGGCCGCAGATGAATTCGGTTGACGAGACGAGCTTCATGGGCAAGTTACGTACAAAAACGGGGCGGCTCTTCGACCTCCCGACCGAGGCGCAGTGGGAATATGCATGCCGTGCAGGAACGACGACGGCGCTCAATTCCGGTAAGAACCTTTCGACTGCTTCCGGTGTTGATGCCAACATGGCTGAAGTGGGCCGTTACTACTACAACAGCGGATCATACAATAATTCGTATGACTATAATGGGAGTACGGATGAGACGGGAACGGCGAAGGTTGGTTCGTATCTGCCCAATGCTTGGGGACTCTATGATATGCACGGTAATGTGGGCGAGTTCTGCCTCGACTGGTTTGGGACCGTAACTTCAAGTACTGCAACGGATCCTGTAGGCCGAGAAACTGGGTCCGAGAGAAGCATACGTGGTGGTACCTGGGGTAATTATTCCTCGCATTGCCGTTCGGGTGCACACAGATTGAGGAATCAGGCATATTTTACCGACACGCTACGTGGTTTCCGCGCCGTCGTTAACTTCGCGAACTTCAGCCAGAACCAGGTGGTGAACCTTGCGGCGTCTGACGGAACGGATCCGGATGGTATTCTCCTTACATGGACGGCGGTGCCTGGTGCGGAGAAATATTTGATATGGAAGAGTGAGACGCCAAACTTTTCGGATGCCGTGACGATGAATTGGTCGACGACGAACATGTATCACACGAGTGCGAACACGACAAATCTCTATTGGCTTTGGGTTCAGGCTCAGGTCGACGGCAAGCGCGGAAAAGTTAGTGCAAGCGACTCCGGTTATCGGTTGAAGTACCAGCTGACAGTCGCGGGCGGCAAGGGCAGTACGAACTGCTTTGCGAACACCACGGTGCCGATCGTCGCAAACGCCGCGCCGACGGGATACTCGTTCAAGGAGTGGACGGGCGCTGCGGCCGATGTCGCGCTGGTGACGAGCAAGACGTCCGCCTCTACCACGTTCAAGATGCCGGGACGCGCGGTGACGTTGACCGCGACCTACAAGGCGAACGGCTACACGGTGAAGTTCAACGCCAACAAGGGCGCGGGCACGATGGCGAACGAGTCGTTCACCTACGATGTCGCGAAGGCGCTGACGGCGAACGCCTTCACGCGCACAGGCTACGCCTATCAGGGCTGGGCGACGACGGCTGCGGGAAGCAAGGTCTATTCCGACAAGCAGACGGTGAGCAACCTGACGGCGGCGGCGAACGGGACAATCAACCTGTACGCGGTCTGGAAGGCGAACACCTACGCGGTAAAGTTCAACGCGAACGGCGGCACGGGGACGATGGCGAACGAGTCGTTCACCTACGATGCCGCGAAGGCGCTGACGGCGAATGCGTTCACGCGCACGGGCTACACGTACCAGGGCTGGGCGACGTCCGCCGACGGGGATGCGGCATACGCCAACAAGCAGATGGTGAGCAACCTGACAGCGACGGCGAACGGGACGGTCAACCTCTACGCGGTGTGGACGGCGAATCCGTACACGGTGACGTTCAACGCGAACGGCGGCACGGGCGCCGCGATGGCCTCGCAGGGCTTCACCTACGGCACGGCGCAGAACCTGTCGAACGGAAGCTACACGCGGACGGGCTACACGTTCCTCGGCTGGTCCACGAACCCGCAGGCGACGAGCGCGGCCTACGCGGACGGAGCATCCGTCTCGAACCTCGCGACGGGCGGTACGCTCGCGCTCTACGCCGTGTGGCGTCCGAACGCCTACACGATCCGCTTCCTGCCGAACGGCGCGGAAGGTGCGATGTCGGACCAGGCGGCGACATACGACACGGCGGTCAACCTCAAGGCGAATGCGTTCACGAAGGAAGGCTTCGGATTCGTGGGTTGGACGACGGGAGGGGACTCGGCGACCGTGTCCTACACGAACAGGCAGCAGGTGCTCAACATCGCGACGAACGACGGCGCGGTGGTGACGCTCTCCGCCAAGTGGACGGACACGTGGTACGTGGATGCGACGAACGGCAACGACGCGAACGAAGGTATCAGCGCGGCGCAGCCGTTCAAGACGATCCAGCACGCGATCGACCAGTCGGTTGCGGGAATGACGATCATTGTCGCGGACGGCACGTACGCCCCGATCAACTCGAACAACAAGTCGATCACCATCCAGTCGGTGAACGGCGCTGAGCGGACTATCATCGACGGCGGTAACACGGCGATGTGCGCAAGGTTGTCGGGTTATTCCGCAACGGCATCCATGACGAATACCGTTCTTCGCGGATTTACGATACAGAACGGATATTCAACTCCGTTTGACGGCGGCGGCGTTTATGGTGGCTCGCTATACGACTGTCTTGTTGTCTCAAACCGTGCTGCGCGTAGCGGTGGCGGTACCTGCTACTCTGCGCTTTATCATTGCACGGTGGAAGGGAACTCGTGCGGGAACAGTGGCGGAGGTTCACATTCGGCGATGGCTTACGACTGTTTGTTCATCAACAATAGTTGCCCAACAAATGGCGCGGGTGCCAGTGGCGGTGTGCTGGTTAACTGTTCTGTGATTTCAAATCGCGCGGAGAAGTCTGGTGGCGGAACGTATGCTGCGGCTGTGACGAACTGTGTCCTCCAGGGCAACGTGGCGTTGACACACGGAGGTGGCGCCTATGGCGGAAGCCTGTATGGCTGTGTCGTCAGCAACAACACTGCATCCGTTAGTGGCGGCGGAATTAATAGTGCAACAGTTTCCAAATGCGTTATTACCGATAACGAATGCGCACTGATAAGTACGGGGTACGGTGGCGGAGCGTATGATTCAGAATTGGAGAATTGCCTCATTTACGGGAACTGCGCGACCGAGGGTGCTGGTGGCGGTGCTTCGCGTTCTGTTTGCCGGAACTGCACCATTTACGATAACCGTTGCGGCTACAATAGCGGCGGGACGCATGCATGGCTTGTTGATGGAGTGTCCGTTAGCACGAACTACAACTGCATCGTTTATGGAAACAGCGCTGGCACCTCGGACAATAATATCGACTCGCGCATGGCGTCCTTCAACAGTTTCACGGGCAATCCGCGTTTCGTGGATGCGGCGAACGGCGACTTCCGTCTGCTGGGAGACTCGCCGTGCATCGACATGGGCAACAACAGGTATGTCTCGGGCGAGACGGACATTCGCGGCAACGCGCGCATCCAGAACGGCATCGTCGATATCGGCGCGTACGAGTTCACGCTCCCGACGGGGCTGGGCAATGTGCCTGTGGAAGGGACGGACGCGGCGGTGCCGGTCGAATGGCTCGGCGCATACGGGTACGTGGACGAAGATTCGACGCCCGAGTCGCTTCAGTCGAAAATGGTGCAGGTTGGCGACAACGGCATTCCGCTCTGGGAATCGTGGGTCGCGGGATTCGATCCGTGGGATCCCGACTCGCAGTTGCTGGCCGACATTCATGTTGGAGCGGACGGCGAGGTTGAGGTCTCGTGGACGCCGGATCTCTCGAACGCCGAACCGAAGCGCCACTACACGGTGATGGGCAAGACGAACCTGACCGATACGGCGTGGGTAATTCCGGTGAACGAGGAACATCGCTTCTTCAAGGTGACAGTTACGATGGGCGAACCTGGCGTTGCGCGGGATGTCGTGGCGACGGCGGGGACATCCGCCGGGGACGTGTCGATCTCCTGGAGCGCCGTCGATTGGGCGGTTGGCTACAACATCTACCGTTCGACGGTCGACAACTTCAGCCAGGCGACGTTGCTTGCGTCCACGGCGGACACGGCGTACGTTGACGCAACGGCGCTTCCCGGCACGTGGTACTACTACTGGATTGTCTCCGTGGCGAACGGCGGCGAGTGGATGACGAGCGCAAGCGCGGCCGGAAACCGCAAGATTGGCGTACCGAGGAACGTGGCGGCGTCCGACGGCACGTCCGCGGACTGGATCACGGTGACGTGGAACGCGGTTGAGGGTGCGGTTTCGTACCGTATTCTCCGCGCGACGACGGAGTTCGTGGAAGATGCCGTCGAGGTCGGGACTTCGGCAGGCACGAGCTGGATGGATCTCAATGCGGCGAACGGCGTCACCTACAACTACTGGGTCGTCGCGGTTGGCGCGAGCTTCGAGGGCGAGGCGTCTGCTTCGGACGTCGGCTATCTGCGCCTTGCGGTGCCGGAAGGCGTGACGGCTTCGAACGGCGGCTTCGCCGACCGCGTCAAGATCGCGTGGAACGCCGTGGCGGAGGCCAGCCACTACCGCGTGTACCGTAGCGCGTCGGCAAGCGGCTCGAAGACGCCGGTCAGCGGCTGGCAGACGGCGCTCAACTATTCCGATACGACCGCCGAGCCGGGCGTGACGTACTGGTACTTCGTCGTGGCGGCGGCGGACGGCGAGGGCCGGAACGCGAGCGGCTACAGCGCGGGCGCGGCCGGCAGCCTCAAGATCGGCGCACCGACGGGCGTGTACGCGACGGACGGCACGTCGGCGACGGGCGTGACGGTGTCGTGGAACGCGACGCCCGGCGCGGAGGGCTACAAGATCTATCGCGGCACCTCGAACAATCCAGATGCGGCAGAGGTCGTGTCGTCCGTCCCTGCTGTCCCGTCCGTCTCGTTCGACGACACGACCGCCGCGCCGGGAACGCTCTACTTCTATTGGGTGACGGCGACGAATGCGGTCTCCGAGAGCGCGAAGAGCGCCGTCGAGACGGGCTTCCGCTCGATTCCAGCGCCGACGGGCGTCACGGCGACGACCACTTCGGGCGCGGCGGCGGTGACGGTCTCGTGGCAGTCGGTCGACGGTGCGGCGTACTACAGGGTCTACCGTGGCACGCGGACCGGCAGCGACTACGCAGTCGAGATCGACACCACCACGGAGACGACCTACGCCGATGAAAGTGGCGCAGCAGACAAGACCTACTACTATTCGGTAAAGGCCGTCGGCACCTCCTGCGACAGCGACTTCAGCGACTTCGTGTTCGGCAAACGGTAGGGTGTTAACCACGGACTTGCACGGACGGGGGCTCGTGCGGCCCGACCGGTAGGCACGAGAAGTAGAAGTGGTGGAAGACTGTCAGACTCGCCTAATTTGCAACATGCAGATTAGGCGAGTTGTTGTTACCCGCTGGCGAAGCGGCGGCAGATTGAAGGTGCGCGGTAGGTGAAGACGGAAGGCGGGAAGTTGTGCCGGGTGTGATCTGCTACTTATATCGCGTATGAACCGTTTTGTGAATAGGGGCGTTTAATATGTCAAAAGGATAAGCCAAGGTATAACATGCAGAAATTCTACACGATCTACACGTTCTACACGGCTAAACTCAAAAATTGGCTCTATGGAGGAGTGATGGAAGCTCTTAACGCAAGCGGCGTGTGCCGCAAGTATGGCAAGCAGGAAGTTCTCAAGGACTTTTCCCTGGAGATGGCGCCTGGCAGCTTCGAGGCGCTGATGGGGCCAAGCGGTAGCGGCAAGTCCACATTCCTGCATCTTGCGGCGGGGCTTCTCTCCGCCGACGCGGGCGAAATACTCGTCGGCGGAAGCGATATCGTGAAGATGAGCGACGCGGCCGCGACGAAATTCCGCCGCCGCCACATCGGAGTCGTCTTCCAGTCGTTCAATCTCCTGAACGAGAAGACGGTGCGTGACAATATCGTTCTTCCGCTTCGCCTCGACGGTGCGAAGGTCGACGAAGAGCGGCTTAAGTCGCTCGTCTCGGCGCTTGGTATCGCGGACATCCTCTCGAAGAAACCTGAGGAGCTTTCTGGTGGAGAGCGCCAGCGCGTCGCGATTGCCCGCGCACTCATCGCGTCTCCCGACGTGGTGCTCGCAGACGAGCCGACGGGCGACCTCGACGCGAAGGCGTCAAAGGCGATATGTTCGCTTCTCCGCGATCTCAACGGCAAGGAGAAGAGCGCGATCCTCGTTGTCACGCATGACCCGCAGGTGGCTGCGACGGCGAGCAAAGTCCATTTCTTGAAGGACGGCAAGATAGCCGCCTCGTATGCTACCGAGGGCGATGCAGAGATGGTGTCGAAGAGGTATTTGGAGACGTATAGGAGTTAGGGGTCAGGGGTCAGTAGTTAGTAGTTAGGAGTCAGATGAGAGCAAGACATATATGTGCAGTTCTCGGAATAGCCGCCGCTGCGGGGGCAGTCGTGTTCACGCAGTCGCTTGTGGAGACCAACGACGCCCAGGCGGTCGCAATTGCCGAGCGGCTTATCAAGGCCGTTCCTGTCGACGCCGATGCCCGCACAGTGCAGCTCCAGCTCGACTTCCGTCCAGATGGTCGCGTTTTGCAGGGCCCGCCGATGATGGCGTACGCCGCGACGCGTCCAGGGCTCGACGGCGCGCTCGTCACCAAGGCGCTTTTCGCCCAGCGCCGCGTCAAGAACCTCCCCGCGATAGGCGAAGAGCTTACTCTCGTCGGTCGCAAGGGCGCGTATCGCGTGAAGCTCGCTGGCTACCTCGACTGGGAGCGTCCTGCGCGCGGCTATCCCAACATGTTCCTTCCACCGTCTGCCGTTGCAGAGATAGACGAGGAATGGCAGGACTTCAAGCCAGTCTCTGCCGAGGAATTGTCCCCGATGTTCCTTTCCGACGCAGGGCGCAACATGGATCGCGCAAAGCCGCTTCTCCTTTGGGCCGCCGCGCTTACGGCTCTTTGCCTGCTCGTAAACACTCTCTTTCTCACGATCGAATCCCGCCGCATGGAAATTGCGACGCTGCGGATTCTTGGCATGACGCGCGGCGGTGTCGCGAAAATGATCGTCCGCGAAGCGCTTGCGCTTGTCGCCGCGGGGCTTGCGCTCGGCATCGGCGGCGCAATTACCGCGCTCTTCGCATACGTCGCTTGTGACGCAGAGACTTTTCCCGCAGGTGCTGCAATCGGCATGAAGGGCGTAATTGCCGTCATAGCAGTCGCGCCTGTCGTCGCAGTATTTGGCGCTCTCTTCGCCCTAAAGCCGGCGTTTGCCGTCAGGCCGCTCGAGGCCGCGTCAGGCCGTGCGCCGCGCAAGAGGCAGCTTGGCATGATTATCGCGTTCGCGTGCGGCTTCGGCGCGTTTGTCGCCGTGGAGACGTGGGGCACGTCGCTCACAAAGCCGTTCATACCTTCACCCGAGTGGCCAGATGCGATAGTTTCGATACTCCCTGGCGGCGTCTCGAGCTTTGACATAGAGCATCTACGCAACCTCAAGGGCGTGAAGCGCATAGGCGAACTTCAACCGCTTCAGGTCAATATCTCGCCGCTTGAGGAGCTGAAGGGCTTCGGCGGCGGCGGTGGCGGCCGCGGCGGACGTGGGCCAATGAAGCAGTACAGGAACGCGCTACTTCTTGCAAGTGCGTGGCTTCCCGACTTCAAGTTTTCGCAGGGCGACCGCGAGTCGGCGGAGAAAGCACTTGCGGAAGGCGACAACTGCGTCATAACCGAGATGATGGCGCGCGCCCGCAAGCTAAATGTCGGCGACGAACTTGTGCTGGACGCTGGGCGTGGGCTCATTATCCCTCTTAAGGTAGTCGGCGTAGTCGATCTCAACTGGCACATGGTGACGAGCCGCGCCCTCGTGCGTGGGATGAACAGGATGCCGGTCAATACCGATGGGCCCGTCTTCGTTTCTTTCGACACGCTTGCCGCCTGCGACGCAAGGCCGCAGGACTTCGTGAAGATGACGCATGTATGGCTCGACTACGAGCCGGAGTTCCTCGCTGCAAACGGTGTGTTCCCGTCTGGACGCATTGTGGAGCGCGAGATCGCCGAGGCGCTTGGCGGCGCCTGGAGCGAGGATTTCGAAGGCGAGATTCGCGGCAACACCGTGCGTCTCCATTCGCGCGACGAGATTGCCGACGGAACGCTCGCGCATGGGAGCGATCTCGTGGGTGCGATGGCGCGCGTGCCGTTCATTTTCGTCGCCGTCATCTCTCTTGGCTTCGTCGCGATGCTTGTTGCGTCGTTCGAGTCGCGTCGTCGCGAGTTCGCCGTTCTTCGCGCGGTCGGCGCGACGCGGTTCCAGCTTGCGAAGGTGCTTATAGGCGAAGCGCTTGGGGTTGCAATTGTCGGCGTCGCGCTTGGGCTTGCGCTTGGCGCGCCGCTTGGCTGGCTTTGTACGACGGGTACGCGCGCGGCTATGGCGAACTGGGGGCTCCCCGCGACTTTCGTCGTGCCGATGCTAATCATCGCGAAGGGCGCGTTCTTCTCGATCGTCTTCGCCCTCGCCGTCGCCATTCCCGCCTCCCTCGCCATCGTCCGCCGCTCTACCTGCCGCTGAGGTCCAGCGTATGCAGCTCATTTGCAACTGATCTAGGGCATAAAAAATCGCAGTTTTGCGGGTTGACCGCTCGGGGGGCTATTTGCTATACTACAACAACTTTTCGGCGGCTCGGATGGGCCGTACCGTTAGGTGTGTTTTGATTTTTGACAAAAAAGGAGAGTTGAAATGGCGATGAACAGTCAGCTGCTGGCGGTTGTCCAGCATATTGAGAGCGAGCGTGGCGTAAGCCGTGAAATCGTCCTTCAGGCGATTGAGCAGGCAATCAGCCAGGCCGCGCGCAAAAACCGTGACGTCACCAACGATCTGCGTGTCGTAATTGACCGCAAAGACCTCTCCTTGCATGTATTTGACACGTTAGTGGCTTCCGACGAGGATACGGGCCCTGGCTTCATTTCCATCGCGAGAGCCACCCGCGCCAACCACGGAAAGCCCGTCGCAGAGGGCGATACGATTGAAATCGAGATGCCTGCCTCTCGGCTTGGCCGCATCGCTGCGCAGACTTCGCGCCAGATGATCATGCAGAAGATTCGCGAAGCCGAGCGCACCAACACATTCTCCGAATACAAGGATCGCGTCGGCGACATCGTCTCCGGCACCGTCTCCGCCGTTTCCCACCGCGACATCTATGTCGTAGTCGGCAAGACCGAGATGATCCTCCCCGGCAAGGAGCGCATCCCGACCGAGGAATTCCAGGTGGGCGATCCCATCCGCGCGATCATCCTTCGTGTCGTTTCCTCCGATGACAAGAGCGCGAAGGGGCCGAGCGTCGTCCTTTCCCGCGCTAGCGGCAAGTTTGTCGAAGCGCTCTTCCGCCTCGAGGTCAGCGAAATCGCCGACGGCATCGTCGAGATCATGGGCGTGAGCCGCGACCCTGGCTACCGCGCCAAGCTCGCGGTCAGGACTTCCAACGAGAACGTCGACCCCGTCGGCGCGTGCGTCGGCCAGCGCGGTAGCCGCGTCAGGGCCATTGTCAACGAACTCAACGGCGAGAAGATCGACATTGTCCGCTGGAACGACGACATCCGCCAGTACGTCGCCCAGGCGCTCGCGCCGGCGAAGCTCGAGTCGATCGAGGTCGATCCTGTGCTTCCTAACACGGTCCACGTCGTCGCGGCGGCTGACCAGTATTCGCTTGCGATCGGCAAGAGGGGCCAGAATGTCCGGCTCACGACGAAGCTCACCGGCTGGCATGTGGAGATCCGCAAGTCGATGGCGACGGCCTCGTTCGAGGACCAGAAGGCCGCTGCCATCAAGGAGCTCGCCGAGACGTTCTCCGTCTCGACGGCGGTCGCCACCCAGATGGCCGACGCGGGCTTCCTTTCGGTTGACGGGATTGTCGGCGAGGACGAAGCGAGCTTCATCGCGGCGACCGGTCTCGACGAGGTTACGGCGAAGGGCATTTACGCGGCGGCGCAGGCCGTCGCCAAGCTCATGGCCGGCGAGGAGGCCGTTGACGCATGAGAATATACGAAATAGCAAGGGAAATCGGCGTGACGAGCGTCGAGGTTCTCAAGGCGGCCGAAGCCGCCGGGATGGAGGCCACGAGCGCCATTAGCTCCGTCGATGACGGAGAAGCGGCGGCGCTCAAGGCCGCCATCAGCAAGGACGCAGGCGCGAGCCGCGTCGCGAAGCGCTCCGAAAAGCGCAATCTCGCGGCTGAGCTCAACGCCAAGTTCTTCGCCGAGCAGCGGGCCAAGCTCGAGAGGCATCTCGCGATAGCCAAGGCCGCCGCAGAAGGGAAGCCCGTGCCCGCGGTTTCCGTGGAGCCGACCCCTGCCGCGGAGCCATCGAAGAGTGAGCCCCAGGCCGCTTCCGCGAAGGATGCGCCTGCCGCGCCGGCAAAGCCCGCCATCCGCATGGCGCCCGGCTACAAGCCGAAGACCGTCGCCCCCGTGAGCGCCGCAAAGACCGGCCTCACCGCCGCGTCCGGCTTTAGGCCTCTTCAGCACGCCTCACCCGCTCATTCGATTTCCATTTCCGTCGCTGCGCCCGCAAAGCCAAAGCCGCCGAAGTCGCCCAAGGTCGACGACTACGAGGACGAGCGCGGCCGCAAGGGGAAGAAGGGCCGCGACGCGCAGAAGGCGTTCGAGAAGCAGCGCGGCGGGGTGCCGCGCGTCGCCCAGGTCGTTCCCCAGCAGGGCAGCCGCATCTCGGTCGACGAGGAGGCAAAGGAGATTTCGATTCGCGGCGCAGTGATCGTCAAGGATCTCGCCGCGAAGCTCAACATCAAGCCGAACCGCCTTATCGCGGACCTGATGGGCCTCAAGATACTCGCGTCCATCAACCAGCGCGTCGAACCTGACGTTGCGACGAAGGTTGCGGAGAAATACGGTTTCAAGGTGACGATCGAGCATGCGCGCGACAAGGCCGCCGCGAAGCCCGTCCTCAAGGCGATCGACGCCGACGATCTCATTCCGGAGGATCCGCCCGAGACGCTGAAGCCCCGCGCTCCAGTCGTCACGTTCCTCGGTCACGTCGACCACGGCAAGACGACGCTCATGGACTGGATCCGCAAGGAGCATGTCGCAGCCGGCGAGGCGGGTGGCATAACCCAGCAGATCAGCGCCTACCAGGTTGAGATCGCCGGTAAGAAGATCACCTTCCTCGACACCCCCGGCCACGCCGCGTTCAGCGCGATGCGCGCTCGCGGCGCACAGCTCACCGACATCGCGGTGCTCATCATCGCGGCAGATGACGGCATCATGCCGCAGACCGAGGAGTGCATCAGGGTCGCGCGCCAGACTGGCGTCCAGATCATGGTCGCCATCACCAAGTGCGACAAGCCGACGGCCAACGTTGACCGCGTAAAGCAGCAGCTCCAGAAGCGTGGCCTCACACCTGAAGACTGGGGCGGCGACATCATCTGCTGCCCTGTCTCCGGCGTGACTGGCGAGGGCGTTGACGCTCTTCTCGAGAACATTCTCGTCCAGGCCGAGGTGCTTGAGCTTCAGGCGAATCCAAATCGCCGCGCGAATGGCTACGTCATTGAGGCGGAGCTCCAGCAAGGGCTCGGCCCCTGCGCGACTCTCCTCGTCACCGGCGGCACGCTCAAGGTCGGCGACGCGATTCTCGTCGGCGAGCACTTCGGCAAGGTTCGCGCTCTTATCGACGACCACGGTCGCCGCATCAAGGAAGCGCCGCCCGCGATGCCAGTCAAGTGCACCGGTCTTTCCGGCGTTCCCGAGGCGGGCGCGGAGTTCCGCGTAATGCTTGACGAGAAGCGTGCAAGGACTCTTGCCGAGCAGACCGCGCAGGAGCGCAAGGAGCAGGAGCTTTCGTCTTCCAAGGCGACGACGCTCGACGCCCTCATGCGCCGCATGGCGGCCGAGGGCAAGCGCGAGCTCAATGTCATCGTGAAGTCCGAGAACCAGGGCACGCTCGAGGCGGTTGTCGCAGCGCTTCAGGAAATCAAGTCCGAGAAGGTGGGGCTCAACGTCATCGGGACAGGTACTGGCAACGTGTCTCTTACGGACGTCAAAACCGCGGCGGCCGGCAAGGCAATTATCGTCGGCTTCGACATTTCCAACGACTCCGGCGTCCAGCAGCAGGCGCGCCACGACGGCGTCAGGATCAACTCATTCCGCATCATCTACGAGCTCATCGACCACGTCAAGAACTCGATGCTCGACCTCCTGCCGCCAGAGTACAAGGAAGTCATCAAGGGCCATGCGGAGATCAAGGCGATCTACGACATCGGCAAGCTCGGCAAGATCGCGGGCTCCCAGATGCTCGACGGCTCGCTCATCGCCAAGGAGAAGTACCGCATCCTCCGCAACAAGCAGCAGATTTGGGACGGCAAGGTGCAGACGCTCCGCCACTTCAAGGACGAAGTAGCCCAGGTCACAGGCCAGCAGGAGTGCGGCGTGTGCTTCGCGGACTACGAGGAGTTCCAGGTCGGCGACATTATCGAGTGCTACACGCTCGAGGAGCTGCCAAGGAGCCTGTAGTTTCGTGCGCGTAGTCTTCATGGGTTCGTCCTCGGCGTCGGCCGAATGCCTCCACGCGCTATTGCGCGAAAAGGAGTTCGAAGTCGTCGGGGTCGTAACCCAGCCAGACCGCCCTACGGGCCGCGGCAAGGTCTTGTCGCCGTGCGCCCTCGCGAAATACGCCGCCGACATGGGGCTTCGCGACATCATAAAGCCAGAGCGCGTCAACGACCCAGAGCCAATGGAGAAGATTCGCGCGTGGAAGCCAGATGTCGTCGTAGTGGTCGCCTTCGGCCAGATTCTTAAAAAGCCGCTTCTTGACCTGCCTCTCTTTGGTTGCGTCAACTGCCATTTCTCGCTTCTCCCAAAGTACCGCGGCGCGGCTCCTGTCGTTGCAGCCCTCGAGGCGGGCGAGAGGATGACGGGCGTCACCGTTATGAAGATGGGAGTTGGGCTTGACGACGGGCCGATCATGCTCCAGAGCTTTGAGCCGATATACCCCGACACGACTGGCGGCCAGCTGATGGACGATCTCGCGATAGCGGGTGGCGTCACGCTTGCAAAGGCGCTTCGGCTTCTCGGTGCAAACGCGCTTCCCCCTGAGGTCAAGCAGGACGAGGGCTCCGCGACCTACGCGCGCAAGCTCAAGAAGACGGACGGGCTTATCGACTGGGACCAGCCGGTGATCGAGATTGAGCGCAGGATTCGCGCCTACAATCCCTGGCCTTGCTGCTATACATTTCTCCCCGAGAACATGCGCAAGCGCGGCACCACGGGACGCGTCGTCATTTTGCGCGCTCGCGTCGCCAAGCTCGAGCCGTCGTGGAAAAGCGCTGCTCCCGGCACTGTCGTAAAGATCGACAAGGCGGGCCCGATAGTGCGCTGCCACGACACCGCTCTCCAGCTTCTTGAAGTAAAGCCCGAGGGCTCGTCTTGCATGGACGGCGGCGCGTTTTGCCGCGGTCGCCAGCTCGTTCCCGGCGAGACGGTGTTTCTCAAGCAGTAGGGGAGAGGGGAAATCCCCGTGACTTTCAACTGAGGAGGGGTGGAAAGATGAAGAGGCCAGCAATCGTGATGGCATGTCTCTTGTTGTGCGCCGCGGCGCTTGACGCGTGCCTGGCGGATTCGCCGGAACCCGCGAAGCAGGCCGCTTGCGCGGAGGCGCGGCGGGAGAAGCTCAAGGTCCTGCGCGGCAAGGCCGACCAGTGCTCGACCTTGTCGTGCTGGTCGCCGTGGCTGCGGCGCAAGTGGACGACGGACAAGAATTCCGCAAAGCCCCTTTCAGAGGAGGAACTTGCCGCTATAAGCGGCGAGTACTGCGCCGTCCTGAAGGAGATGCTGGACCTCGCGCCGGACGACGCGAAGATCGCCTTCGAGTACGGCGACGCGCTCATGTTCTCGGGGAAGTACGCAGAGGCGGAGAGGGTCTACCGCCGTGTGCACGAGACGTGTTTCGCGGGCAGTCGCAGGGATGCGTTCAAGATCGCGCAGAGCGAATACCGCATTGCCGAGGCGTTGTTTGCGCAGGGCTTCAGGTCCGGAGCAAAAGACCAGCTCAAGACGCTTGTCGACAGAAAGCTCGTCACAAGCAGGCGCGGCGTCGAGGACTGGAGCGCCTACGCGAAAGCGTCGTACGACTTCCTTTCTGGCGCGGTTCCGTGTGCGACGGAGCTCCCAAGGTGGACGGGCGCAAAGGCCTTCCCCGAGCCGCAGAGAGTCGAATACACCGACGACTTTGCGCCGCTTTCCGAGGTCTCGGTCCGGCTCGTAGGCGTCAAGCGGGACGATCCACGAGTGGACTTTCTTGTGCGCCGACTCGCGGCTCGCGGCATAAAGGCGGCCATTGGCGGGCGATGCCCCTATTCGGTCACGCTGTCCATCGACGCGAAGGCGCCGGTCGAAAGGAGCGAAGGGTACACGCTTGAGATAGGCGAGAAGGAGGCGACCGTGCGCGCCCGCGACGGTCAGGGCGTTCTCTGGGGCGTAGTGTCCTTCATCCAGTGCCTTTCCGACACTGAAAGGGCCGTGCGCATCTGCAGGATGGACGACTGGCCCGACACGGCCCGCCGCGGCTATCTCGGCAGCTGCATCTGGTCGGGATGCCTGGAGTTCACGATCTTCTGCAAGATGAACTCCGTCGTGCTGCAGGACTATCCGGGCGACAGCGGCCGCGACACGCCGCTCAACGTGTTCCAGTGCACGGAGCTCGCAAGGCAGTTCGGCGCGTTCGGGCTGGAGCTCTACTTCGGCATTTCCAACTACACGATGGGGCTCGGCTGGGCATATTCATGGGCAGGGACCCTTTCGATGCACGTCGAGCGCTGCTGCCATTTCGCGCAGATGGGCGCGAACGTCTACTATCCGAACGACGACATGCGCTATCCAGTGCATGCCGACGACACGGCGAAGGGGCTCAACGCATCCGATGTCGACGCACCGCACGTCCTCGCGCTCTATAACGCCGTGAGGGAGAAGTACCCGAAGTTCAAGATGGTCTACTGCCCTCCGTTTTACTGGGGGCCGGACTCTTCCGCGGCCTATCCCGACGACCGCGAGAAGTACCTGAAGAGCCTGCGCATCCTGCCGCCGGAACTTGACCTCTACTGGACCGGCGGGCAGGTCAAGGGCTACAACAAGTGCAAGCGCCAGGTCGAGTGGTTCACGAACCTCACCGGCCACAGGCCTGTGATCTTCCAGAACGGCACAGGCGCGCACAACCTCCTTTCGTACCTCGTTGACGAGACGGACTGGAACGGGTGGCACTATCCCGGGTTCTTCGAGAACGACATCGCCGCCTTCCACAAGAATTCGCACACTCCTAACGAGTGTGTGCAGATCTCGACGCTCGGCGACTGCCTCTGGAACGTCAAGGGCTACGACAAGCGCCGCTCTGTCGAGCGAGGGGTTGCGTTCCTTCTCGGCGAGGACATGTTTTCCATCCTGAAGCCGGGCCTCGAGGGCCTTACGAGGTTCGACAGGTACAAGTACGGCGACATCAACGCCGATATCCTGTACGACGACCTCGACGAGCTCAGGAAGGCGTACGAGACGGCGAGCAACTGCTGGGCGAAGGCCGTCGCCTACAACCCCGAAGTGCAGGTCTACGGCGCGTATGGACGCGGTGTCGGATTCGCCGCGCGGGTCCTTGCGGCGGCGAAGAACCCGCCCGACTTCCTCGCGAAGTATGCGCAGTATCTTGCCGCGGCGCGGGCGGAGGCCGTGAAGGAGACGGCTTTCGACAAGGAGAAGGGCGACCTGATGTACCTGCCCACCGACATGAGCGGCCCGCAGATGGACTTCTACAAGCACCCCAACGTCGACGAATACCGCTTCGTCAAGTTCATACGCGGCGCCCAGACCGTCTTTTCCGCCTCCGAGATGAAATTCGAGTGCGATCCCTTCCCGCCGGCCGGCGACTACGAGCTTTACGTCGCGGGAATGGACGACGAGGTCGAGGGGCTGAACGACATCGAGCTTTCCGTGAACGGCAAGGTGTTCTATTCTGGGCCTTCCGGCTTTGTGCCGCGCAAGTACACCATGAAGAAGTTTCGCATTCCGTTTGACTGCATGGAGCGGCACAACAAGCTCAAGATCAGGAATCTCGGTGTGGGCGCGAATGCGAACGGGCCGCCCTACATCGCGATCGCGTACGTCGTGCTCAAGAAGACGGGCGAGAATTCTTCGCGATAGAATGCGCAAGTTGCCCGCAACTCGGCTGGTTTGTGGTATAATTGGCTCCATGAAAAACAGAAGACCTTTCGATTTCAACCGCTTTTGCGGGATTGTGGCGGCGCTTTGCTGCGCGCTTGCAGTGTTTTCGGCAGTTGCCGAGATGGAGTACGCGACCCCCGAGTCGCAGGGAGTCGACTCGCAGGCGATCCTGAACTGGATCGACGCATGCGAAAAGACGTTCGACGGCGTGAAGGAAGGGCGCATCCACGGCTTTGTCATCGTCCGCCACGGCAAGACGATAGCCGAGGGTAGCTGGAAGCCCTTCGACACGCTGAACGAGCCCCACATGCTCTACTCCCATTCGAAGAGCTTCACTTCGTCCGCAGTCGGCTTTCTCGCGGACGACGGAAAGATCGACCTCGACGAGCGGATAGTCGACATATTCCCGGACGAGCTCCCGGCGAATCCGTCCGACAATCTCCGCCAGCTTCGCGTGCGCGACTTACTCACGATGAACGTCGGCAAGAAGGACCATCTTTTGAGGGACGGCGGCGACTGGGTCAGGGAGTTCCTCTCCAAGGACTTCGAGAAGAAGCCCGGCACCGGCTTTCGCTATGATTCCGACGCGACCTACATGCTCGCGGCGATCGTAGAGAAGCGAACGGGGCGCAAGCTCATGGACTTCCTCAAGGAGCGCATGTTCGACAAGATCGGCATCTCGTCGGCCTGGTCCACTACCTCGCCCCAGGGGATTGCCTGCGGCGGCTGGGGCATGAACATGACGACGCGCGAAATTGCGCGCTTTGGCCAGCTCTATCTCCAGAAGGGCAAGTGGGGCGGAGAATACATCCTCTCCCCGAGTTGGGTTGCTCTCGCGACTGCGCGCCACACGTGGAGCGGCTGGGGCAACGTCGGCGTGAAGGCGCTTGGCGAGGGTAGCGACTGGGAGCAGGGCTACGGCTTCCAGTTCTGGCGTTGCCACCACGGGGCGTATCGCGCCGATGGCGCGGCCGGGCAGCTCACCGTCGTCCTGCCCGAGTGCGACATGGTTGTTTCGGTCAACGCGGGACTTAGCAACATGCAGGCGGAACTTTCTCTCATCTGGAATCATCTTCTTCCTGGGGTTAAGGACGCGCCGCTCGCTGAGGGCGAGGCTGGCGAACGGCTGCGCGTACGGCTCGCAAATCTTGCAATCGCGCCGGTCGCCGGCACGGACAAGGGCCTCGACGCCTTCCTCGGGCATCATAAGCGCTTCAAGCAAAACGGCCGGGGCATCAAGTCCTTCCAGCTCTTCGACCATACGGCGGACGGAATCATGTGCCAGCTCGAACTCCCGGCCGGCGACCAGCGCCTCCCCGTCGGCATCGGCGAATGGAAGCAGGGAGAGATCGGCTTCGACGTCGAAAGCTACGAAGGGCTTGGCCTGTACATCGGTCGCCAGCGGACGGCCGCCTCGTGCGCCGTGGACGAGAAGGGCGTCTTCCACCTCCACATATTCTTCACGAACACGCCAGGCCACATCAGCCTCGAAATCACGCCGGACGGAAAGGCGACGGGCGACTTTTTCGCCATGAACGGGACAAAGCTTGTCACAGATGCAAAAAATTGAAAATACCCCCTTGCGCATAGCGAGGGGTTTTTGATATACTATCCACAATTCTCGCAAGAGAAGGGTCGCGATACGGGCGAGTATATCCCGTCGCGTCGTGACCGTTGAGTTCCAAGCTCGCGGTCGCGAAAAGCGGTCGCGAGCCTTGTTTTTGCGGGGATAGTCCGCCGTCACCCCTGCGGGTTATGGCGCGACGAACTGGGCCGAAACCCAGTCGCGAGCGAGGCGCCCAACGGGCCTCACGCGTCGACGCCGAGAGACTGCGAAAGCGGTAAGGCGCGCGCGGAAGTCGCGACCGTCTAGGCACAGGAACGAAGGGACGAAGGCGAGAAGAAAGGTTCGAGCCCGAGTCGAAACAGAAAAGAAGAAAAAGGAAAAGACAATGCAGCAGCAGAGAGTCCGCATCCGCCTCCAGGCATACGATCACCGTGTGCTTGACCAGGCCGTCGGTGGCATCATCGACACGGCCCGCGGCACGGGTGCGCAGGTTGTGGGGCCTATTCCGCTCCCCACGCGCGTCGAGCGCTTCACGGTGAACCGCTCGCCGAACGTCGACAAGAAGTCGATGGACCAGTTCGAGATGAGGACGCACAAGCGCCTTCTCGACATCGTCAACCCGACCGCCCAGACGATCGACGAGCTCAAGAAGCTCAATCTTCCCGCTGGCGTCGACATCACCATCAAGGTCTGATAGGAGGTCGACATGGAAGGTTTGATAGGCAAGAAGGTTGGAATGACGCAGGTTTACGACGCCGATGGCGTCAGGACCTGCGTTACCGTCATTGAGGTGGGGCCCTGCCCCGTCGTTCAGCTCAAGACGACCGAGAAGGACGGCTATGTTGCCGCTCAGCTCGGCTTCGGCGAGCAGAAGGTCAAGCGCCTCTCCAAGGCGGTCGCGGGTCATCTCAAGAAGACCGGCGGCCAGGAAGGCGGCCTCAAGGTCCTCAAGGAGTTCGCTCCCGACGCGGGCGAAGAGGTGAAGGTCGGAGACGTCCTCACCGTCAGCAATTTCGAAGGCGTCAAGTACGTTGACGTCACGGGCGTCACCAAGGGCAAGGGCTTCGCGGGCGTCATCAAGCGCTACGGCTTTGCCGGCGGCAACATGACCCACGGCGGCCACTCCAAGCGCCGCACCGGCGGTCTCGCCGCGCGCGACCTCCCCGGCTGGATCGAGAAGGGCAAGAAGATGCCCGGCCACATGGGCGCGGTCACCCGCACCACGACGAACCTCGAGGTCGTCGCGGTCCGTCCCGAGGACAATGCGCTCCTCGTCAAGGGTTCGATTCCCGGTGCCCGCAACGGCATCGTGTTCGTCCGCAAGTCCCTCAGGAACAACGTGAAGAAGGGGGCGAAGTAATATGAAGAAGATCGAAGTCGCTTTCGACCAGGCCCAGCTTACGCTCGACAAGGGCGAGCAGGCCGTCAAGGACGCGGTCACCGCCATCCGCAACGCGCTCCGCGCCGGAACGGCGTCCACCAAGTCCAAGGGCGAGGTCGCCGGCTCCAACAAGAAGCCGTGGAAGCAGAAGGGCACGGGCAACGCCCGCGCCGGTTTCCGCCAGTCGCCTGTGTGGCGTGGCGGTGGCGTCGCGCACGGCCCTCATCCGCGCTCCTACGAGCAGAAGATCAACAAGAAGGTGATGAAGCTCGCGTTCGCGCGTGCGTTCTCCGACAAGCTCGTGGCTGGCGACGTCATCGTCCTCGACGAGTTCAAGTTCGAGGCGCCCAAGACGAAGCTCATGGTCAAGCTCCTCAAGGAGCTCGGCGTCGACCGCACCGCCTGCATCGTCCAGAAGGACGTCGACGACACCGTCGTCCTCGCGGCGAGCAACATCCCCACCGTCGACTATTCGACCGCCCAGGCGCTCGACGTCTACACGGTTCTCGCGAACCGCAAGCTCGTCTGCGACAAGGACGGTTTCGACGCGCTCATGGCGCGCATCGCCAAGTAAGGAGGACGTCATGACGATCAAGGAACTCAAGGAAAAGACCGAGGGCGTGATCCTCAACGTCCTCATCACCGAGAAGGGCTCGCGCCTTTCCGCCGAGAACCGCTACCTCCTCGAGGTCGCGCCCGACGCCCGCAAGCCCGTGATCGCGGCGATGGCCGAGAAGGCCTTCGGCGTCCATGTTCTCGCGGTCAAGACCGCCAACATGAAGGGCGGCCTCAGGTACATCCGCGGCACCCGCCGCGCGGTAACGGAACCGACCTGGAAGAAGGCGATCGTGACCGTCAAGCAGGGCGAGCGCATCGAGCTCGCGTAAGGGAGACTTAACGATATGGCACTCAAGAAATACAAACCCCGTTCGTGCGGCATGCGCTTCCGCGAGTCCGCCACGTTCGAGGAAATCACCGAGAAAAGGCCGGTGAAGCGCCTCACCAAGGCGGTCCGCAAGACCGCCGGGCGCAACAACCAGGGCCGCATCACGACGCGCCACCACGGTGGCGGCGCCAAGCAGCGCATGCGCATCGTCGACTTCAAGCGCAACAAGTTCGACGTCGAGGCGACGGTCAAGGACATCGCCTACGATCCCACGCGCAGCGCCTATCTCGCGCTCATCGAGTACACCGACGGCGTCAAGAACTACATTCTTGCGCCCGAGGGCTTGAAGCCGGGCATGAAGGTCATGAACGGCCCCAAGGCCGAGGCGACCGTCGGCAACTGCCTGCCGCTCTCGCAGATCCCGCTCGGGCTCTTCGTCCACGCTGTCGAGCTCGTGCCCGGGCGCGGCGCCTCCGTCGCCCGCAGCGCCGGCAACGCGTGCCAGGTCATGGCCCGCGACGGCGGCAGGGTGACGCTCAAGATGCCTTCGGGCGAAGTCCGCATCTTCAACGGCCGCTGCCTCGCCACGGTCGGCTCGGTCGGCAACAAGGACTGGGGCTCGATCAAGCTCGGCAAGGCCGGCCGCAAGCGCTACCTCGGCATCCGCCCGACGGTGCGCGGCGTCGCCATGAACCCTGTCGACCACCCGATGGGCGGCGGCGAAGGCCGCACGTCCGGCGGTTCCAATCCGCGTTCCCCGTGGGGCAAGCTCGCCAAGGGCGGCAAGACCCGCGCGAAGCGCAAGGCGTCCAACAAGGTCATCGTCAAGAGGAGGAAGTAATCCATGGCGCGTTCTCTGAAGAAGGGACCCTATGTGGAGGAAAGCCTCCTCCGCAAGGTCGAGAAGATGCAGGCGAGCGGCAAGAAGCAGCCGATCAAGACCTGGAGCCGCCGTTCCATGGTGCTCCCGGAATTCGTCGGGCTCACGTTCGCGATCCACAACGGCCGTCAGCACATGCCGGTCTTCATCACCGAAAACATGGTCGGCCACCGCCTCGGCGAGTTCGCCCCCACGCGCACGTTCAAGGCGCACGGCAACTCCGCGGCGAAGGCCGAAGCCAAGTAAGGGAGAGTGAATCATGACATTCCTCTACAAGATCAACAAGAAGGGCGCGACCGCCGAAGGGTGCGTCACCGCCGCCGACGAGAGCGAGGCCCGCGCCAAGCTCGACGCCAAGTTCCCGAAGGGTTCCGGCGTCAAGGTGCTCGGGTTCGAGCAGGTCTACGTCGCGACGATCCGCAACACCAGGATGAGCGCATTCAAGGGCCGTCCGCTTGCCGCCGCCTGCCAGGGGCTTCCAGCTTCCGAGGCGCTCAAGCTCGTCGAGTTCTCGCCCAAGAAGGCCGCCCAGATCATCAAGAAGACGATCCTGAGCGCACTCGCGAACGCGAAGAACAACGACTCCGTGGCCGATGCCGCGGGGCTCACGGTCAAGCTCTGCGTCCTCGACGAGTCCGTCAGGATGCGCCGCTACTGGCCGACCGCGCGCGGCTCGGCTCATCCGATCGCCCGCCGCATGTGCCACTGCAAGGTCATTCTCGCCGCGGCGAAGAAGGCCAAGAAGGGAGCGAAGTAATATGGGACAGAAAGTCAACCCCGTAGGCTTCCGCGTAGGCGTCACGCACGCCTGGGGCAGCCGCTGGTTCGCGCCCAAGAAGATGTTCGGCGCGTTCCTCGTCGAGGACCAGAAGATCCGCGACGTCTGCAAGAAGCGCCTCGCCGAGGCCGGGATCTCCAGGATCCTCGTCGAGCGCTACGCCAACCGCGTCCGCGTGACGCTGTTCTCCGCGCGCCCCGGCGTGATCATCGGCCACAAGGGCGGTGACGTCGAGGCGATTCGCGCCGAGCTCGAGAAGATGACCAAGAAGGAAGTCTACATCGAGATCAAGGAAGTCCAGGGAGCCGACGCCGACGCGCAGCTCGTCGCCGAGGGCATCGCCCAGCAGCTCGAGCGCCGCATCGCCCTCAAGCGCGCGATGAAGCGCGCGATGAAGGTCGCGATGGACATGGGCGTCGACGGCATCAAGGTCCATGCGGGCGGCCGCATCAACGGCGCGGAAATCGCGCGCGTCGAGTGGTCCCGCGAGGGCAAGGTGCCGCTGCACACGCTCCGCGCGAACATCGACTATGGCTTCGCCGAGGCCAACACCACCGCCGGCAAGATCGGCATCAAGGTGTGGATCTGCAAGAAAGAGGGTTTCCAGGCCCGTCAGCCGCGCGGCGAACGCCGTGGCGAGCGTCGCGAGCGCGGGGACCGCAAGGAAGGGAAGTAAGCCATGCCTTTGATGCCTAAGAGAGTCAAGTACCGCAAGGTTTCGAAGGGCAGCCGCGCCGGATACGCCACGTCGGGCACTGAGCTCGCGTACGGCGAGTTCGGCCTCAAGGCGCTCA
This sequence comes from uncultured bacterium, assembly GCA_902801025.1. Taxonomy (GTDB): domain Bacteria; phylum Verrucomicrobiota; class Kiritimatiellia; order RFP12; family UBA1067; genus UBA1067. Next base: position 20,611 of record CADCGZ010000012.1, on the reverse strand, counting down.
CCCGCGGGCTTCTCACCGCAACCCAGATCGAAGCCTGCCGCGTCGCGATCAACCGCGAAATGAAGCGCAAGGGCAAGCTCTGGATCCGCGTGTTCCCCGACAAGCCCGTGACACGCAAGCCGATCGAAGTCCGTATGGGCGGAGGAAAGGGCAACCCGGAGTTCTGGGCGGCCGTCATCCTCCCCGGCAAGGTCCTCTTCGAGGTCGGCGGCGTGAGCGAGGAAGTCGCGAAGGAGTGCCTCCGTCTCGCGGCGACCAAGATCGGAATCCACACGAAATTCATCACCCGCGCAGGAGTCAAGATCTAATGAGTACGGAAAACACAACCCGCGGCGCGCGCAAGGTCCGCAAGGGCGTCGTCGTCTCGAAGTCTGGCGCGAAGACCGTCAAAGTACGGGTTTCGTACCGCGAAATCCACCCCATGTACGGCAAGGTCGTCACGCGCACCAAGAACTACCATGCGCATGACGAGGCCGACGACGCAAAGGTCGGCGACACCGTCACAATCATGGAAACGCGCCCCCTGAGCGCCACCAAGCGCTGGCGCATCGTGAAGTAAGGAGTAGGTCATGCTTCAGGAACTCTCCAACCTCGTAGTAGCGGACAACACCGGCGCCAAGCGCGCCATGTGCTTCCGCATCCTCGGGCAGCGCAAGGAGTACGCCCATCTCGGCGACTTCATCCGCGTCGCCATCAAGGAAGCGTCCCCCACGGGCGCCGTCAAGAAGGGCTCGGTCGCGACTGCAGTCGTCATCCGCACCGGCAATCCGATCCGCCGCGCGGACGGCTCCACGGTGCGCTTCGACCAGAACGCGTGCGTGCTCCTCGACTCTTCCAAGAAGAACCCGATCGGCTCGCGCGTGTTCGGACCCGTTCCGCGCGAACTGCGCGAAATCAACAAGGACAACGACGCCGTGCACGGTCTCTACATGAAGATCCTGTCGCTCGCGCCGGAAGTTGTCTGAGAAGGAGCTCGTAAAATGGCTATCGCACGTATCAAGAAGAACGATACCGTAGTCGTCATCAGCGGCAACGACGCCGGGAAGACGGGCACGGTCATCAGCGTGGACCCCAAGAAGGGCGTCGCCGTAGTCGGCGGAGTCAACGTCCACAAGAAGGCGATGCGCCGCACGGAGAAGACCGCCGGCGGACTCATCGACAAGGAACTCCCTATCCGCCTCTGCAAGCTGATGCCCTACGACGCCGAGAAGAAGGCGGGCGTCCGCGTCAGGACTGGCGAGAAGGACGGCAAGAAGGCCCGCGTCTCGGTCAAGAGCGGCAAGGCCCTCTAAGGAAGGAACGAATCATCATGGCAAGACTAAAGGACGAATACGCGAGCCGCATGGTTCCCGAGCTCGAGAAGAAGCTCGGCACCACGAACAGGATGCTCGTTCCGCGCCTCCAGAAGATTGTCGTCAACATGGGCTTCGGCATCGTCTCCAAGGACGAGCAGAAGGCCCTCGTCGACGACCTCGCGGCCATCACCGGCCAGAAGCCGCTCCTCTGCAAGGCGAAGAAGTCGATCTCGAACTTCAAGCTCCGCGAGGGCATGGTCATCGGCGCGAAGGTCACTCTCCGCGGCGAGCGCATGTGGGAGTTCGCCGACCGCCTCATCTCCGCCGCGTTGCCGAGGATCCGCGACTTCCGCGGCGTCTCCAACAGGGGCTTCGACGGGCGCGGCAACTACACGCTGGGCATCAAGGAGCACACGATATTCCCCGAGCTCGTCGAGTCTTCGGCGCACTCCGGCATGGACATCACGTTCGTGACGAGCTCCACCGACAACAAGGCCGCCAAGGAGCTTCTCGTCTCCATGGGCATGCCGTTCGCAGGAAGGAACTAATCCATGGCAAAGCAGTGTCTCATTGAAAAGCAGAAGAGGACGCCCAAGTTCAAGGTGCGCGCGTACAACCGCTGCCAGCGCTGCGGCCGCCGCCACGCGTATCTCCGCAAGTTCGGCGTCTGCCGTCTCTGCTTCCGCGAACTCGCCGTCGCCGGCCTCATCCCCGGCGTCACGAAGGCCTCGTGGTAATCAAAAGGAAAGGAATCACGAAAATGACAATGGATCCCATTTCCGACATGCTCACGACGATCCGCAACGGACAGAAGGCCCGCCTTCACTCCGTCACGACCCCCGCGAGCAACCTCAAGGGCGAGATCGCCCGCGTCATGAAGGAGTCCGGCTACATCGCCGACGCCGTCACGACGACCGAATTCCCGAAGAAGCTCGTCATCACGCTCAAGTACTCCGACAAGGCGGCTCCCGCCATCACGGAGATCAAGCGCGTCTCGAAGCCGGGACTTCGCCACTACGCGTCCGTCGGCAAGATCCCCTCCGTCCTCGACGGCATGGGGCTCGTCATCCTCTCGACCTCCAAGGGCGTCATGAGCGGCGTCCAGGCCAAGAAGGAGAAGCTCGGCGGCGAGGTAATCTGCACAGTTGCATAATCAGGAGCCAAAGACAATGTCTCGAATCGGTAAAGAACCCGTCAAGCTCGCCGAAGGCGTAACGGCCAAGGTCGAAGGGCAGAAGGTGACGGTCAAGGGGAAGCTCGGAGAGCTCTCCTACACGATGCATGATGGCATCACGGCGAAGGTGGAGGCCGGGCAGGTCGTAGTCGAATGCGACGACGACAAGCTTCACGGCAACTTCCACGGCCTCGCCCGCGCGCTGATCAACTCGATGGCGATCGGCGTGTCCACTGGCTACCAGAAGCAGCTCTCGATCGAGGGCACCGGCTTCAAGGCGGTCCTCAAGGGCAAGGAGCTCGCGCTTTCGCTCGGCTTCGCGTCCCCGAAGGTCTTCCTCGTCCCCGAGGGGCTCACGGTGACTGTCGAGAACGACGGCCTCCAGGTGACGGTCAAGGGCATCGACAAGCAGCTGGTCGGCGAAGCAGCCGCCCGCATCCGCTCGTACTACCCGGCCGAACCCTACAAGGGCAAGGGCATCAAGTACGTCGGCGAGCGCATCCGCCGCAAACAGGGCAAGAAGGTCGCCTAATCCAGGGCGCAAGGAGCTAAGATATGTTCAATCGCAAAGATCAGCGTCAGAAGCGCCACCTGCGCCTCCGTCAGCGCGTAGTCGGCACCGCGGAGCGTCCGCGCATGTCGATCTGCGTGACGAACAAGCACATGTACGTCCAGTTCATCGACGACGACGCGGGGAAGACCCTCGCCCAGGCGAACACGCTCAAGGACGAGAAGGCCAACACCGAAGTCGCGAAGGCGCTCGGCGCGAGGGCTGCGGAGGCCGCGAAGGCCGCCGGCATCTCGACCGTGGTCGTCGACCGCGGCGGCTTCAAGTACACGGGCCGCATCGCGGCGATCGTCGAGTCCGCCGTCGAGGCGGGCCTCTCGATCAGCGCCAAGAAGGAGGACAAGTAATGGCAACGAATCGTGACAAGCGTCCGCAGGAACAGGGCGACGAGCTCGACGAGCACACAGTGTTCATCAACCGCTGCGCCAAGACCGTCAAGGGCGGTCGTCGCATGAGCTTCTCCGCCGTCATCGTCGTCGGTGACAAGGAGGGCAAGGTCGGCGTCGGCTTCGGCAAGGCCAACGAGGTAGCCGATGCAATCCGCAAGGGCGGCGAGGCCGCTCGCAAGGACATGCGCAAGATCACAATGAAGGGCAAGACCATCCCGCACGACGTCGAAGGCGTCTGCGACGGCGGCCGCGTGATCCTGAAGCCCGCTCCCGACGGCACGGGCCTCATCGTCGGCGGCGGCATGCGCCCCGTCCTCGAGGCGGTCGGCATCCGCGACGCTGTGGGCAAGTCGCTCGGCTCGAAGAACCGGCTCAACGTGGTCAAGGCCACCATGAACGCGCTCATGAAGCTCCGTTCGGCCGAGGAGATCGCGGCGATCCGCGCATAAGTGAAAGGAACCACAAGATGGAACTGCATAACTTCAAGACCTCCACCCGCGGACACAAGGGTGCGGGCGCTCGCAAGGGCCACAAGCACAAGCTGACGTTCGAAGGCGGCCAGATGCCGCTCGTCCGTCGTCTCCCGAAGCGCGGCTTCAACAACGCCCGCTTCAACGCCAAGGCGCTCGCCGTCAACGTCTCCGATCTCGAGAAGAAGTTCGAGGCGGGAGCCGAGGTGACCGTCGAGACGCTCGCCAAGGCCGGCTTCTCCGACAACAAGCGTCCGAAGATCAAGATCCTCGGCAACGGCGAGCTCACCAAGAAGCTCACCGTCAAGGTTCCCTGCTCGGCCTCCGCGAAGGCGAAGATCGAGAAGGCTGGCGGCTCTGTCGCCTAAGCCATCTCTCGATCCAAGAAAAAGGGCGCGGCACATTTGCCGCGCTTTTTTCGTTGTCTGGTTTGGCGGCATTGGCAGAGGCGTCTCGCTGTGGTATAATACATGACATGTCTTTTGCGACTCCATGGATGCTTTTTCTTCTTCTGCCGCTCGGCCTTGCCGCGTGGCGGCTGCTGCGTCGCGGCCGGCGGTCGGGGATAAGGTTTTCCGCGACCTCTCGCCTTCCTGCGAAGACGGCGGGCTGGCGCGCGAAGCTTGCGTCGCTCACGCCGTTTATACTCCTCGCGGGGCTCGTCTTGCTCATCGTTGCAGCGGCGCGTCCTCGCACTCCACTGGCGCATGACAAGAAGTCTATCGACGCGATTGCAATTGCGATGACCGTCGACGTCTCGGGATCGATGGACGCGCTCGATCTCGCTCCGTCCGGCACCGACTTCAGGAACCCATCGAAGAAGCTTGAAGAGTGGACGCGCCTTTCGGTGGTTAAGCGGCTTTTTGCCGAGTTCGTCGAGAAGCGTCCGGACGACTTGATCGGCCTCGTCTCGTTCGGCACCTACGCAACGACCGTCGCGCCGCTCACTATGGACCACGAAATGTTGCTTCATGCGCTCAAGGGAGTCGAGATTCCCTCGACAGTCTTCGATGCGCAGGGCAACGCAATCGGCGGAGAGGACGAGGCGAACACTGCGATTGGCGACGGTCTCGCGACGGCGCTCCTCAGACTCAAGGACGCGAAGCCCAAGTCGAAGATCGTGATTCTCCTTTCCGACGGCGTATCGAATACCGGCGTCGTCGAGCCGAAGGATGCTGCGGCGACTGCGGCGAAGATGGGCGTCAAGGTCTACTGCATCGGCATCGGCACGGCGCTGCGCCGCACGCCGCGCCTTGTGCGCGACGGCTATGGCCGCTATGGCGTTGTTGCCGACCGCATGACTTTCGACGAGCGCCAGCTCAAGGGAATCGCCGCCGCTACGGGCGCGATGTACTTTCCCGTGAACGACCGCGACTCGCTCGAGAAGGCGCTTGCGGAGATCGACCAGCTCGAGACGACGAAGCTCGACGCCGATGCCTACGACCGCTGGGACGAGCATTTCGCCGCGTTCCTCTTTGGAGGCGCGGTCCTCGTCTTTCTCGCCGTGTCGCTTTCGATGTTCGCGTCGCGCCGCCTCGCGTAAAATGGTATAATTTCGTCATGGTTACTGTAACGAAGACTGTCAAGTTCGACGCCGCGCACGTTCTCACGAACCACGAGGGGCTTTGCAAGAACCTGCACGGTCACACCTATCGCGTGGACGTGACGGTTGCGCAGCCCGCAGGCGACACGAAGGACATGGTGATCGACTTCAAGGACCTCAAGAGGATCGCAACCGAGGTCGTCTGCGAGCGCTTTGACCACGCGTTCATCTACAATACCGAGAGCGAGGGCGAGCGCGAGATTGCCGCCGTCGTCGAGCGGTACGGCATGCGCACGGCGGCGATTCCTTTCCGCTCCACGGCCGAGAACCTCGCGAAGCTTTTCTTCGGCGAGCTCAAGTCGCGGATCCCCGGGCTCTTTGCCGTGAAGGTCTGGGAGACGGCCGACAGCTGCGCGGAGTGCAGGCAGGCATGAGGGTAACGGGCGGCGAGTTCTGCGGGCGGATTTTGAAGGTCCCGAAGACGGACGCCGTTCGCCCGACGCAGGACCGCGTGAGGCAGGCGCTTTTCAATATCATCCAGTGCGAAGTTCCAGGGTCTGACTTTCTCGATCTCTTCGCGGGTTCAGGCGCGGTAGGCATAGAGGCGCTCTCGCGCGGTGCGAAGTCCGCGACGTTCGTCGAGCAAGACCGCCGCCACATGGCGGTCTTGAAGGAGAACCTTTCCACCTTGCGCATCACGACTGCAAATTGCATCCTTGCCGATGTATATCGGTGGATCGCCGCCTATTCCGGCCCCGGCTTTTCCGTCGTGTATGCCGACCCGCCGTATGCGCTTGGCGAAGAGAAGGGGTATGCGTCTGTTCTTGAGACTCTTGCCGCTCGCGGAGTTGTCCGCCCGGGCGGGCTTTTTGCGGCCGAGATGACGGCGGTGCAGTCCGCGGCAGATGCGCCGCGCTGGGAGCTCCTTCGCGACCGCTCCTACGGCCGCACACGCATCTGCGTCTGGCGCCTCGCCGAGTAGTCCCACGCTTGCGCAGCGCCTTGTCCCGACCTTCCTCTATGGCGCGTTTTTCTTCGTAGCATCTGCGCTCGTCGATGTTCCATCGACTCGCTTAACCTTGTCCACGACAGATTTCAGCGTGGTTGATTTCTATGTGGAGGTTTCGCTATAATATACCTCAAAGCTGTTGAAATTAGGAAAGTGACGGGAAGTTACGAAATGGGCGATAAAAACAGCAACGCAAAAGGGGTGTCTCGCCATTGGGCCCTTTTACCTTTCATTTGTCTTGCAGTCATTGCGTTCGGAGTTTTGCGCGTTAAATTCGTTCATAGGCGAGCACTTGAACTTCCTGGTGGATTGCAATGGAATGTATCGTTGGGCGATCCAAATGACAGTGTGATAATGTGGGGCACAAATGTCTTGATGTCTGGCTCGATTATGCTCAAGATTGACGGCCACTACATTTATGGACTGTGCGGGGAAAGGGCGTTTGCCATTGACTATGAAAATGTAGATGCAGGCGTAGACTACTTTAACCATATGTTTGAGATTGCAGACAAGTTTAAGTTTGGTGCAAGCGTTATAGGCCTCCAGACCATTTATGATTATAGAAATAGAAGCCAATGAGAATGGTCAGTGGTTGATTTGCAACCCACGCAGATCGGCAATGAACAGCCAACACATAACCCGAAGCCATAATCCACGGGGGCGTGGAAATATGGTACAATACTCAAATACTCGCTTTACATGAACACTAAAACACAAGGGAACAAATGAATAAACTCATTATCGGACTCGTCGCTGCGGTGGCGATGGTCGGTTGCTGCACGCAGCCCTGCAACGGAATCAAGGACTCTGGCACGACATATGTCGCGGACGCTCTCGCCCCATATGTCGAAAGCGGCGAACTCCCGGGCGCGGTATGCATGCTCTACAAGGACGGAGTGACCGAGACGGCATGCGTCGGCTACGCAGATGTCGCCAAGAAGCGCAAGATCACCGCAGACGACGTCTACATGCAGTGCTCGCAGACGAAGGGCTTCTGCGGCGTGACGGTCGCAAAGCTTGTCGAGGAAGGAAAGCTCAACCTCGACGATCCCGTCTCCAAGTACCTTCCCGAGTTCGGCACGCTTTGGGTGAACGGCGGCGAGACAAACGGCGTCAAGACGCTCGTCAAGGCGAAGAACGTCCTCACCGTGCGCATGTGCCTCAACCACACGGGCGGCTTCCCGTTCGAAATCTGCGCCAAGAGCCCCGCGATCAAGGGCGGCGGTTGGTCCGGCGGCGCGCCTCTGCGCCAGACAGCGGCTATTGCTGCCGCATCGCCGCTTCTCTTCGAGCCCGGCACGAAGGTGCAGTATTCCAACACAGGCATCGACATCGGCGCTGCGGTTGTCGAGGTTGTGACCGGCATGAAGTGGGAGGACTATCTCAAGAGGGAGGTTCTCGATCCCCTCGGCATGAAGAGCACCTGGTTCTGGCCGACCGACGAGCAGCTCAAGACGCAGATCGAGATGTACGACTGCCAGAAGGGTGCGCCCGCGAAGTGGCGCCTGCAGAACGACCAGCAGCAGCGCCCCTACAACGACGGCCATGTGTTTGCGTCCGCTGGCGCTGGCCTCTGGACGACGGCGCACGACCAGTACAAGTTCTACAAGATGCTGATGAACCTCGGGGTTGGGGACAACGGCGCGCGCATCCTCAAGGAAGAGACGGTCAAGTCGATTCTCGCCGTCTCCACGCGTCCGAAGGGGCTTGGCGGCTACTCCCTCGGCCTTTCCGCTCCTGAGACCGACAAGGAGGACCAGTGGTTCGGTCACGGCGGCGCATGGGGCACGAACTGCTCCGTCAACTGGCACACGAAGCAGCTTAAGCTCTGGGCCGTCCAGCTCTGCGGCGGTCCGCGTCCGTGGGACAAGGATAGGGAAGAGGCGTCAGAGAAGTTCTTCAAGTCGGCCGTCGATTCACGCGGCATCGATGCATACACTGGTCGTGTGGAGTAGAACTTGTTTTTGAACCATGTAGAACGTGTAGATCGTGTAGACTTTCTGCATGATCTGCATGTTCTACACGGCTGATTGTCTAAAAATAGAAAGGGGCGTCCATGAAGAGGATAGCGGTGGCGATTGGTTTGGCGGCGTGCGGCGCATTTGCCGCGGAAGTCAACGACTGGGAGAATCCTGAAGTCAACTCGATAAACCGCCTGTCGGCGAGGACATACGCGATGCCGCTTGCGGACGAACAGGCGGCGTTTTCGGACGCGCTTGAGCCAGAGACGCCATACAAGATGTCGCTTAATGGCGACTGGCGTTTCTCCTGGGTCGGCGATCCCGCGAGGCGTCCGCTCGATTTCTGGAAGGCGGACTTCGACGACGCCGATTGGGCGACTATAGACGTTCCGAGCTGCGTGGAGATGCGCGGCTACGGATCGCCGATATACACTAACATCCGCTATCCGCACAAGGACGTGTCGAATCCTGCGGATAAGGACTTTGCGAGAATCCTCGACCGCGACTCGGGGACGCCGGACTACAATCCCGTATCCAGCTATCGTCGCACTTTCGCCGTGCCTGAGGCGTGGAAGGACCGCAGGGTGATTCTCCGCTTCGAGGGCGTTGACTCAGCGTTCTATGTCTGGGTCAACGGCAAGAAGGTTGGTTATGCCGAGGACTCCAAGCTGCCGAGCGAGTTCGATATCACTGAGTTTTTGACAGCCCAAAACACTCTTGCTGTACAAGTCTTCAAGTGGTGCGACGGCTCCTATCTCGAAGACCAGGATATGTTCCGCTATTCCGGCATCTTCCGCGACGTTACGCTCTGGTCGATGCCAAAGGACGGCATTTGGGACTTCAAGGTAAGTGAAAAGTTGAAAGTGGAAAGTGGAAAGTGCAAAGAGGCCTCCATTTCGGTCGATGGCATTGACGGCGAGTGGGACGCAACGCTTTACGACGCGAGCAGAAAGCCCGTCGCCACCCTAAACTTTAAACTTTCAACTTTTAACTTTCCACTTTCTTCCCTGCCGCGCCTCTGGAGCGCCGAGGATCCGTATCTCTACACGCTCGTAGTGAAGAAGGGCGGCGACATCCGCGCGAAGAAGGTCGGCTTCAAGGAGCAAAGAATAGTCGGCAACACGTTCCTCGTGAACGGCATGCCAGTAAAGATGAAGGGCGCGAACCGCCACGAGACTAATCCCGAGAACGGCCGCACCGTGTCGCTTGGCGACATGCTGAAGGACATCACGCTCTTCAAGCAGTTCAACATAAACACTGTCCGCACTTGCCACTACCCCGACCACCGCCTCTGGTATGACCTCTGCGACCGCTACGGCGTCTACGTGATCGCCGAGGCGAACGTCGAGGCGCACGAGCCGGGTTACGGCGACAGGGGGCTTGGGCGCTTCAAGGAGTGGGACCACTCCATCGTCGAGCGCAACGAGCGTAACGCCGTATTCTATCGCAACAATCCTTCGGTCACGATGTGGTCGATGGGCAACGAGACAGGCCACGGCGACTGCTTCCGCCATGCAATCGCGGCTGTGAAGAAGATTGACCCGTCGCGCCCCGTGCACTGGGAGCGCGGCAACGAAGACGCTGATGTCGACTCGTCGATGTATCCGTCCGTAGAATGGGTCGAGAAGCGCGGCAAGCTCGGCAACGAGAAGCGCGGCGGTGCCATGTCCGGCGAGGGCGGCGGCGAGGGATACGCCATTTCCGGCCACACCGCCGGCAAGCCCTTTGTCATGTGCGAGTATGCTCACGCGATGGGCAACGCCGTCGGCAACTTGAAGGAGTATTGGGACGTCATCTACGCCTATCCCGCGCTCATCGGCGGTTGCATTTGGGATTGGGTGGACCAGGCGATATGGAAGGACACGGGGCGCATCGATCCGAAGACCGGCCGCCACGAGCACTTCCTTGCGTATGGCGGCGATTTCGACGACTTCCCGAACGACGGGCCGTTCTGCTGCAACGGCATTGTCGATCCGTTGCGCAATGTAAGTCCCAAGCTTGTCGAAGTGGGGCATGTCTACCAGAATATCGTTGTGGAGAGGGGAACGGGTAACGGTGGAACGGGGTTTGTGCTGAAGAATAGGCACTGCTTCACCGACGCCTCTCAGTTCGACGGACGCTGGACTCTTCTCGCTGACGGCGAGAAGGCGGGAGAAGGTTTGTTTGCGGTTCCGTCTGTCGCCCCGCTCGCCACTGGCGAGTTCAAGATCCCAGAGCTCGACGCGGCTCTCGCGACCATCGGGAAGGACAAGGAGGTCTTCGTCAACTTCGAGTTCCTGACAAAGACTGATGCGCCGTGGGCGAAGAAGGGCTATGCCGTCGCTCGCGACCAGCTTCTCCTTAACGAGAAGCCGGCCACCGAGGAAAAGCCAGACGGCGACGCCGTGACCGCGCATGACGAAGACGGCGACGAGGTGACGATTGAGCGTGGCAAGACGTATGCCGTGTTCAGCAAGAAGACGGGGACTCTCAAACTCCTTGTCATGAGGGGCGCTACGATCCTCTCCGACTTCGACGGGATCTCCGCGGGCCCGCGTCTCACCTGCGCCCGTGCGTGGACCGACAACGACCGCTGGGCGTTCTTAGGCGGCTCCTGGAAAGACGACCGCACGAAGGGTTTTGAGGGGAGCGGTCTCACGCAGCTCCACTACCATCCCGGCCGCATCGTCGTCGACGGCAATGTCGTTAGGACCAAGGTCTCGGTGGACGGCATGAAGAGCGCCGGTTTCGAACACGAGTGCGAGTGGACGTTTGCATCCGACGGGTCTGTCACGCTGAAGAACAAGGTCGTTCCCTTTGGACGCATGCCGAATGCGCTGCTGCGCCTCGGCCTTTCGCTCCGCCTCGGACGCGCCTACGAGAACATGGCGTGGTACGGGCGCGGGCCGTGGGAGAACTACGTAGACCGCAAGACGGCAAGCTTTGTGGGGCTTTGGCGCTCCACCGTCACCGACCAGTTCGTCGACTATGTCCGTCCGCAGGACTGCGGCATGAAGTGCGATGTCCGCTGGGCGGAGTTCACCGATAGATTCGGCAGGGGCGTGAAGTTCTCTGCGAGCGAGCCGCTTTTCGTGCAGGCGCTTCATTACGATTGGGAAACGCTCGCGTACTCGCGTCACATCAACGGCCAGCGCCGTATGCACGCCACGCTCGTCCCGAGCGAGGACGTGCTTCTGAACCTCGACGTCAGGCAGATGGGGCTTGGCGGCGCGAGTTGTGGCCCGGCGCCGATGAAGAAGTATCTCTTCGACCCGAAGGCCCCCGTCGAGTGGACACTTAAGATCGAGCGCGTCGGAAAATGACGGCCCTAACTCTCTCCGCAATCCTCGCGGTGTCGTCCACGGCACCGGAGACGTGGTTTCACGTCATCGGGGGGAATGCGTCCAAGGAAGGCGTAGCCGCCGACATCGCCGCAATCGCGGACGCCGGCATCTCTGGAATCCAGTTCTTCCACGGCGGCTGGGCGAAGGACGAACCGTGGCCCGGCGTTACGAACATGGTTCCGTGCCTGAGCGAGAACTGGGTTGATCTCGTCAAGTTCGCCGAGACGGAGTGCCACAGGCGCGGGCTTAAGTTCAAGATGCAGAACTGCCCCGGGTGGTCGATGTCCGGCGGGCCGTGGATTACGCCCGACAAGGCGATGCGCAAGCTTGTCTGCTTCGAGCCCGACAAGAAGCCCGACTTCGACAAGGACGACGACTACCACGAGATAGGGTCTGTGACGTTCCCCCTCGAGGATTCATCCGACTTGTCGATAACCGTCCCCAACCCGCAACAGATAGACCGTGCATGGGCCTACGAGCCAGATGCGGACATCGTCCTTTGCGACGGGCCGAAGGAGCAGTTCCGCGTCAGCTGCCCGCGTGGCGCCTGGCAGGACGAAGTCGGGATGACGTTCCGCGTCCCGGGCTTTCCGATTTCCGGCTGGAAGCTGTCCTACTACGTCGAGAGCAGCCATTATCCGCGTAAGGAGCTGAACGGTTCGTGGATGCCGGAGCCGCGCCTCGACATGTGGGAGGCGAAGGCGGGCTGGGCGTATCGCAGCTTCATGATGTCGACGAATTCGTCGCCGGTGAAGACCAAGGGCGAGCGAACGCTTGTCTTTGGGCATGTCAACGCGAAAAAGCGCAACCACCCGGCGCCGCCGGAGGGAACTGGCTGGGAATGTGACAAGATGGACGCCCGGGGATTTGAGGCGAACTTCGCGGGCTATCTCGGCAAGCTCATGAAATCGGGCGTGAAGATCGACGGAACGCTCGTAGACAGCTGGGAGTGCGGTTGCCAGACTTGGACATGGAAGATGGAGGAAGAGTTCGAGCGTCGCGCCGGATACTCCCTTCGCCCCTGGCTCCCTGCGCTCTTCGGCTACGTCCTCAAGAGCGAGGCGGAGACCGAGAGGTTTCTTCTCGACTGGCGCAACGTCTGCTCGCGGCTCGTCGAGGAGAACTACTACGGCACGATCGCCCGCCTTGCGCGCAAAAACGGAATGTCCGTGCAGTACGAGACTGCGTTCGGCGACGTGATTCCGGGCGATCCGCTGCGCTTCTGGAAGTTCGCCGACGAGCCGATGTGCGAGTTCTGGAGCCCGCACCGCAACGAGGGCTTCGTCGGAAGCTTCGACTTCAAGCCGGTCCTTCCGTGCGTTTCGGCGGCGCATATCTACGGGAAGCGCCGCGTCTCCGCCGAGGCGCTGACGAGCTTCGAGCTCACCTTCGACGAGAACTTCAGGGACTGGAAGAAGATCGTCGACAAGCATTTTGCGCGCGGGGTGACGCATATCGTGTTTCACACCTACACTCACAATCCCGTCGTCGGCGGCAAGCCTCCGTCCACGAGCTTTGGCGCTGGCATCGGCTCCCCGTTTCTCAGGGAGCAGACGTGGTGGCCGTACATGAAGCACTTCTCGAAGTACATTGAGCGCTGTGGCGCGGAACTCGAACGGGGCCTTCCGGCAGTGGACATTCTGCTGTATCTCGGCGACGATGTCGGCCACAGGCCCAGCGAACATGACCTGATGTTCGACAACCGCTACAAGTACGACTACCTCAACAACGACGCGCTGATGACGCGCGTAGACGCGAAGGCCGGAAAGACCGTGCTTCCAGACGGCATGAGCTATCGCGTCATCTGGGTGCCGAAGGGGACCTTTCTTCTGCCGTCGACCGAGGCAAAGCTTGGCGAGCTCGAGAAGAAGGGCGCCCGTGTCGTGCGCGGCGATTTCGTTCCTAACTGGCCGTCGCCGATAAAGGAGTTTCTCGCGCTCGACGGAGACAGCTTCGTTGGGTGGCAGCAGCGGCGCGACGGCGACACGAACACTTTCTTTATAGTGACGCATGACGGCGCTTCGGTGTTCTTTCGCGTGATCGGCGACAGGGAGCGATGCGAAATGTTCAACCCTGTGACGGGGCAGGTGTCCGATTTACTCGACGAGTTCATGAAGGCCTCGCGTGTCCCGCCGACTTTCGTCGCAGTCGAACTGAAGCCAGAAGACGACTATCCTGCGTGGGCGACGAAGCGCATATACGCTGGGCGGCTGGAAATCCCGTCTGGAACTTTCGAGTGCCGGCTCGATCTCGGTGCGGTGCGCGACTGGGCTACGGTTTTCGTAGATGGACGCAAGGTCGCGGATTTATGGTGCGAACCCTACGCCTGCGATATCATGCCATACGTGAAGCCAGGCGCCTCTGCTGAGATACGCGTCGAAACCGTGTCTACATGGTACAACGCGCTTGTGCACGATGCGTCCTTGCCAGAGGCGGAGCGCACGACGTGGACTAAAAAAGGGCCGGAGGCCGACGCTCCTTATCACGACGCCGGACTTCTTGGACCGGTGAAGTTTTTCTTCAGAACTAACGACAAGGACAAGGAGGAATAGGCATGACATCGATGATTCTTGCCGCTGCTGCTGCGGCTACGTTTTCGTTTGGAGAGGTCAAGGTCGACTGCGAGGATCGCGACGGCTGGAAGCTTGCGTTTTCTCGCGAAGTCGCGTCTGACGGTGCGGAGATCGCGAAGATCACGCTCGACTGCGCGGAGGCGAAGCTCCCGCCGAAGACGCGTTTGTCGGCGCTGGTTCCTCAGGTCGGCATGGACTATTCCTGGAACGTCAACACAGGCGACTGCGGCATGCGCCCGAACTGGGGCGCGCGTTCGCACACCGAGGTCGCGCAGGGCATGCCGGTCTTCGTCTACTTCGATGGAAACGACACGAGCCATTTTTCCGTCGCGGCCGAGGAGTGTGTGCGTCACCTCAACCACGTAGGCGGCATCCGCGAGGAAGGGAGTATTCTCGAGATCAGCATTGGCTGGTTCGAGACGCCCGAGGCCCCGATTTCGCACTACGAGACGCGTGTGAGGTTCGATGCTCGCGCGAAGGGCTTTGCCGACGCGGTGCGCGAAGCCGTAGCGTGGATCGAGAAGACGGCGAACATCGTGCCGTGCCGCGTTCCAGTTGCCGCCTGCGACCCGCTCTACTCGAGCTGGTACAATTTCCACCAGGACGTCTTCGCCGCCGATATCGAGGCGGAGCTCGCGATCGCGGCAAAGCTTGGCATGAAGACTTTCATCGTTGACGACGGCTGGCAGACAGACGACACGAACCGCGGCTACGCGTTTTGCGGCGACTGGCAGATCTCGAAGCGCCGCTTCCCCGACATGGCCGCGCACGTGAAGAGGGTGCAGGACCTCGGAATCAAGTACATGATGTGGTACTCCGTTCCCTTCATAGGGCTCAAGAGCGCCAACTACGAGAAGTTCAAGGGTAAGTATGTCAAAGGAGACGACCGCGGCATGGGCGCTGCGGTTCTCGACCCGCGCTTCCCTGAGGTCAGGAAATTCCTCGTCGACACCTATGTCAAGGCGCTCAAGGACTGGAACATCGACGGCTTCAAGCTCGACTTCATCGACGCCTTCCGTTTTTCCGGCGAGGATCCCGCTGTCAAGGAGAACTACGCCGGGCGCGACATTAAGTCGCTTCCCGTCGCCGTCGACCGGCTGATGACCGAGGTCAAGGAAGCGCTTACCGCGATAAAGCCCGACATACTCGTCGAGTTCCGCCAGAGCTACGTCGGTCCCGCGATCAGGAAATACGGCAACATGCTGCGCGTAGGCGACTGCCCCGGCAATTTGAGGCGCAACCGCTTCGCCATCGCGAACCTGCGCCTCGCTTCCGGCAGTGCCGCCGTTCATTCCGACATGCTCGAGTGGAACTTCGCGGAGAGCCCCGAGCATGCGGCGCTCTATGTCATCAACTCCATGTTCGGTGTCGTGCAGTATTCTGTCATGCTCCGCAACGCGCCGAAGGAACATCTTGCGATGGTCGAGAGGTGGATCAAGTTCTCTCAGGACCACCGCGATACGCTTCTCAACGGCAAGTTCACGCCGCGCCATCCTGAGCTCCAGTATCCCGTCATTGAGGCCGAGAGCGACAAGGAAGTCATCATCGGTCTTTACGACGACGGCCGCATAGTGGACGTTCCCGCGAAGAAGACATTCGTCATGAACGCGTCTGGCAAGGATTCCTTCGTTATCCGCCGCGGCGGAAAAATTTCCGAAGTCTCCTGCAAGTCGGGCGACTGGATCGAGCTCTGAGGCGATGGAATTCCGCTTCCACCGCAAGGAAACGACTGCGTCGACAAACGCCGACGCCCGCGAAGGGCGCCCTGGCGACGTGTTTGTAGCGGACTTCCAGACGGCGGGGCGCGGCCGGCTTGATCACGAATGGCACGCCGCGCGAGGCGAGAACCTCACCTTTTCAGTCGTGCTTGACGCGGCAGATGCGTCGCCTGCGGAGGTCGCGACTCTTCCGCTCGTCGTAGGGCTCGCCGTCGCGCGCGCCGTGGGGACTCTTCTCGGCAGTTCTTCACGAGTCGCGGTGAAATGGCCGAACGATGTGCTTGTCGGCGGGAAGAAAATCTGCGGCATACTCTGCGAGCGAAACGGCGACGCAGTTATCGCCGGTGTCGGACTCAACGTCAACCAGACCGATTTCCCCGCCGAGATCGCCGCGCGCGCGACGTCGCTGCGGCTCGTCGCGGGAAGTCCATTTGACCGCGACGACGTGCTAAACGGCGTCGTCGCGGAAATTGGCGACACGTACTCTCGTTGGCTGCGCGGCGGATTTGCCGCGCTCCGCGGCGCATTTGCCGCGGTTGACTTGCTTAAGGGGCGTGAAGTCGCGGTCCTTGCGACTGACGGCGATGCCGCGCCGATAAGGGGGCTGTGCGGCGGCGTGCAGGAAGACGGCTCGCTTCTCGTCGGCGATGTGAAGGTGTATGCGGGCGAGGCGCACGTGGCGGGCGCGTCAGCCCCGCTCCCCTATAAAGGGGACGCCATGACGTGACGGTTTATGGTATAATTGCGGCATGAAAGAGGTCTTCACTTATGTAATCGGTCTCGGCGCGGCAGTTATGATGCCCGTCATCTTCACAGTTCTCGGAACTCTCATCGGCATCAAGTTCTCGAAGGCGCTGAAGTCGGGTCTTCTCGTCGGCGTTGGCTTCGTTGGCTTGGGCGTCGTGACGGCGCTTCTCACCTCCAACCTCGGCCCCGCCTTGAAGGGGATGACCGACCTCTATCACCTGAACCTCCCGTTCTTCGATCTCGGCTGGCCTGCGGCGGCGGCTGTTGCGTATTCGTGCGCTGTCGGCGCGTTTATCATTCCTGTGTGCCTTGGCGTAAACGTCCTTATGCTCGTGACTGGAACGACGCGCACCGTGAACATCGACCTTTGGAACTACTGGCACTTCGCTTTTCTCGGCGCGATGGTGTTCTTTGCGACGGGCTCGCTCGCGTGGGCGTTTTATGCGGCGATCGTCCTCTACGTCATCACGCTTTGCATGGCCGACTTCACGGCAAGGGGCTTTCAGTCCTACTACAAGGACATGGACGGCATCTCCATCCCGCAGCCGTTTTGCCAGAGCTTTACTCCGTTTGCGGTCGCGATTTGCTGGGTCCTCGACAGGATCCCGGGATTCTCGAAGATCGACATCGACGCAGAGGGGATGAAGAAGCGGTTTGGGCTTCTCGGCGAGCCGCTTTTCCTCGGTCTTCTTATCGGCTGCGGCATTGGTGCCTTGAAGTGCGACTCGTGGAAGGCCGTCGTCGACTCGATTCCGTCTATTTTGAAGCTCGGTGTGACGGTCGGTGCGGTGATGGAGCTTATCCCGCGCATCACCGCGCTTTTCATCGAGGGCTTGAAGCCGATCTGCGAGCAGACGCGGAGCTTTGTCGAGAAGCGCTTCTCTGGGCTTAAGGGCCTTTCTATCGGCATGAGCCCTGCGCTCGTCATCGGACATCCGACGACGCTCGTCGTCTCGATTTTGCTCATTCCGGTAATTCTCTTTTTGTCGGTCTTCCTCCCCGGCAACAAGTTCCTGCCGCTCGCGTCGCTTGCGGGTATGTTCTACCTTTTCCCGTGTGTGCTCCCAATCACGAAGGGCAATGTGCCGAAGACTTTTATCGTCGGGCTTGCTGCGCTCGTCTGCGGTTTGTTCTTCGTTACGAACCTGACGCCAGCTTTCACAAAGGCGATTGCGGCGGCGAACTGTGACGGTATCGCGGTGCCCGAGGGTTTCGAGGGCGGCGCGGCCTTGGATTTCGCCTCGGCGCTCTGGTGCTGGTCGATTTACCACCTCACGGTGACGCTCAAGTGGATTGGCGCCGCACTTGCGGGTCTTCTCGCAGTCGGCATGTGCGCGGTCAACTTCGTCAGGATCAGGAGGGCGAAATGACAGCAAGCGTACAACAACAAGCGTACAACAACAAGCGTACAACAGCAAGTGGGTGACGATAAGGAATGACGGCAAGCGTACAACAGCAAGTGGGCGACGGCAAGAGGCGACAGCAAGGGGCTGGCGGCGACACTTGTTGTAGTACGCTTGTTGTCACTCCCATGCGTCACAAGGGGCTTCTGGGGTGGCGCTATGATTCGCGATGTAACTATATGATAACCCTCGTCACCGAGCCGAGGGCCAATATCTTTGGCAACTTGAGAGAATGGGGCGTTGAGCGCACCGAAGGTGGCCGAGCGGTCTACGACGCATGGCAGGCAATCGAGGCGCATTTTCCTGGTGTTAGGGCTACTTACAATGCGATAATGCCCGATCACTTCCACGGCATCGTCTACATAACCGAGGAAGGGGCTGCTGTTCTCGACGAGGTTGTCGCCTTTTTTGCGGGAGAGGTCGAGAGGCGCATAGGCCGCAGAGTGTGGTGTGCGCTTTGGCGGGACTCGGTTTGCCTTGCGAAGGGGCAGCTTCACAGGCAGATAAACTATATTTTGTCAAACGCCAAGCGCCGCTGGATAAAGGAGAACAACCCGGGGCTTTTCAAGAAGGTCATGGGCTTTAGGCACTGGCGCCTTGAGCGCGCGGCCGCAACGCTGGCTGGCGTTGCTGGCGCCGACAGCTGGGATTTCCGCTCTTTTGCGAGAGATGGCGGCGAGCTTTGGGATGTCGAGACCGGCGAGGAGATCGCAAAGCCACGGAAGGGCAATCGTGTGTTGAGCGCGTTTGAGGAACAACAAGCGGCCGGCGGTAATGGCCAAGCGACTGATGGCAAAACTTGTTGTAGTACGCTTGCTGTCGCTTGTCGTCCCCTTGCCTGGACTGCGGTTGGCAACCCATTTTTATTGGACGCTCCGCTTCTCGTGACCGTTAGGATATCTACGGCAACGCCAGACGACAAGCTCGCCGAGCTCGTCGACAAGTTGGGCGCAAAGGCAGAACGCGGGGCTGTGCTTGTTGGCCCGTGGATCTCCCCAGGAGAGAAAGCTGTCAAAGCCGAGGCCGTTGCTCGCGGCGGGAGGGTTGTGCAGTTGCTCGCCGAGGGCATGGGCCGCTACTACAAGCCAGGCGGGGCAGATTTTGACCTTTGCGCCTATGGGCGGCTTCTCCAGTTGTCGCCCTTTGCCCCGCGCGAGGCGGGCTCGGCTCGCGAGAGCTATGGCAAGGCGCGGTTTGAGTGGCTTAACCTTGCGGCCAAGTCGATAGGCGACCTCTCTTCTGGCTTCTCGAGGGCCGATCTGGGAAGGGAGAGGACAGCAAGCGTACGACAGCAAGGGGGAGGCGGGCAATGATAGCAGCGATTTTGATAGCTACCACATGCCTTTGCGGCGAGGCGCCGGAGAGGGCGAATGACTTCTTCTGGGAGAACGACAGGACGGGCTTTCGTGCCTATGGCCCCGGCGATCCGCACAAGTGGAGCGGAATAGACGTCTTTAACAAGGCGACGACGAATAACTTTGTCGTGCATCTCCTGCGCGGCCACGGCGACTACGGCAACTGGCACAAGAACGTTAATGGGCTCGGCATGGACGACTACGCCGTTGGCCCTGGGCGCGGCGTTGGCGGAGTTGCGCTCCGCAAGGATGGAAAGTGGTTGCCCGACTACGGCGACTGGGTGGCCTATCGCATACGCACGAACTGCGAGGAGCGCTGTTCGTTCGAGCTCGACTACAAGCTCCCGATTGGCGGCACGATGACGCTTGGGATTGTCCTGGGGAAGGGGAGCTCGTTCTTCTCGGAGGCGGTGACGTTTTCAAAGGACACTCCGATTGAAGGCGTCGAGGTTGGCGTAGGGCTGGACTTAAGCGCCGAGCGCGAACACACGGGCGACCTTTTCATCGACGAAAAGAAGCTCATCGTCTCCCTCTTCGAAAAGCCGCACAATCGCGAGGGAGAGGAGGGCTCTATGATGAACGCGATTTTCGCGGTGCCGGGCATGGGCGGCGTCTTGCTTGCCGACGGGCCTGAGGGCGCGAAGATGATAATGACAGAGCCGTTGAAAATGCACGGTACCGCGCTTGTCGTCTGCGCTGGCGCGGACTGGACCGAGGCCGGCCGGTTCCGCGACGCGAAGTCGTGGCACGACTACGTGCGCGGCGAGCAGGCTGCGAGTGAACTGGCGGTGTCTCGTATATTCAAGGCCATGGTCGATTCAAAGCTTAAACATAAAACGAAAGGGAAAGACAAATGAACATGATTGCGATAATGCTGGCAACGACGGTCAACTTCACCGTCCAGACTGCGGTCCATCCCGACGACTTCAAGTCGTATGACACGGCTACGACGCGTTCGCGCTTCGTGATGGAGAAGGTGATGGCGCCTGACGAAATAAACGTCACCTACACGATGTACGACCGCCTCGTCTACGGCGGCGCAATGCCTGTCGAAAAGGAGCTGACGCTCGACACGTTCGAGGA
>CADCGZ010000011.1 GCA_902801025.1 uncultured bacterium | reverse complement strand
GTAACCCGGCGTGCCTTCCCGCGCGGCAGGTGGATTCTCCGCCGCATATTTTCCAAGCGCCTCCTGCGCCAGTCGGAGGACCTCGTCTCCCTTCGTCTCTTTTGGCGGCGCGGGGAAGTCGACGAGAACCTTCCGCCCGAGATCGCCGTCGTTTCGGATGCCATAGGCAGCGAGGTCGGCCGCGGTCATCCTGTAGGTCCGCTCGTCGGCAATCTTGACATAGTCCGGGGGAACGACGCGAAAGCGATGCCAGACGCGGTGCGATTCGCGCCCCTTCGCGTCCGACGCCCACACGCAGAACCTATACTCCCCTTCCGGGAACGACTTGAACCGGAACGCATGATCGCCGGAAGGAAGACCCTCAAGCGTCTTCTCGCGCACTTTCCCGTCCGGGCATCGAACCGGAACGAATCGTCGAGGAAGCGCACCTTGGAATGGTCCCAGTCCGTCACATAGAACGGAATTTCCACGCGGTCCTTCGTCGTAAGGGTCGGCACGACATGGTATGTCGAGATGTATGGGAACTTGAGGTGCTCCGGCGCGACATACCAATCACCCGCAAGGGATTCGGTTGCCTTACGGAGATTGGTGGGGTCGGTGAACTCCCCCGGGACGACAGGCGACGCAAAGGCGGACATGGCCGCAAAGGCGACAAGAATTGGAATTTCTTTCATAGTGCTGATTTCAGTAGTTTTCATGTTCTCCCCTTTCGACCGACATTACCTGACGTAAATCACAAAACCTGACGGAGGGATGGCCAAATAGCGGAAGGTGCCGTCGCCGTCGGTGTAGGCGGGGTCGTCCGTGACTTTAGGGCCGACAGCCACGCTCGACGGATACGCCGCAAGAAAGGCCTCAGAGATGTCTGCAGAGGCGAACTTGGACGCGCTCCACGCAGAGAGTGTTCCAGTGCGCGCAAGTTCGTCGATCTGCGCATCTGAAATTCCCGACCAAAGCGCGATGCGCCCGCCGCCGCCGGCAGCACCACGGTTCGCAGGATTATTGTCATCATGGCCGAAGCCGCCTCTCGCAGTGAAAAGAGCCGTCGAGGCGATTTCAAGTCCCTTCGCCGTCGTGAGCCAGATGCCGCCGCCAGACGAGTAGCGCCCGCCGTTGGCGTTGAGAGTCCCGGCAATCGTCGCCTTGTGGGCATGAATGCGGATAAGCCCACCAGCTGGTTGAACATAGCCGTATGAGCCGCCGCTCGACCCTGGAAGAATCGGCGCGTACTCGCTGCCGTATGTGAGGCCGTAGGTCGCGTCGTGATTTCCGCCGTAGCCGCCATAGCCTCCGCCAATGGTGTGCGCATATCCCAGTCCCGGCGCCGAGGAGATCGGCGAGCGGTCGTTGTCGCGGCACCAGCCCCTTGACGAGGCGTTAATGGCGGCAGGCTCGCCGATTTCGAGGTTGCCCGCATGGAAGACGATTCCGCCGCCGGTGTACGGCTCGCAGCAGGGATAGAACACGCTCGCTCCGTAGAGGCCAAGCGTGCCACCTACCGTCACGCGGCCCGTCCCGTTCGTGAAGTCGAAGCCGGAGGCGTGGTCGATTGGACGTCCGAAGACTGCCATGGCGCCGCCGTCCATTACCAGGTCGCCGCCGACCGCCACCGTCGTGGAAAAGGCCTGTTTGCGACCGCCGATACGAATGGCAGCCGTGTTAGTGACTGTGACGTTGCCCGATACGACAAGCGCGGCCTCGCCAGCCATCTTGCCGGAGACCGCCGAGTTGTAGTCTTCAGTGAATATGCAATCGCGGCGGTACTCGTATGAGCCATTCGCCGTGGAGGCGATGCGCAGAATGGCGCCGCCGCCAATGGAGAGCGACTTCACCTCGACGTAGTTTGTGGCGGAGACGTAGCAGGCCCAGATCACATTCGTGTCGCCGTCTGCCCTGGCGATGACGACATCATCGTCAAGTCCGGGAATGTTCGCGGGATCCCAGTTGGCGGGGTCCAGCCAGTCGCCACCCTGACGCCCGCCGTTGCGCTTCCACGTTCGCGTGGCCGGCGCGTCAGCCGTGCGGAATACCGCCATTACATTGCGCGGTTCCGCCGCCGCGAATGAAAGCGGATTGTCCTTCGATTTGCCGTATGGAACTTCGCCGACCCAGTAGAGGAACTCGGCTCCGGCAGCGGGAGTCGCGGACAATGTCGCCGTTCCCGCCTCCGCAACCCAGGCGGAAGCCGTCGCCCCGGCCGCCCCGCCGTTCGCGGAGACAGTGCCGAGAGCCGAATCGTTGGCAACCGCTTCAGCGGCGGTCTCGCGGCCGTTCCAAAGCCACGTCAGGAAGAATGGCCCCGTTTCCGGCGTGAAGGACGCCGTTGTGCCAACGCCAGAGGCGACTTCCGCCGTCGCGTTCGAAACGACCCACCCCGCGCAGGCGTAGCGGACGGTGTTCGGATATGATGGGTCAAAGGCGTATGCCGGGGCCGTGACGGCATACGGCACGCCGACATCGAGATTGACAGTCGAGTAGTCGAGCCCTTCAGCCATCACCGCGACTGGCGAAGACGAAACGGTCATCGGGTAGGAGCTCAATGCGCCCATGACGGTGGAGAGCGTTCCGTCGGGGTTGTAGGTTATGTTCCCGTTGTTGTTGCGGCTGCCGCCCGTCGCGGTAGCCGTCACAAGGGTGATCGTGTCAGAGTAGGTGAGACCAGAGGGCGTCTCGCCGCGCGCAAGCGCGTCGAGGTCGGCGTCCGCTACGCCGAGTGCTATGGAGACGCGTCCGCCGGTGCCAGGCGCGTAATCGGCGTTGCCGCCATCGGCGCCATTCGCGTTGATCGCGCCATTTTCGCCCGCCACAAAGGCTTCCGCGCAAATCCAGACGCCGCCGCCGGCCGACTTCGAACTCGTGCCGCCTCCACTTCCGCCCTTCGCGTAGATTTTTCCGTTCAAAGTGAAGGTTCCGCCCGTCTTCACCCAGACCGTACCGCCACCGCGGCAAGGCGAATAGCACCCATCCGGCCCGCCGTTCAGGTACGGCGCGTAGGCGAAGCCATACGCCAGGCGCGGGTATCCGCTCTGCGCCCCAAGGCCGTCCGCGCCATAGACGCCGCCGCGCGTGTAGCTGGAGCCGAAGCCCGTCGACAGCGTGTAGTAG
This sequence comes from uncultured bacterium, assembly GCA_902801025.1. Lineage (GTDB taxonomy): Bacteria > Verrucomicrobiota > Kiritimatiellia > RFP12 > UBA1067 > UBA1067. Next base: position 34,403 of record CADCGZ010000011.1, on the reverse strand, counting down.
TAGGTTGAACCACTCGCATCCTTCTTGGTGGCGCGCGAATCGCCGACGCCGTCTGTGTACTGGATCCACCCCCAACCACGCGTCGTGGCGTTGAAGGAAGCGGAGGCGCCGACCGAGACGTCGCCGGTGACGTCGAAACGGACGGGATTCCCCGACACGATGTCGGAATCCGGATAGACGACGGACGAGCCGTCAAGAACCATGTCGCCGCCAACGGCGAACGAGAAGGCCGAGAAATAGAGGTTCACGAGCGGAATCTTGCCGCCATCGTCGAGTACACCGTCATATTCCGGCGCATAGACCGTAAGCGTCGTCGTCCCAGCAAGCGAGAGATCGCCGCCGACAGTCGCGCACAAAAGCGGCACCGTCTGGCGGCTGGCCCCGACGGAGATGGCGCTCGCACCCGTCGCGGAGAGGTTCCCGGCAAGACAAAGCCCGCTGCCGGCAAAGGAAAAGTCCGTCGGCGCGGTCTGCGCCGTCGTCGTCGTTGCGGAGGCGCCGCCGACGGCGAGCTTGCCTGCGGAGAGAGTCAGCGACTTCGCGACGGCGACACCGTAGCTCTTCACCTGCTTAGAGGCAATCGTCACGTCGTCGAGCGGTGACGGGACGCCCGCCGGCGACCAGTTTGCGTCAACGTCCCAGAAGCCGTCGTTCGCGCCGACGTATGACTTCGTTGCTCCCGTCACGTCGGAGAATACGCCGTAGATTGTCATCCCCGGCGTCGCCGTAAGCGAAAGCGTGGAGGCAGTCGATTTGCCGCCGGCAAAATCGCCATACCACGCGGTGAAAGCCCCCGTTCCGTCCGTTGCGGAAACGGATAGCGCCGTGCCGGAGGCAACCCAAATGTCGGCATCCGCCGCATAGTCCGTGCCGTTCACCGTGATTGTCCCGCCGCCGACTGGGCGGATGCGCACAAGGTCTTCAACCGTGGACCAATTCCATGTTAGCACGAGGGGGTCGGCGGCGGAGGCGATGTCGGCAACGGCGGCTCCGGCCGTCGTCTCGACGGCATATCCGTCCTGCGTGTAGCGCCGGAAACCGCGCCAGGCGTCGGCCGTGACGGACGGCAAAGCGAAAGACTGTGGGATGGCGGCCTTGGGCATGAGGTTCAATCCGTAGCCGAGCGTCGGCGAGCCAAACTCCTCTCCGCCGCTTGCCGTCACCTGCAGTGCAACGGCGTCTGCCGTGGGATAGACGATCTTCGCCGTTCCGGTGCCGGCGCGTCCCGTGGCATACGCCCCGCCAAAGACATTGAAATCGACGCCATAGAGGTCGAACGAGGAGAGGTTTGCGGGAAGCGTCCCGCCTGCCATCGTTTCAATTGCCGACGCCGACAGGCCGACGCCCAGCGCGATGCGTCCGCCGCTCCCTTGGGCGTTGTAGGAGGTGATGCCACCCTCCGTGTCAAAGAACGCCGAAGGTTCGACGCCAAGCGAAGCCGCGCAAATCCAGATTCCGCCACCGCTCCCGGAGCCGTAGTTGTTGTCGTTCTTGCACTTCGACTCGACACTGCCGGAAATCGTCGCCCGCCCGGAGGCGAAAACGCAAACCGTGCCGCCGCCGCGGCTGTTCGTAATGTCAGCCGTCTTGTAGCCGCCCTTCATGGCACCGGGGAGAAGCGGCGCGAAGTCGAAGCCGTAGGCCTTGCCGCAGTTGACGGAATTGCCGTTTTTGTCGTTGGCCGTCTGTGCGCTACGTCCGTCCCCGCCATAGCCGCCGCCTGCTGTGTAGCTGAACCCAGACCCCGGACAGTATGTGCCGCAAAGGGTGTTTTCCCTGTCGCGATGCGCACCGGCGGGAAGCGACGCCGCATCGGCGATAGCAAACCAGCCAAAGCCACGCCCCGTCGCATTCAAAACGCCGCCCGCTTCAAGCGTAAAGTCGGTCGGCTTGAAGATAACCGGCGTTCCGGAAACCATGTTGTTCTCGGGATAGACCGTCGAGCCAGCGCCGATCCGCATTTCGCCGCCGACTGTCACGATGTCGGCACCCGCATAGAGCGCAGCGGACATTCCCGCCACGTCAGTGTAGGAGATTCCCGAAACCACGCCTGCGTAGAACGCGGCGATTGCGCCGTTCGCCACGACGAAGTCTCCGCCAATCGAGGCGGAGACATGTCCAGCGGCGTCGCGGCCGCCAAGCGAGAGTCCGGCTTTGTTGAGAGCGAGATTGCCCGCAACATTCAATGCGATTGATGCTGTCGAGGTGGCATCGATGGGTGTCTGCGCGCTTATGCCGGCCTGTGTGGCCGTTGTTCCGCCGATGACGAGACCGGCGTTGAGCGTCGCGGCCGTTCCGGTTATCGTGATGGATTTGGCGGAGATGGAACCAGCGGCCGTCACCCATTTGGCGTTGATTACCACATCGTCGTCTATCGTGGGCACTGCGCCGCCATCCCAGTTTGACGGCGTGTCCCAGTCTCCGGCGTTCGCACCAGTGTAGGTCAGTGTCTTTGCCCGCACCGCGAGCACGGCGAAGAGACAGGCAAATGCAAGATAGTTTTTCACGTTCATCAGCATCTCCATTAAAGTCTCCAAATTATGCCGTTATTGTACCACATGCGGACCAACATCGCAACGAGATAAAAGTCTATCGGGCAAGAATCTCCAGTGGCGCGTTGTCAGCGGACAGTCCACTAACGAACGAACAACTGAAGTCCGATTGCCAACGGGTTTTCGTAGCAGCCCATGTCAACGGTGCGGCCGACGCGGCGTGGATTGCCGGCGAGATCAGTCGCATCGTCACTCCACGGCAGCCGGAAACCAGCATTGCAACACGGCGAGTCGTTCGCAAGGGAATAGATTGGCTTCGAGCTGCCGCCCGTCATCACGAGAACCGGGTCGGCGGAAATGTTGCCGTCCGATCCGGCGGCCTCGGCAAAGCGCGAAAAAGCAATGGTGCCGCCGGAAAGCGTCACGTCGCCGCCGTTGTTGGCGAAGAATACGGCGTTAGTCACGCCTCCGCCTGCGATTACAGCCGCAACGCTCGAGGCCAACGCCGTGCCGTAGCCATTCGTTACGACCGTGCAGTTCTCAACCGTGCCGCCGTCAACATAAAGCGCCTGGGCTTCCGAACCTGCCACCGCACCGCGCACAAGGCAACTGCGCATCGTCCCACCGGTGATGCGCACAGCCTCGCCACCGCGCTTTTCGGTCACAGTGTCGCCAATAATGCAACGTTCGACGAGCCCGCCAGCCTGGCGAACCGATCCACCATGGCCAATGACGGTGCCGTTGAGTGTACCATAGCCGTAGCAATCGAGAATCTCGCAGTCGCGCAAAACGCCCCCTTCCGTCACGTACGCGCCGCCGCCGCCGGAGCCATTCGCGCCGTGGGTGTGGCATCCGGTAATGGAGCAGAACTGGACAACGCCTCCGCCGCCGACCGTTACGCCACCGCCATAGACAACCGAGCCGGAGCTGGTGGACCGATGCGTGTAGCAGTTGCGCAAAACGGAGTGCGTCAGAAGGCCGGTGCCGCTGACACCGACGGCGCCATTGGAGCGCGCAGTGACGGCGCTCGACACGACGCAATTTGAGACTACGCCCGCCGTGATGCGCAGGCTGCTTGCGCCGTAGTCGCCGGTATTCCAAGTGTCGATTTGAGCGTCTGAGAAGGTGAAGCCGGACACGAGTACGTCCGCATGGTTGATTCTGAAGTGCCCGCGGGCGTCGGTACTGGACGATGCGGCGCGAATCGTCGTGACATCTGGCCCTTCGAGACTTTCAATGCGAATGGGGTAAGAGATCACGATGTACGGCTCAGTGATCGTGTAGCTCCCGTTTGCGACGGTGACGGAAAGAGACGTCGTGCCGTCAGTAATCAGCGAGTCGAAGATATCCTGCACATTTGTCGCTGCGGTCGCCCACGTCGCGTAGGGCCAGACGGGGTTTTCGTTCGTCGCGTCGACGAAGATAGCGGCGGAGCCGACCTTGACGCAATCAACCACCGTCGCCGTGGCGGTCGCGCCACTCGGCGTCTCGACAGTGAGCGTCACCGTCCGCGAGCCATAGCCGGAGAAAGTGACAGACTGGATGGCAGGATTACCGCCCACGCTCGTCGCCGTCGCACCCGCGCCGAAATCCCAGGTGTAGGTCAATTCGCCGTCCGCGCCGCTGCCGCTCGCAGAGGCTGTGAAGACGGCAGTCGCAGAACCAAGGCCCGTGACCGCATCCGGCGAGAACGAGCAGCGAAGCGGCCCCGCCGAGGCGTCCGGCGCCTCATAGCAGCCAAGGTCCGGCCAAGCCACACCGTCACCATTGCCGTCAGTCGGTCGTGCGTCGCCGTTCAGGTCGTCCGTCACGCCGTCGACACCGACCGCCGCATCAATGGCCGGCGAACCAGCGCCAAGCGTCCAGTCGCGATTCGCGGCATCCGTAAATCCCGCAGCCGCATAGATGTTGTCCGCGCCGTATGTCGTGCCGTCCGTCACGACAAGATTCGTCGCAAAGGAAGCCGCCGTCGTATAGGCGATGTTGCAGTTCGGCTCGGAATTGACGCCCGCGCCATTGCCGTCAAGGATGTTGTAGCGGCAGGAGGCCTTCGCTCCGTTGAGGAAAAGACCGCTTGCCGAACCCCCGGTCCCTGTATTGGCGGTGACAGTGCAGAACTCGACCGTGCCGCCCGTCTGATAAATTCCGGCGCCAGAAGTCGACGCCATGTTGCTAGCGACGAGGCAGTTACGAAGCGTCCCTCCTGTCATGCAAACACCACCGCCAAGGCCGACATATTGTTTCTTTGCCGGCGGGCAGTTGTTCGTGATGACGCAGCGCTCGACAAGCCCACCAGACATGTAGATGCCGCCGCCTGACTTCGCCGTACCAGAGACCTGTGGGTAACAGCCGGAAATCTCGCTGTCGCGGACGGTTCCGCTCGCCATACGAATACCAGCACCCGTAGCGTTGTCGCCGGCGCGGCAGTCGCGGATGATGCAGTGCGCCACCGTTCCGCCATCGACGTAAACACCACCGCCAGTCGCCGTGCCATTGTTGTTGTAAAGCGAATAGCAGTTGGTGATGACGCAATGCGTGAGGAGGCCGCCATAGAGTCTCGCCGCACCGCCGTTTCGACAGCCGCGGATTCCGCGAAGGACGCAGTTCGTTACCGTGCCGCTATAGAGCTGGATCGCGCCGCCCCCGCTGTCACCAAGGACATAGTCGTACCAATTGCCGTTGTAGATCGTGAACCCGCTCACGACCGCGCTGGCGTGGCGGAGCTCAAACGCGCGGCGGCCGTCGCTGTTCGCGGGGTTCGTACACTTGATCAGTGTCGCCTCCGGTCCATCGGTACTTTCGATGATCACGTTCTTTATGACGGGGATGACGAAAGCGTTCACAAGATAGCCAGTCGCATCGCTCGGCGCAACGACGACGCGGCCCTGATGCTCGTCCGTCGCATAGACGGCGTCAATGGCGTCCTTAATGCTGGCTGTCGCCTTGGCCGGCGTGTCATATGGGAATGTTGCGGAACCGCTTTGCGAGACATAGACCGTGTCGGGCACGACCGTGATGAGGTCGGCCATCTCGAATGCGGCCTCATCTCCACCGCGATGGACGACGACCTTGACGGCATGGCGGCCGTAGCCGAGGCCGGAGAGCGTCACGGAAGAAAGCGTCTCACCCGCCAACTGAACCCCGTCGACAAACCATTCGTATGTCTCGCCGCCCGGCGTGCCGCTGACGGACGCCGCAAGCATCACAGTGCCATCGTCAAGGAAGGTGTAGGGCGTAGTCGGAAAAGCGACCGCGAGCGAGCCGTCGTCGACATATTCGTACGCGCCAATGTCGCATGCGGAACCCCGTGGGCGCGCCGTTCCGGCAATGTCCTTCGTCACGGCGGCTATGGCCTGCCCCGCGTCGATGGCGGGGGAACCGAAGAGAAGCGAGAAGTCGTTGTTCGCGGCATCGGCGAAAACTGGGTTCCCGGAAATGTTGCCGTCGCCGGACGTGAAGAAGTCGAGCGCCGTAGAGACGAGATTGTTCTGGAAAGTTCCCGATGTCTTCACGACATCTGACGCGCCGCCCGATGTTGGATTGCCCCAGACGATGTTGTTGACGGCGGTGCCGCCAGTCTGGCGGAGCCCCGTGCCGGTCGCGCCATTGATGACGGCGCTATTGCCAGAAATCGTGCAGTTCTCGACGCGACCTTTTGCCAGCAGGACACCGCCGACTTCGCTCTGCGCCGCATTGCCGACGACGAGGCAGTTGCGCAGGATCGCGCTGTTGTGGTTGACGTAGACGCCTGCGGCCGACTTGAGGCCGCGCACGTTGTCGCGGATGATGCAGTTCTCGACAAGGCACCCGCCCTCCTGCAGGCAGAGACCGCCGCCGCTCCCGCCAGTCGTGTTGAGCGTTTTTGCATCGGAATAGTGGCCGTGGTTGTCGGCGAGCAACGAATCGCGGAGCGTCCCGCCGCGAATAAAGACGCCGCTGCCCGAGTTGCCGGCCGAGTTGTTCGTAATGACACATGAATCGACTGTTCCGCCAACTTGGAACACGCCGCCGCCAGAGCAAGTCGCGTTGTTGTTGTAGCGCACGACATTGCCGTAGATTTCGCAGCCCTTCAAAAGGCCGCCGGAGACGTAGGCGCCGCCGCCACTGCCGCCGCCGCGGCAGAGGCGGACGACGCAGTTCGAGACCGTGCCGGCGAAGAGCTGGAGGCCGGAGGCGGAGGTGACGCTCGGGTTGTAGCGAAAGCCGCCCTGCAGCGTAAAGCCGTGGACGACGGCGTTGGCGTTGCTCACTTCCACGACCCAGCGGTAGGTCGAAGCCGTGCTTCCGCCACCATTGTAGATATAGTTCGCGCCGACGGAAGTCGCTGCGCCACCGTCGAAGATCGTCGCGCCCGGGCCGTTGAGGCTCGTGAACTCGACGGCGTTCGTAACGACCATGTCGCAGTTGCCGACATTCGTCCATGTGCCGTCGCCGACAACCACCTTGTCACCATCTGCCGCGACTGCAAGCGCCCGTTTCGGCGTTGCGAAGGCCGTTTCCCACGAAAGACCGTCGTTGTTGTCGTTGCCGCCCATCGTGACATAGTAGGTGGTGGCGTGCAGCAGGCACGGCAGAATCAAAAAGGAAACAAGATATAGTCTCTTCATCACTGTCTTCTCCTATCGCACTAAAATGGAAAGACCCGCTGCGACGCACTCGTAGCAACCGATGTCGGGCTTTCCAAGAAGACGTATATTCCCGGCGAGGTCGGTCGCATCCTCCATCCACCCAAGCCGCGCGCCGGCGTTGGCAAGCGGCGAAGAGCCGCGGAACGTGTAGTCGCCGCCGTCGAAATCCTTGAAAAGCGGATCGCCACTCGCACAGGCGTCGAGCGTCCAGTCCGACGCCGCAGCCGTCGCGAACTCAGGCGCAAGCGAGTGCGAGAACGTCGCACCCGCGACGCCACCCACGTCACTCTCCCGAAGCGCGCCCTCCGCGTCTCCCGCAAAGTTGCCCCAGAAGACCGTATTCGTGACGAACGCCGAAGACGTCGAAACGTAAAGTCCCGTCGCGTAGTCGCTGCGGTCGATGACATTCGAGACGATCGTGCAGTTTTCAATGATGATGGCTGCCTCTGCACAGATGCCCGCGCCGTAATGACCACGATAAGATACGGCCGTCGACACGCCGCAATTCCGCGCAACAAGGCAGTTGCGGACGACAGGTACGTCTCCCGATCCACCGCCGGTATGCCGCACCCAGATCCCGGCACCGCGTATTTCTAAGTTATTAGCCCCGACATTGACCGAAGAGACGTTGTTCGTCACAAGACATCGTTCGACGCTCGCACCGCAGTCCTGTTCGATCAAAATACCACCCGCGCCGGCACAGTGGGCCGATCCGCCGGTAATCGTGCAGTCGACGACTTTGCCCGACGACGTCAGACGAACAAGCCCCGCGTTGGGGTTTCTGCCGTCACGAACAACGCAGTTGGTCAAGATCGTCCCCGCCGCGCAGAGATTGACCATGCCGACATTCCACTCGTTGTTGCGGTAGCTGTTGCGCAGCGTGAGATCGGCGACAGTTGCACCGACAGCCGAAAGCGTAATCGTCTTGTTGCTCATATTGACGCGCGTCGCATCAGGTCCCTTGCCACGAATTTCCAACGCCGTTTCAACCGAGAAACTTTCGCCGATCGGGATGTCGCCCTCGCCGATGTCGATCTTCGTCGGGGAGAGGAGAAAGGCCGAATAAACGTCGTTCGCGGCGGTCCCCGGCGTCGCGTAGGGCTCGACCGGCGTCGATTCGCCGACGGCACGGACATAGCACGTCGAAGGCATCACTTTGATAAGGTTCGCGCCGCCGGCAAAGCTCGCCGTTCGCGTATTGTCGTCAACATCCGTGACCGTGAGCGAAACGGTGTAGTAGCCCGCCGCATCGTAGGTATGTGACGGCGTAGCCGCGGTGGAGGTGGTGCCGTCGCCGAAATCCCAGGCGTAGGTGACCCCGCCTGCCCCCGCGCCGACGACGGTCGCCGAGAAGTTGACCGCGAGGGTGTCGGTACCCGTGTAGGCGCTTGCGGAGACCATAACCGCCAATTCCTCCTGTCCGTTAGAGACATATTCGAAGGCGCCGATGTCGGGCAGAGATTCGTTCACACGGCCATTTCCGGCGATGTCGGTTCTCCCGGGCTCGTAAAGCCACGAGGTGGCCAAGCCGACGTTGCGTGTCGCGGAGACACCTGTCGGCGCATAGTCGCCCGCCGCCGCGTCGGTGACCGTCGGCGTCCCGACGACGTTGCCGTCGACGGTCGTCGTGTACGCAGAGAGGGAATAGGCAAGGCGGACTTTGTTGTAAAAGTCCATGCCATTCGCGGCCTGCGCGGTGGAATTCCCGCCGAAGGCGCAGTTGACAACGACGGAGTCGCCATAAATTGCCCCTCCATAGCCAGCGGCCGTATTGTTCATGAATGTGCAGTTCTCGAAGACGGTCTGTCCCTCACAGTAAACCGCGCCGCCGCTACGCCCGCTGTTGGCATCCGGGTTGCTGTTGCCGGCGAAGAGGCAGTTTCGGACGAACGCCGCACCCAGGCGGATACCGGCCCTGTGGGTGTTGTTGGAGAAGACGCAGGAGTCGATGAGTCCGCCTGTCGAGCGGAGCGGCCCGCCGTAGTTGCTTGAGCCGCTCGAGAGCGCGACGTTCGCGATGGTGCAACGCTGCATCCAACCCTTGGCGAGCAACGCACCGCAACTGCAGTTGTCCTTGAACGTAGAATTGCCGAGAAAGCAATTCTGAACATGGCCGCCAGCGCTATAGAACCAACCACCGCGGATGTTCCAGTTGTTGCCCGTCAAAGCGGCATTGGTGATGGCAAAGCCGTCGACGATGGCGCCTGGGTCGGTCAGCAAAATCGCGCCGTAGGTGCTGTTTCTGGCGCAATTGATACCTGTCGAGGCCGCGCCGTTGACGGAACGAAGCGCGATGCGATTTGCCAAGGCAACCGCAAAGCCTGTGATTGAACCATCACACCCACTGGGCTTCGCCGTCGGCGAAGAATAGGACAGCGTGTATTCGCCGTCTCCGACGAGGACCACGGCAGGGAAGCTGCCGGTCGCGTTGACGGCGTTAACGGCCGCTTCGATCGACGCATAGGGGAGCGCCGATGAGCCATCCGCCGTGGCGTCGTTACCGTCCGCCGCGCTGACATGGCAGGCTGGCGCAAAAATGGCCGTCACAGAACGCGCGCAATCGACCGGAAGTTTGAGCGAGACGCTAAAGACCTGCAGGGTTGGGCAATTGCCCTCCCAGGCGTAGAACGCATAGTCGTCGCTTGCTGGCGTAGCCGTCACTTCGACGACGGTGCCTTCGTCATACAGCGCATCAGCAAGCGGAAGCGAGACGGACCCATTCGCGCCAGCGGAGATAGTGACCGGAAATTGACGCACGGTGGATGACGCCACAGGCGCTGCCTCGCCATCGGCGTTCGCGATTGCGATGAAGTCCGAGTATTCGACGACATTGGCATAGACCGCCGCCGCATAGTCGCCGTTGCGACAGACGCTCTGCGCACGCACTTCGTCGACGGACCCCGTAAAATATCCCGTCCAGCCGGATATAACGCCGTGCGCGACGGAAAAGTAGTAGTCGTCCGACTGTTTCCACGCGGCCGATTTGTTGGTGATTTCCCAAACTTGCACGCCGTCAACAAATGCCGTGCAGATTTTCGTGAGCGGATCGCGCGCAATCATCAGGTGATGCCACGTGCCTATCGCCGGCGTAGTCGGCTCGGCGGACAAAAAACTGCTACCGTCACCGTCGCGAACGCCGAGTTTCCCGGTTGTCATCAGACCAAAGCCAGTTCCTCTGTTCCAGTTGGCACTTGTGTTGCCGAAAATCAACGCGACCGTGCTCGGCGCGGCATCCCATTTCGCCCAGCCCTCAAAAGTAAAGTTCGTTACGGTCTTCAACTCCTGCGAAACAGAAAGTGGCGCCCTGACCCATTGCGACGATGACGCATCGAAACCAATGGCAGAACCAACGATGCCGGCGCACGTCGCCCCTTCGCCGGCGCCGTAGCGCGACTGGCGCGTGCCGTCAATGGCGACAACACCACCTTCTTCCTCGAAGGACCACGAAAGCGTGTAGGTGTCGGGATCGAACGGCGTGGCGAGCGCTTCGCGCGCCGGCGCGGAGGCGTTGCCCCAGAAAACGAGGATCTTCGTCCCGGCGACGAGCTCGGGGATCTTGACGTAGAATTCGCTCGTGCCGTTGACGTCCCAAGACATGACCGAACTCGGCAGCTCCTCGCCGCCAACAGAGGCAAAGCGGACATCACCGCCCTTTTCGCCGCAACACGACGCGTAGGAGAAACCGCCGACGCCATCAGCGAGGCGGATGAGCGCCGGGAAGTTCGTGAGGGTCGTCGTCCCCGCATAGCCGGGGAACGTGATCTCGGCATGATGAGAAAAAGCGCTCCACTCCGGTGTCGCAAAAATCGCCAAAGGAGAAACCAGTGCAAGAAAGAGAATTTTCATTCCTTTACATGATACCAAAATTTCCACCGACAATCAATCGATCAATCGCCCCTCCCACTTGCGCATGTTGATTGCCGTGTAGCCGTCTGGCGCGCCGCCAGAGATTTTGAAATCCACACCGCCATCCTTGCTCCACTCGATATCGACCGTATAGCCGCCCTGTGCGCGCAGGCCCTTTACACACCCTTCCGGCCAGGCGTCAGGCAGCGCAGGCAGGATGCGCAGGAGGACCTTGCCGTCCGCCGTGCGCTCGTGGCTCTGAAGAAGCATCTCAGCGATGCCGGCCGTGCAGCCGAAATTGCCGTCGATCTGAAACGGAGGATGCGCGTCAAAGAGGTTCGGGTAGGTTCCGCCGGAACGCGGCGTGCCGTAGTTCGTCCCCTTCTCGCCAACGAGCGTGAGCTGGTTGCGGAGAAGTCGGTAGGCACGGTTGCCGTCGAGAAGCCGCGCCCAAAGGCAGATGCGCCAGCCCATCGCCCAGCCCGTCGACCGATCGCCGCGGTGCTCGAGCGAGACGCGACAAGAGATGGATCGTTCGTCTCGGGAAAGGTTGCGAGCCGGCGGAACGTCGTCGCGCCCGGCTGTGGGTCGCGACCGAGGTAGAGCGTGCAGCGATCGGCCTGCTCACGGTAAAACGCCGAATGCGCGGCCTTCGCCGTCTCGTACGGAACCTTTATCGCCGTTTCGAGCTTTTCCACAGCCCTGGCGTGTTCGTCGCCCGAAACATCGCGGAAGTTCTTGAAATTTGTCGCAACGGACACGTAGAGCGTCGCCGCGTCCGCTCCCTTCACCGAGAGCACGCCGTCCTTGGAGACAAGTTCGCCGCCGGTGGTCTGCGCGGCAATGAGACAGACAAATGTGATGCATCGCATAACGTTCCCTGCGGAAATCGTGACAGCGAGGGAGGCGCGTCTACCTTAGAAGCGCAACGGCGTGGACGGCGATTCCCTTTCCTGCGCCGACAGCATCCATGCCCTCGTTCGTCTTCCCCTTTACGGAAATCCTGCCAATGCCGATGCTCATCAACTTGGCAAGCGACGAGCGGATAAGATCGGCGAACGGCCTAAGCTTCGGACGCTCGCAGATGACGGTGACGTCGATATTCTCTATCGAGTAGCCGGCGCCGCGAAGCTCGTAGACGACGCTCCGGAGAAGTTCGCCTGAGTCGGCGCCCTTCCAGCGGTCGTCGGTGTCGGGGAAATGCGAGCCGATGTCGCCAAGCGCCGCCGCACCGAGAAGCGCATCTATCACGGCGTGGATAAGGACGTCGCCGTCGGAATGGGCCTTCAGCCCGTCGCACTCAGGAATGACAACACCGCCGAGAACAAGGGGCTTCCCGCTCTCAAAGAGATGCGAATCATATCCAAGGCCTATGCGCATTTAGGTGTCAGGTGTCAGGGGTCAGTAGTCAGGGGTCAGTGACTGGGAGAGCCGCCATCTTGGCGGCCATCTCAGTGTTATCCAATTAGCTTCAATGCTGATAGCGTCGACTTGAGCTGCGCGAGTTTCGAGTCGTCGGTCTCGCAGAGCGGCAGGCGAAACGCGCGTTCGATCCTGCCCATGAGCCAAAGCGCCTCCTTGACCATGACGGGGTTGACGTCGATGAAGAGGTCGTGGAAGAGCGGATAGTACTTCGCGTGAATCGCGCGCGCACCGACGAAGTCGCCGGCAAGCGCAAGACGCATCATGTCGCCCATCTCCTGCGGTATGACGTTCGATGCGACGGAAATCACGCCCTCTGCGCCGACGGACGCCATCGGGAGCGCAAGCCCGTCGTCGCCAGAAAGCACCGTGAAATCAGGAATGCGACTCTTGATCGCGCTCACCCTATCGACGGAACCTGCGGCTTCCTTGATCGCGACGATGTTTGGGTGCTTCGAGAGGCGCACGACGACATCAAGCGGAATCTCGCGCCCTGTCCGTCCAGGCACATTGTAGAGGACGACGGGAAGACCGAGGTCGGCGACCGTCATGAAGTGGCGGTAGAGACCTTCCGGGTTCGGCTTGTTGTAGTAGGGCGTCACCTGAAGACATGCATCCGCGCCGCCTGCGGCTATAGCGGCTTTCGTCAGCGAGACCGCCTCAGACGTGGAATTGGCGCCCGTACCGGCGATGATCTTGCACTTCCCCTCGGCGAATTCGATCGTCTTCTCGATGACCTTGTGGTGTTCATCGTGCGAGAGGGTCGGTGACTCTCCGCTCGTCCCGACCGAGCATATTCCCTCGATGCCGGCTTGCGTCTGGCTTTCAACGAGCGAACGGAGCGCACCATAGTCTACGGCCCCGTCCTTCGCAAACGGAGTGACGAGGGCCGTGATAGTTCCTGAAAGTTTCATGCCTAATATTATACCAAAATCTCCCCGCGCGGGTTGCACAATATCGCATCCTCCGGCTTCGTCCTGCAGATGCCTGGCGACGCCGTCACTCCCGTCGGATCACGACATAATGCACAACCGCCTTCCTGTCGGAGTCGTCGGCAGGCGAGACGTTGCGGAGGACAAACTTGTTGGATCGAGCGAGCGCGTCAACGGGAATCTCGATTTCGCGCGGCTTGAAGCCCCTCGACGCGAACGGCCCGCCGCGCCAGACGACGCGTCCGTTCACCTCGAGCTCCATCTCCGGCTGGTTCTTCTTCCAGGGCTTGCCGACGACGATGAACGTGAACGGACGCTCCGGCGGGAATGGTTCGCACGAGAATCTTCCCCCCGCCTCCTCTCCGATGCCGATATACTTGACGTTGCAGGACTTGCGCTTTGTGCGGTCGTCCACGCCCCTGACGTACATGCCGCCCATCAGCAATTCGGCGGGAATGAAGACGTCGCCCTTCGCCTCGTCATAGCCAACCTCGTCCTTCGCGAAGGACGTATTGGCCATTTCCGCCTCCTTCTTCTCCAAGAGCCACTTGGGCGGCTTGCGCCTAAACGAGGCAAGGCGTCGCGCATAGACAAGCCCGAACAGCCTGAAGCCATCAACGAATATCCCCCCGTTTTTCGCGACGGCCATCGCGCGCGTCCATGCGTCGTTCGCCACGGCGACACGCCGGTCCAGTTCGTCGGGATCCTCCGCAAAGAGTTCGCTTCTCGGCGTTCCGCCGTACTTGTCGAAATAGGAAACCTCCGGCATGGCTTCGGCGAGAGGCTCGAAGACCCCCGGTCCTTCAAGGAGTTCGTCCGCACGCCGCACCGCGACCTTTGCATCGTGCCCCTCGGGGTTCCAACACCAGTCCATCGCGGAAAACGCCATCGACGCTTCCCGGTAGTGGCTCATGTTCTGCTGAAAGAACGAGATATGATCGAAGAGATCCTTTGGATGAGACTTCTTGAAGCCCGTCGGATCTGCGCCAAAGCACAGGTGGTTGTGCGTGCCGAGGCAGTTGCCGTTGTGGAAGACACCCGGCTTGCGCCCGATGAGATTCGCGTACCACGCGACCTTGTTGGTGCTCATGCTGTACGACTTCACGCGCGGCCCCGTCCAGTACACGTCGATTTCCGGATCGAGGAACTCGCCAAGCGACTTGAGGTATGGCTCGCGCTTCTCCGGATAGTTCGCCGGGCCGTCGGGTCCCCAGTAGAACGGCGGGCAGAACTGCATGATGAAATCGGGAGAGACCTTCTTCGCCTCGCGATAGACGTCCGTGATGTATCTCGCGTCTAGGTTCGCGCCGGCTCCCGCCGTGTCCAGGTCGAAAGGATGCAGGGGGAAGCGGGTGTCGTCGAGATGCAGGGAAAAGCCCATGCCGATCGACGCAAGGAAGCGTACCCACGAGACGTGGAGCTCGCGCGTGCGCGGATGCGCAAGCGGGAGAATCGGCGTCATCGCGAGGCGGTTCGATCCGTGATAGACTTCGATTCCAAATGCACTGCAGCGCTCGCTCCAGATGCGATACCGCTCGCGGTCAAGCGGCGAGAGGCTGTATTCGCTGTCCATGCGCATCGTGATCGACGACATCTTGGCGAAAAGCACGAACTCGAGGACGTCGTGCTGCCAGTAGTCGATCACGCCGCGCCGCAGGCACTTGGGCCAGTCGCGTATCTTGCAGGTGCGCACCGAAAGGTCCTTGCGGTCGACACACTGGACGAACGAGACAAGCCCCCAAACGACGCCTTGCCGCGTCCGCGCGCGAATCGCCACGCGGTCGTCGGCGATATCTAGGGAATAGCCCTGCGGCTTGTCGACAGGCGCGTCCGGCGCGAGGGCAACTTCCACCGGCGTGCCGTCCGGCGCGAACACGGAGCCGAACCGCCCCAGCTTCACGCGCAGAAGCGCCAGTATTGGGTCGTCGGCCGCGAGCCCCGAGACGTTGAGTGCGACTTTGGCGAGCGGAACACGCGCTTCACCATACTCGGCTTCCTGCGGGACGGGGAACGGCCGCCCGTCCTCGGCGTGGGGCAGGCGGAAGGTATCGAGGTCGGCATCGCGGTCGGCGAGTTCCATCGCGAGATACGAGGCCTTCGACTCGATCGACCAGAAGTCGTGACGCCCCTTCCGTGCCGCGACAATTTCATCGAGGAGTCGCCGGGCGCCCGCCTTGTCTCCTTCCTGCCACAGGCAGTTCGCCATGTTCCACCGCGCGGAAACGAGCTGTTTCGGATCCAGTTTTTCCGGAGCGGCCAGCGCGATGGCGAGTTCCTTCTTCGCCTCGTCCCAGCGGTCGACGGCGGCGTAGACGCCACCAAGCCCCGCGTGCGGCGCCGGGCTTTCGGGCGCAAGGGCGATCCAGCGGCGATGCGCGGCGATGTTGCGTTCGAGGATGGCGGATCGCTCCGCTTCCGTGCACAAATCAGCGTACCACGCCTTGTAGTACGCACACCAGGTCCCACGACTTACGCTGTTGGACTTGATCTCGGCGCGGATTTCCTCAACCGTTTCCGCGCGCGCAATCGCGCACGCGACGAAGGCGAGGAAGAAAGCGGCTTTTTTCATCCCCCTCCTGTCCTTTCTACTCGAAGTCCACGATGACGACGTCATAAGCATGGAAGGTGTCGAGCCGCACCATGCGGCCATCGCGCGCAAGAGCCGCGCCATCCGGGTGGCCGACCGACTTGATCGGACGCGTGCCGTTCACGCGCAGCGACGCGCCAGCGACCTCGCGGTTGTTGACGTCGTAGTCGAGCAAATGCACAACAAACCGCCGGCCGTCGTCCTGCGAATAGACGGTGATCTCTACGTCCTTCGATGCACCAAGGAGATCGACCGCCGGTTCGGAGCCGGCGCGCGCAAGCCCCTCGCGCGCGAGCTTCTCGTATGTCTCGCGAACGCCGGGCCAGAAGTCGAACATGCACGGATCCATCTCCCAGCGGTACTCCAGATGCCCGTAGGACGGGCAGACCGGCGTGAACAGGAAGGCCCGCCCCTTGCCGTAGGCGTTCTCCGTCAGCGCGGGCGAGCCGTCGGGAAATGTCTGGATCGCCTTCGCCCCGGCGAGCTCCACTCTGTCAACGCCAAGCGAGGCATCGTACTCGACGGGCCCGAGCGAGGCATCCTTCGCCGCAACGACGCAGTCCGTCGGCTTTTCCTCGCGCCAGACGTACTCCTCGAAGCGGTAGAAGTTGTCGAGGCCCTGTCCGACGGGAATGAGCCACTTCCCGTTGAGGCCACCGGCGCGCTGGGAGAACACTTCCTTTGTCGGCGTGAAATCCGTCCGCAGGTACCTGACGCCCAGAACGTCGGCAATCGCATAGTTGCCGCGCCGCGCGAGGTTCTTCGCGTCGAAGAGCGAGACGGTTCCCTCGCAGACGAGCGTGCCGCCATCCGCGACCCACTTGCGCAGGAGAGTCTGCTCGCGTTCCGTCAGGACCTTCGCCGCGCCGAGGAAGAGGACCTTGTACTTCGCAAGCTTCCGCTCCGTCGCGTTGTCGATAAAGACGACGTCCGCATAAACGTGCGACTGCCCGAGCGCCGTCCAGATGGAAAGACCGGTCTGGTCGATGTTTTCCGGGACCTGCGACATGGCATACCTCTGCTTATGCTTGAAGCTCGCGAACGACCGCTCGGAGAGAAGCACCGCGACCTCCGTGGCGGAAGGAGAGACGGCGTAGACGTCCTCGTGAGCGCGCACGTGCCTGAACACCTCGGCATACAGCGGCCAGCGTCCCTTGTCCCATGACCAGGAATTGTAGGAGCTGAAAAACGGGGCAAACTGGTTGATTGCGAACGGGAAGTAGCACTTCGAGTGAACGGCGCTCAGCCAGCAGCCGCGCAGGACGTTCTCGTTCGACGCCGCATACATGTTGTAGAATTCAGCCATCATGCTCTTCGCCTCGCCATTGCGGAAGCGCTCGCAGGCATACGCGATGAAGCGCCCGAACGATTCGTAGCTTTCCGGTCCGGTGCAGTCGAGGCGCGCGAGGGCCGACTGTCCGTCAATCGGATTCACAAGCTCCCCGGCGGACTGCGAGAACGTAAACGCGAAGCCCTTGCGCCGTGCATGAAGCCAGTCCTGCGTCTCGCGCCAGCGCGCCTCTAGCTCTGCGCCGGCCTCCTCGAGACAGGCCACGCGCGTCGCACGCGCGACGGTGTCAATCTTGCAGACCATCGGGTCAGGGCTCTCGCGCTTCCTCACGTCGGCTGTCGCCTCGGGATCCTTCCACCGGTTCATGGAGGGGCAGACCGGCAAGTTCTCCTCGCTCCAGACGCCGACGTACGCCGCACTGTCGCCAATGCGCGCGAACGCGCGCTCCTGCGAGGCCCGGGCGAGGTCCCCCATGTCGCCGAAGCGCCGCCCGGGGAGGATGCCAACGAAAACAAGACCGAGATCTTCCATGTCGCGAAGCGCCTCTTCGAGCACCTCGTCCGTCTTGAAGTCGAATTCGCCCCAGGCACCCTGTATGCCGGTGAACCCCGCATCGGCGAGATAGGGCAGGAGCAACGGCTCGTTGCCGTTCTGAAAGCCAGGTATGCACTTGAGCGCGCCGTCTATGCGCCCCGCGAGTGCGTGGTTGCGACGACGAATCGAGTAGAACGTCGCCTTGGACGCGAGCGCCTCCGGCTGCCTGACGCCCTTCTCCACACGACCACCAGCCGCAATCTGCGCAAGCGCGTCGGATGCAATGAGGTTGAGGCTCGCGCCGAGATAGGCGGTGATAGCCTTCGTGTCGCTCCAGAAAGACCGGTTTTTGCGAACAATCTCCTCCAGCGCCGGCACAGCCGCCGCATCGCCGATGTAGCCCAGTGCCAGGACCGCCGACGCACGGCGGTTGACAACGGGCATATCCTGGTCAACGTCTCTCAGAGATTTCTTGTCGGCCAGAAAGAGAGGTTCGGATTCGTCGGACGCAATCGCGATGAGACGGGGCACCGCCTCCTTCGCCTTAAGGTAGCCCAGGGAAAGGATGGCGTTTTCGAACGTGTACCGGTCGACTGAATCGAGCGCCTCCAGGACGACAGGAACAGCACGGTCGTCGCCGATCTGCCCAAGTGCCTGGACGGCGCGGCGCTTGAGCGGTCCATCGTCGTTTTGCCGCGCCTTGGCGATCAGCGCGGGAACGGCGTCCTTCGCCTGCATCCATCCAAGCGAGATCGCCGCCTGCACGCGCACCTTGTCGGCCGAATCGTCAAGCGCCTTCGCGAGCGCCGAGACAACGTCCGCAGTCGCATCGCCGATGCGCCCAAGTTCGGTTGCGGCGGAGAGCCGCACTTCTTCGTCGGGAGACGCGAGTTGCGCGACGAGCGACGGAAGCGACTTGAGGTCCTCCGCGTGCTCCGCGGCAAGCGCCGCCTTGCGCTGGGCGCGCATCGCAGTGCGGCAATCCCGGACAAGCGCATCGGCGGCGTCGAACGACACGTCGCCCCCGACGGCGGCAAACGCATTAGTAAGTGCGGCGGCGTCGAACGGCGATTCGCCCTGTCCAAACCGAGGTCCCGCGGCATATTCCTTGACGGCGGCGATCTTCTCGTCCGCCAGACTGCGGACGGCAGACGCGGCGGCGCGGAACTTCGGCGCCAACTCGCCGCATTTCGCCGCAAGCGGCTTGTCGACGAGGTTCTTCGCGAAGAACTCAAGCAGCATGGCCCGCCCCTCGCGGGCAATAACCAGGTCGTCGCGGATGCCGATGATAGTGCCGCGTCCCATGCCTTCGCCGCGCTCGTCGTGCGTCCACTCGTGGACGAACATCCGGCGGTCGAACGCGTCGAGCGCCGCACGCGCGGCCTCTTCGCGCGCAGCCGCGTCAGCCGTCGGCGCACCTGTCAGATAGTCGATGACCGCCCGGTAGACGGCCTTGTTCCGGTCGACGCCGGGATTGTCCTGCGGCACCGAGAGAAACACGCCGAACACGACGACACGCCCGAGGCCGCAGGGACCGAACGCGCCCACCGAATCGTCTCCGCAGCGCGCGAACACGGTTCCGCTCCGGCCAGGACGAACGACCATGTGATCGTATCCGCCGAACAAGACCGGCGACTCGCCCAGGGCGGCGGCGAGCGGGCTCGTCCCTACCCGGCGGAGCCATGGGGAGTTGCAACGGTTGACGACTTGCGCCACGTCGGGAAACGCGGCAAATCCGCCCGTCCTTACGGCACCCCCGCGAAAGCCGCCCAGCAAGACGCCTCCGCCGCGCGCAGCGAAGCGCACGAGCTGGCGACACGCCGCAACAGACGGGAAGCGCGAGTCATTCCACCCGCCTGTCAAGATGACGACATCGGCCCCTTCGTACGCGCTTTCGTTTTCCAGCGTCCGAGAGGGCCCCGTAATCCGGCGGACTTCATGCCCAGCGGCCTTAACCATCTCCTCAAAGACGTCGAGGCTCTTCTCGGAACGCGCACCGACATCCGCAATCGCCACGGTTTTCGCGTCCGTCGTAGCTGCGCAAAGCGCAACGGCCACGGCGCATGCCAATGTCAACATCCTGGTGCTTGCCATCATGACACTCCTAATCAGGCTATTTGAGTCTTACGCAAAAACCATCACTCGAACGCCAAGTGAGCTTGCGTGTGCCGGCGTCCCACTTGAGACGCCCATAGCGCAACAAATCCTGAACGAGGTCTGCGTCCAAAACGAGATTTCCAATGCCCGTGACATTGGTCACGCCGGAAAGATCGAGGAGCGTCCACTCGCCCTTGAACACGCGCGTTTTCAGCATCTCCGGATTCTTGATCGTCAGCTTTACGCCAGTGCCGAATTTTAACGTGCCGTAGCAGAGCTTCGGCGTATTCGTCGTCGCGTCCGCCACATCGACCCACAGCGTGCCACCCTCCTTAAGGGCGAGCGTCGCACTATAATTATATTGTCGTTCATGATTCACCAACCACGTCTCCCCGCCAACGACGATGTCGGCGAACGAATAGGTACCGTTTGCGACATGTCCGCCGTAGAGTTCAAGCCGCGTCGCGGCTGGGAAAGCCCTAGAAATATTGCCGCCACCGCTCAGCCACAAACAGCCGCTCCTGACGACAATGCCAGTACTGTTAAGAAAACAGACTTTGTCATCCGCTCCTCTCCCAATGAACAGCGCATGAAGGTGATACTTAACATCTCCCGTGTGGTCGGCCTCGCGCCGGATATCCGTGTCAACGATCGTGACACCATGGTAGGTGTTAGTCAAATTGTCGCGAAGACGAATCGCCCGACGTCCGGCAAACCGGAAGTCGCCACCTTGGCACGGTCCTACCGAACAGACAATCGGCATTTCGAGAAGCGGATCGCCCCTCTTGAAGAACACGTTCGCCGTGACATCACCCACCGCGTCACTGTAGTTTTCGCCACGGCAAATGACGGTGATGTTCGTCACTTTTCCCGAATCGAAATCGTAGTCCGCAACGGCAACGGCGTTGGACCCTGCACCCGTGCTGTCCGTGATCACCACAGCCGGCGGCGTCTGAAAGACCTTCTGCTCAAGCTCGGCGGAAACTGGGATAGACCAAACGACATTCCCGACCGGCTCAAGGACCGGCGGATGGTCGAGATACAGATTGTTGTTACCGAGGGAATTGTTGTTCTCGACGCTACCGCCCCTTTCGTAGACACGAACCCATCTTTCGCCCGGACTCTGGGTCGATGATATTCCGTATACGGCCGGCCCGCTTGATTCATTTCGAAGCGTACCGCCATTAAAGGCGAAATACACGGACTTGCTGCCTAAAATCGTCCCTCCCGTCAAGACACCGCCATTCAAGGCAACGACATGCGCGTAGTTCGTATTGACGCCCGTGCCATTGATTCCGGTCGCGCTGACCTGCGCGTCGTCCATCACCGCCAACGTCATGGCGCCGAAAAAATGCCCCTGATCAGAAGAATCGTACGAATTAGTTGCCACGGCGGAACCGCCGTAGATAAAATCAGTCGGAAGGGAATAAGCATCGTTGCATGCATCATTACGTTGCCACAAGCGCACATAAAACGTCCCGCCAGTCTGCCGGAAATGGACATACCGGCCATGCGCATACCATCTTGTGTTTCTGTTCCGAATCGCGAGCGACCCGCCTTCAAGAAGCCAAGCGGCGACCGCACCTGTGCCCTCTCTGCCCAGCTGGCTGTCGGAGTCCACCAGAGTGACATTGCCGCCGCGCTGGCGAACAACGCCAAACTGTCCATCACTCACATCTTTATACGCTGCAAGACTGATATCTTTAACCACCGTCCCGAGGTCTTCCGCGAAGTCAACCCGTCCGCACCAATTAACCGAGCTGAACTGGTTCGAGGGAAGTTCGCAGTGAAAGCGGACGGTCGCGTTCGAGAAGAGCGACGGCGAGAATTTAATCGCCCCAGAAGTCTCGTTCGACTTGATGCCGCCGACAAAGTCGAACGTGACGAAGTTCCCGCTTGCGGCGTCCTCTGCACTGCGCCGAAGCGTGATTTCGCTGCCCAAGTCGACCTCATTCGCAATGATGACCGAGCCCGCGCCCTCGAAGGAAACATTGGACGGATATGTCGAAGTCGTGAACCGGAGCGCGGAACCGGCGTTGGAGAAGATTACCTTGGAGAGCTTGCTGACCTGCGGGAAGTCCGCATCAGAGACCTCATTGGTTGTGTCGGCAGGGACCGTGTACGTCCCGCCGGGCGTAGGCCACTCAACGGCCGCCGCCCTGAACGAAACGGCGATTGGTGCGACGAGGGCCAGGATAATATGGCGTGTGTTCATGGTCAGAACCATATAATGAATGCCGCGCTGTTCGCGTCCGCTTTCTTAAGGACAATCTTACCGTCGATGAGCCGCACCGGCACGCGCGCGAAGTCCCGCGTATTGTCATGCACCCAGACGACTGGGCCATGCCACGAATCGACACCTTCCACCTCGACCGTGATTTCCGTCGCGCCCGTGCGATAGTCGGTTACGATTAAACCCTTCTTGAAGGCGTCGCTTTCGCTCTTGGCGGCGAGGACGGCAAGACCGCCCTCCGCCTTCGACTCGCAGAGAATCTGATGACGTTTCAGGAAGTCGCCAAACGCCTTAAGCCCGTAGTACACCTTGTATTTGTTCTGGCTCTCGTCCATGTAGCCCCACGCCCCCATGTGGCGGCAGCCGTAGTAGTACGCCTGGTCGAGCTTCGACGTCTGCAGACGCGAGAGGAGCGACAGGTTGAAGCACGAAGAGTCGATTCCGTTGTGCCCGGCTGGGCCATCCCACACGCGACGGCGGACCGCCGGATCGGGAGACCGGAGTTCGCCCCAGCTGTATTCTCCGAAAAAATGCCATTCGTCGACGATCAGCTCGCAGTCCTTGAAGCCCTGCGCATCGCAGAACCGCCTCATCTCGTCGATCGAATGGATTATCCAGTCGGGGTTCTTGTCGTAGTGGTGCCACGAAACGAAATCTGGCGCGACACCGGCTTTTTTGCACGTCTCGAAAAGCACGCCGAAATATTCCTTGTCCCACGTGCATAGTGCAGGCCCGCCGACCTTGATCTCGGGGAATTCGCCCTTGAGCCGCTTGAGGCACTTCACGAAGAACGTGGCGAACAGCTCGCGGCGCTTCGCGTCGCGCGCCTTGCGGTCGGCCGCGCGCGCCTCGTCCGTCTCGCCAACACCGTCGTCGCCGTCGGGAAGGCACCACATGTTGTTGAGTCCGTCGGGCTCGTTCCAGATCTCCCAGTACTTGATTCCCCAGTTGAAGCCGTCCGCCCAGCCGTGGTTGTAATGCCGGACTGTTGCTGCGAAAATTTCGGCCACCTTGTCGAAGTCATCCGGAATGAGCGAGTTGAAATGGACTTTCGGCCCAGAATGCTCGATCGACGTGCCCAGCCGGAAGAAGACGTCGAGGCCGACCTCCTCGCGCGTCCGCTTCAGGAGATAGTCCGTCGGCCCGAAGTTGTAGTTCTTCGGATTCTTCGCGTCGAGGTGCATAAGCGGGAAGATGTGGAAATAGTCGCAGACGCGCTCATTTCCGTTGAGCAGCGCCCAATCGTGCGTCCGCGCCGCCTTGAAGCCCATGGACTTTATCTCCTCCACACGCTCGGCCGGGCAAGAGCAGACCAGCGGGCCAAATCCCGAGCTGTGGAGTTCGGAGCGCACCTTCCCGATTTCGGAGTTGAAGTTCACCGAAACCACAGCCGCGAGTATCGCGAGACTTGCACTCATGACATTCCTCCTTTTGAAACGATTATATCAAAAATTCTCCGTTCTGCCGAGACCTGCCGACTTGTAGATTTCCTCGATTAGCGCGACCGATTTGCGCGCTTCCTCGCCGGGAATCGGATAGGGTGTGCCGCCTTCGAGCGAATCGGCGAAGGCCTCGAAGCACTTCTGGTGCCCGGTAAACGGCAACTGGTCTGGGCGCGAAGTCCCCGTGGCCTCGTCTGAAAACGCAATCGTCCCCTTCGTGCCGGCGACTTCCATCGTCTTCCCGCGCCCCGGGAAGGCCGCAGTCGTGGCATATACTCCGCCGAGCGCGCCGCCCTCGAAGCGAAGGGCGGCGGAAACAGTGTCCTCCGTCTCGACAGGATGTGCCAGCGCGGCCGCGAACGCCTTGACTTCCCTGACTGGCGGCATCAGCGCAACGAGCCAGTCCACCAGATGGATCGCCTGGTTGATCAGCGAACCGCCGCCGTCGCCGGCCCATGTGCCGTGCCACGACGACTTCGTGTAGTAGTCGTCCTCGCGCCACCACGGCACGCGGATCCCGGCGTATGTGATGCGCCCGAGTTCGCCCGCGTCAATGCGCCGCTTCGCGTCCACGAACGCCTCGTCCCAGCGCGTCTGGAAAATGCAGCCAAGAGGCACGCCGGACTTGCGACAAGCCGCAATCATCGCGTCGATGCGGGCCGTCGTTATTGCAAGCGGCTTTTCGACCAAGACCGGAACGCCGTGCTCCGCCGCCGCAAAGACGGCCTCGTCGTGTGCGCAGGAGGCCGTGGCGACCGTCGCCATGTTCACGCCTTCTGCGGAAAACGCGTCCTTGTAGTCGCCCCATGCCGCGCCGCCGAACTCCGCCGCCGCCTTCTTTGCGCTTTCAAGCGAAAAAAGATCGCAGAAGCCCTTGAGCTCGAGCTTGTCCGACGCATTGACCGCCTGCGCATGAAAGCGCGCAATCAAGCCCGATCCGATTATCACGACTCCACGTTTGTCCATGCCCTTCTCCGCCTATTTCTTCCTCTTTGAGAGAGCTATTCCACCGAGAATCGGCGTCGTGTCGTTGATGGGCTGCAGCTCGCCGACGTTCGCGGCGACTTTGCGGAGGGCCTCGATGTAGGGGTCGATCTTCGCATGGTCGTCATGCTTGAACCAGGGCTCGCCGAGGACGCGCATGTTGACCTTCTCGGCATTCGGCAAGGCGCCAGTCTCCGCGCGAAGATCGACGCCATCTGGAAGAAACGCGCTGGCAGTCGGCCTGCCGTGTCCGTAGATGTCTATATCGAAGAACACGCTCGAAAAATGCAGCGGCATGTTGCAACCAAACGAAAAACCGCCACAGGCCTCGGCATTGAGCGCTTCGCAGAACGTGACGTTCGAGATTCCGCCAAACGCCGCTGCGTCGTAGAGAAAGCGCGACGCATACCAACCGGCCTTGTCGCTCCCCTCCTCCTTGGGATAGATCATCGAAATGCCGGGGATGTCGGATATCCCCTTCCAGAAATACTTCATTGCGCGATCGATTTCTGCAATCTCGGCGTCGTGCTTCTTGAGCTGCTCAAGGCCTATCGCCGCGGACGTCTGGTGCATCCTGTTCTTGAGTCCGCCCCAGGGGATGTTCTTCGGGCCTTCCATTTCTTCATCCGTGCAGACGTCGATGATTCGGTCGTAGTGGCCGAAGACGACGGCGCGTTTGAAAATCTCGGCGTCGTCGGTGACAAGCATGCCGCCTTCACCGATCGCAAACGACTTGCAGCTCATCAGCGACATCGCCGCGACGTCGCCGAACGTGCCGAGCTTCCGCCCCTTGTAATGGCCGCCTTGCGCGTGTGAGACGTCTTCGATTATCTTGAGCCCGTGCTTCCGCGCAATCGCCATGATCTCGTCCATCGGCGCGGGATGCGCCATGTAGTGGACGACCATGATCGCCTTCGTGCGCGGCGTGATGTGCGCCTCGAGGCTCGCGGGATCCATCTGCAGCGTGTCAGGGTCTATGTCGCAGAAGACAACCGCCGCCCCCAAGGCGAGCGCACCCGTGCAGCTCGCCCAGTACGTGACGGACGTGCAGATGATTTCGTCGCCAGGGCCGAGACCTACGGCGAACATCGCCGCATTGAGGGCGTTCGTGCCGTTGTTATGTGAAAGCGCATACTTTCTTTCCTGCCATGACGCGAACGACGCCTCGAAGCGGCGGGCAATGTCAGTGCCGGACATGTTGCCGGTTTCGAGCACCTGCGCCTGCGCGGCGCGCATGGCGTCGTTGACGATTGGCCAGTGGAAAAGCCCCTCGTCCTGCGCCTTCAGCACCGGCGTTCCGCCGGTTATAGCCAGTTTTCCCATTTCGTCCTACCTACCTTTCTCAGTCTGGTTGTCCGCATCATAGCCCGCCGCCAAGCGATCGACCGCGTCGAGTATACGTGCAGTGACGTCACGCTTCCAGGGAGCGGGAAGCCCGTAGCACAGATTGGCGTCCTCGATCTCGTATCCGCCCTCGGACCACATCTCAGGCATCGGCATATAGCTCATAACGTCGTTGCTGTATCCCATCACGAACGCGTCAGCGCCGTGACGATTCTTTATCGCATGAGAGTAGCCGCAAACGATCTCCCCTCCCAAAGCGAAGACCTTCTGTCCGCCGACACGCCAGAACTGAACTGGATACGGGTATTCGCGCAGGGGCTCCACGCCCCTGGCGCGCTCTTCGAGCAGTGCGCGCGCACACCAGCCGCGGTATCCGTCCTCTCGGGCGATTTCAGACAGGCGCTCGACGGACATTGGCTCTTCCAGCCCGAGCGGAATCTCGGCGTAGCGCATCTCGAGAACGCCATTGCACGGCGTCATCCCGTCGGCAAGCGTCTGTTCCACCGCCGCAGCAAGCTCCCGCCCATATTGGACTGCATAGGAGACTTTGCGGCGGGGGAGCGGATTCTGGTCTGCGCCTGCGCCCTGAAAGAAGAGCGCCGTCGCACCCGGATGGAGGCGTTCGACCTCCTCCTGGGCATACCCCGCGTAGTCTCCGCAAACAAAATATCCGTCGAGCACGGTGTTGTGGCAGGCATAGCCGAAAAGGACGGCTATCGTCTCCCCTTTCACGCCTTCGACCTTCATCACGGGAACTGCATGGTCGACAGGCCCGACAGGCGTGACCATCGGAGTAAGATCCTTCTCTACGTTGCGACGGCGGTTCACCGCAAAGCACACTGTTCCTCCGCCAGTCGAGATCGTGGCGGGGGCTCGCCTCGCCAGCGCCTCGACGACAACCGCCACCACCTTGTCCACCAACTGCCGCGTGTAGGCGTACACATCCTCCCATTCAGCGGCGGAGAGCGGATGGATGCTCCATGGCGAATAGCCCACAATGGGACCGCTGTGGCTGTGCGAGACATTGAGAATCACCTGCTCGCGCGACAGGCCGCACTCGCGCGCAAGCCGGCCCTTAAGTTCCAAGGCGACGCTCCGCGGCAAATGGCAGACATCCATCGTCACGATGACTCCGACACGGCCGTCACGATCCTCAAGCGCAAGGGCCTTCGCCCATATGTCCTGCAATACGCCCTCCATGACATGGGTGCGCGAGGCATAGCCGCCCTGCCACGTCGGCTTCTCCGGCGTGATCCTGACTCGCCCCACGCCAACTCTCCAACCCGCGAAATTGACCCCCTCGCTGGAATTCTTCTCTGTCATGCCTGTCCTTGCAAATTACATACCATCAACACAAAATACAGTGTTAAGAATGATACCATTGTGAACGGGGAAAATCAAGCACAAACGAATCGCGTCCCGGGGCCTGCAAAAGCACACGCGATACCAAGAAACTACCTGCCAAGGCATATCAGAACGACGCCCGCAAGTATGGCCGCGAGAGCCACGGCCTTGCGGACGAGGTTCGTCTCGTGGAAGAACTTCGCGCCGAGGAAAAACGTGATGACGACGGAGAATCTCCTGAGGAGCGAGGCCGCAGAGATCGGAGCCCCCTGGAAGGAAAGCCCGGTGAAGTACATCCAGTCCGCGACCGCGAGGAGAATTCCAACAAGTGGAATCGTCCACCGCCACTCGAATGCGCCGCGCTCCCTTCGACCCGGTGCAGCATAAACAACGGCAAGCGCGACGCCGTAGAAGACGACAAGGCCGATTTGGAAGACGAACTGAACCGTCTCGACGGGAAGAGCGCGCACCTGGAATATGTACTTGTCCCAAAGAGACGACAGGGCCGAGAAGAACGCCCCGGCAACAGCGCACCAGACTGCGCGGTTCCTGAAGAAGTCTATGCCCTCGTGCTTCCCAGCCCAGGAAAACGCGAAATAACCTGCGAACACCGCCGCCATGCCGACGAGCTGGATCGGCGACGGCCTCTCGCCGTACACTATGAACGCGACTACGAAGACTATCGCCGGTGCGGAAGCGCGGATCGGCGTCGCTATCGATATAGGGAGCGTCCTTAGCGCGCAGAAAGTGAAGACCCACGAAGTGCCGACGATCAAGCACTTGACGGCCGAAAGCGCAAGGATCTCCGCCGAAAGGCCGGACGCCACGGAAATGCGGCCGCAGAGCGCAAGCGCGCCGACATACGCCGCGCAACCGAAGCATGTGGAGCACAGCAGCGTCGGAAGGACGGCGTTGCGCTGCACGCTTGCCTTCTTGGCAAGGTCGTAAAGCGCGAGAAATACAGCGCTCGCAAGCGTCCATTCAGTCCAGCCCATTGCTCCTTAATCGCCGTCTAAAGTCTCGCGCGGTTTACGAAATACACAGCTCCGACCATGCAGAGAAAGGCCCAGAGATAGTCCCAGCGCCATTTCTCGCCCATGAAGAGCATCATGAACGGAACGAACACGCAGACGGTTATCACTTCCTGTATGATCTTGAGCTGCGCCACGTTGAGTCCGCTCGCCGCGCCAAGCCTGTTGGCGGGTACCGCGATGACATACTCGATCAGGGCGATGAGCCAGCTAATAAGGATTATCGCATAGACAGGCCAGCTCGCCTCGCCCGGCTTCTGCATCTTGAGATGCCAGTACCACGCAAAGGTCATGAAGAGGTTGCTGCAAACGAGCATCCCGACAGCCGTCGCCACGCCTATCTTTGATGTCATCTTTGCCTTGTCCTTAGAGCCCTATGTCGCCGAAGCCAGGCCAGACGTTGCGGCCTGAGTAGGTCTGCGCGGCAAGTTCGCCGCGGAGGACCTTGAGCGCGGGAAGCGCAAGCGCCTCCTGCTCCATCTCGCCGGGATAGACCTCGATAGGCGCGATAAAACCGCAACGCGTCTTGATGCCGTCGACGATGTCCTGGAACCGGACGAGCCCGCCCGTGAGCAAAATGCCGTCGACCTTGCCGCACAAGACAGCCGACATCTCGCCGATCATCTTGCATATCTGGTAGATCATCGTGTTCCAGACGAGCGTCGCCTTTTTGTCGCCCTTGTCGACGAGCGCGTGTATCGTGTCGGAATTGGAAGTGCCGAAAAGATCGACGAAACCGCCCGCCCGCGAGCACCTGAGACGAACGTCAGCGACGGAGTGCGCCTCGATGTAGTCGAGCAGCTGGAGGACTGGCACCGAACCGATGCGCGTCGGCGTAAACGCGCCCTCGCCGTCTGCGCCCATATTGCCGTCGACCATCTTTCCTCGCTCGTGCGCCGACACCGTGATGCCGCCGTCTATGTGCGCGACGATGAAGTTGCATTCCTCGTACTTGCGACCCATTTTCGCGGCGTGGAACTCAGCTACCGCCTTCTGGTTGAGGACGTGCGAGTGCGAGACGCGGTAGACACCCTTGATGCCGGTAAGCCGCGCCAAGTCGCAGTATTCGTCGACGTTCGTGGGATTGAGGGTGAACGCCGGCTTCGAGTATTCCTGCGCAAAAACCCAGGCGAGCATGACGCCGAGCTTCGCGGGATGCTCGGAGCCGCCGACAGCCGCGACCGTGTCGTCGTAAAGCTTCTGATCGATTGCCGTTATGCCGCCGGGCTGCGTGCAGGCGCTGCCGCCGCGCCCGACAAATGCGTCGATCGACCGCGGGCTGACACCCTCTGCGGAGAGCATGTCAAGGATAACGCCCTTGCGAAACGGCACCTGGTCATTCACGTGGGGAAACGCGAGAAGCACCGACGAATCGTGGAAAAGACTTTTCTCAAAAAGACAGGTCTCGTCTTCGAAAAGGCTCACCTTTGTAGAAGTAGAGCCGGGATTGATTACCAGTAACTTGAATTTTCTCATAACGGGCGTGTATTATACCATCTTTTGGCGTACATTTCTCACCAGACGCCGTTGCGTCGCTTGTCGTACATCGTCTCGCCGATGGCGCGGGCGGCGCGGGTTAGCTCGGGATAGGGACGGTCGCAGACGTCGACAAAGCCAATCTGATACGCCTCGCCGTCGCCGCGTCCGAGAAGCGGCTGGTCGCGGTACTGGAACCAGTGGCAACCGACTATCAGCGGATGCTGAAGACAACCCTCGACAAACCTCGTGTAGCTTCGAGCGCGTTCCTGCTGGTCGCATACAGGAACGAGGCCGGGCTTGAACATCCCGCGGTCCAAGCAGCCGAAGTGGAACTCCCCTACAAGTATCGGCTTTTCAGCACCCTTCACAAACATCTTCTCCGAAAGGTTGTAAACGGAATTCGCATACGCATTGACGGTAACGACGTCGCAGTACTTGGCCGCAGTGCGCCACAGCATCCCCGCCTGGCGGAAGCCGACGAAGCGGCTGCCGAGATAGAGTTTCCCTGGCGCTGCCTTGCTCAGCTCCTCGCGGCAAATGCGGAAATAGAGATCCACGAGCGGCGCGGCTCGTTCGTTGCCGACGTCGGGAATCCACTTCTGGAACTGAAGTTCGTTGTCGATGAAGAAGCCAATGCACATCGGGTCCTTGGCGGCGCGAGCAAGAGCCGGGTCTGTCGCGAACTTTTCACGGATCGCCGCGCGGAAACCCCTCTCGAATCCCGGGTCCTCAAAGTCGTAGATATGGAACTTCCCGTGTCGCTTCACGCCCTTCGCGCGTTCGAGAACCGACACGACATACGGCTTTCGAGACTTCATGCCAAGTTCGGGCGCACTCCAGTTTCCGATCGTGTTCAGTCCCCACGAGTCGAAGCGGCGCAGAACCAAGTCGTAGTATTCGTTCGCAAAGTCTTTCTTGCCGAACTTCCGCTCGAGGTTCCATATCGTAAATGCCATCTTGCCGTCAGGCGGAAACTCGCCCTGGTACCAGTCGGGATGCCTGTTGCCGTCCGTTATGTCCGTCATTATGCGAGTGACGTCGAGCCCGACGGAGAAGAAGAGATGTCCCTCTGGCGTGACGAGCCACCACTTGCCGTTGACCTTCTCGGTGCGGAAGCTGCCCGTCGCCTTGAGCTTCGGACCGTCCTTCCATCCGCCATAGCGATCCCACTGCGCAGGCGCGGACTTGAGCCGCGATAGCTCCGCGGCGAGGTCCTTCGCGAAAGCGTCGTCGCTCTTAACCTTGAACCGCCAGTCGGCATGCGCGAACTGTCCGTACTTGTCGACGAACGGAATGTACTTCGCCGGATCTACGCGACGCGAGACATCTGGCTCGCCCTCAAGACGAAGGTTGGATATCCTCATGTCGGCAAGGTCGGCGACTTCGTCCTCGTACGGCCACTGCATCTGGAAGTGTATGGAAGTGACGTGCGACGTGTCTATTACGTAGGGGCCGCGCGCGCCTTCGGGCGCACCATATATGGACGGGTGCGTCAGCAGAAGGCGCATCGTGCCCTTCTCGCCGGGGTTGAGACCTATGCCAGTGTTGACAGACCTGTTCTTCTTTGCGATGGCCGTGGCATGGTCGCCCGAGTCGCCCTCGGCCACTCCTGCCGAGATGTGCATCGTGAGACGCGACTGCCTCGTCTTCGAAAGGTTCTCGACGTCGACCGAGAGCCACTTCGCGGAAGAGAAGTCGAACGAGCGGCGACCGTCACGCGGCTCGACGCGCAAGCCGCACGACCATTCGGCGCTCGACATCCTAAGCCGCACAGACGCAGCGCCCTCGCGCACCACCTTCGCACCATGAACCGGAACGAGCCGCCCCGAATCCCACGAGAAGTCGGCGCAATTGCATATTGTCATCCTGTTGGCGACGGCCTTCGTCCCGGAATCGAAAAGGAAGTCCCTCGCGTTCGAGCGAAAGACGTTCCCCCTGATCTTGTTGTTCCACGGCGCCGCCGGGTCGTCGCCAAGCGTCGATTCGAGTTCCGGATACGCCGCGCGCCATTCATCGCCTAAGAACGGCCGTATCGCCTTTGCGAACCATTCCGGATCCTCCGTCCAGCGCTTCCACGCCTTGCCTCTCGAATCAACATGAATTGCTATGCGGCATTCGCTGAATGAGTTGCCGTCGATGCGGAAGAGATTCCCGCCGCCGACAAGCACGCCGCGCCCGACCCTCTCGAAGCGGTTTGACTCAACTGTGCCGCCCCACGCGCAGTCATCGAAATAGACAGCGCTTGTGTAATCGCGCTTCGACTCTTCGCCAAGGTCGTGGAACCAGTTGCCGCGCACGACCGTCCCAAGCTCGCTCGGGTTGCGCCCCATGTAAATCGCACCGGCGTCGCCAGTCTCCATCAATACGCGGTCGAACTCATTGGACTCTACGAGCTGGTCGTTTCCGTTGATGAGTATCGCGTTGTGCGGAGCCTCGCGGAACGATGAATTACGGACGCAATTCCCGCATCCGCGAAGAAGCACTCCGGGGTTGTATGTCCGTTCGAAGCGAGCCCAGCGACGGAAGTCGCATCCATCGACGGCAAGATTGCCCTTCTGAAGCGTCTTGCGCTCGCCGCCGGCAACGACAATGCAAGCGGCGCCGATCCAGTCGAAGCGGCAACGCTCAATAGACGAGTCACGTCCAGTAAGCTGAATCGCCTTGCCGCCGAAGTCCTCAAACGAGCAGTTGGCGACGCGCACATTACGCGAGTTGTCCAACTGGACGGCGGTATTCGCATGGGAAAAACCGAAGTAAAGCCCGACAAAATCAGCATCGCACAATCCGTCTGCCTTGATGAAAGGCCGCGTCATTACGGCGAGGACGTACTTCGCCGATTTCTCGTCCGCCTGTGGAACGACATAGAGGCGCCTCGTCTTTCTGTCGAGAAACCATTCCCCCGGCGCGTCAAGTTCCAAAAGCGAGTTGAGGGCGAAGAACCGTCGTTTTGCGAAGCCCCAGGTCTTGCCGCCAAATCCGTATTGGTGGCGCCCCAAGAACCACAATACGCCCGTGGCGGCATCGTAACTCGCCCCGCGCACGAAACTCTCGGACCAGTCGTGGCACCAGTATCCGTAAAACCAAATGCCGTCGTCAAAGTTCCATCGGCTTGCGCGGTCACATGTGAACACGATAGAATCGGCGCGCTTGTCGCCCTTCGCGCCATCTGCCTCTTGCTGTGCGCTGACTACGGCATTCGAGAACGTGGCCCATTCTCCGCCATTCGGCCAGCGTGCGATGTCGAGGGGCATTCCGTTCCTGTAGAGCCACGGCGCAGGCGGGCGGCGGAATTCCTTTGGCCACGGCTCTAGTTCCTGTTGCAAAATGTCCGAGACTTCGGCGACAAGCACATCCACGCCGTTGAGTTTCGTCGCGGCAAATCGTCCGCGGGGAATCTCGATGCCACCGCTTATGACTGCCGTCCCGGGAGTTGCCGCTCTCCACAGGGTGTTGCCGTCCGCACGGTAGAGCGAGAGAGTGTTCGTGACGAAATACGTTCCTGGCGCAAAGCGAATCTCTATCGGCTCGCCCTTCGGCAAAGTCGTCCGAAGTTTTCGCACCTGGTCGCGAACTGCAACCAGATCAACCGCTTCGCCGTTCGGCGGCGGCGCAACGTCAACAACAGCCCCCGCGAGCGCAAAGGACGACAAAATCAGAGCCGCGGAAATCCAAGCGTGTACTCTCATTTCGCGAGATCGTCCTGCTGCCAAACGCGCACCCAGTCGATTTCGAACTCGGATGGGAGCTTGTCGTCTTCGAGCGGCACGTTCGCCCAGCCGCCGGAAACCATGTAGAGGATGATGTAGCTCGGCACGTTGCAGACGCGGCTCGACTCGAGACGCCCGATCTCGACGCCGTTGCCGTAGACGACATATTTGCCTGGTTGCCACAGGAATCCGACGACTATGAAGCCGTCCTTATCGGCCGGAACGTACGCGCCAGAGGTGCCGACCGACTTGTGGTCCTTGCCGTAGCCGTCCCAATGGCAGGCGATGTTGAAGCGGTGCGGGCCCCACGCCGTGAGATGCTCCATCACGTCGAACTCCATGCCGCCGTTCCACGTATCGGCGCGGATCCACTGCGGCCCCTTCTCGGCACCGCGATCCGGCATCGTCCAGAAGGCCGGCCAGAGTCCCGGCGCGGTCGGTAGCTTCATCCGAGCCTCGAAGTAGCCGTACAACCATGTCTTCTTGCCGTAGGTGTCGAGGTAGCCGCAGGCGTAGTCCGTAGTCTTTGCGTTAGGGTCGTCGTTCTGGAAACCCGTCTTCTTCTCGTACTTGAGGACGGCCTTGCCGTCGCGCAGGAAGACGTTCTCCTTGGTGAAGTGCGTGCGCTTGTCCCAGTAGTTGGCAGTGTAGATGCCCCACGCGTCCGTATTGAGCGTCTTGCCGCGGAACTCGTCATGCCAGACCAGCTTCCACTTGCCCGGCACGGGCGGCTTCTTGCCGACCCATTCTTCGCGCTCGACGACAATGTCTTCTGCCTTTACCTCGAGTATCTCGAACGTCGCGCGCTTCTCCCGAGAGCTAAAGACCACGCCCTTGACGCGGTGGCTCTCGAACTTGTACACCGTGTCTGGAAGCGTGCCCTTGCCTTCCTGCGCGACCCAGCTCTTCGTGGCGAAGAAAGTCTTTTCGATGACGGCTGTTTTGTTCGGGGCGATTTCTACCGGTTCCGTTTCGATCGACTCGCCACCGTCCACCTTCATGCGCGGACT
>CADCGZ010000010.1 GCA_902801025.1 uncultured bacterium | reverse complement strand
GGTCTGGTAGAGGCCCCAGTAGACGCCGTTGATGAAGAGGTGGTAGTAGCGGCTGCGGTTGTACGTCTTGCCCATCGCGCCCTCGGAGTCGCGCGAGAAGCATTCGTGGATGAACGTGTCGCCGTTCGCGTTGTTCGCCCAGGAGTAGTTCTGGGACGTACGGAAGTCGATCTTCTCGAATTCGTCGGCGCCTTCGTCGCCGAACAGCGGATGCTCCAGCGTGCCCATGCCGTACTCGCTGCGGAAGAAGAGACGGAACGAGTGCTTCGGATGCTCCGCGCCGCGGCTGAACGCGCCGCGGATGCGGAGGCCCGCCGGCACCGTGAACTCGTCCTCCGGGTCCATCGGATTGATCTGCTCGACCATCGTCTGGCGTTCCCAGATGCGTCCGTTGCCCGTCGCGTTCACGTAGATGCCGCTCGCGCCGTCGAACATGCTCTTCGGGTCGATCACGAGCGACACGGTGCGCGTGTTCTCGGTGAGGCCGCGCCTCAGGCGCGCCTGCGTATCGGCGTCGCCCTGCGTGACAGCCGCGTCGAATCCGTAGCGCATCGCCTGGTTGTTGACCTGCTTGTCCGCAGGGAAGCCCTCTGGCACGGACGCATCCTGCGAAATCACGTCCTCGTAGAAGAGATAGGTCGCGGACATGTCGTACTGAAGAATCGCGTCGACATCCGGCACAGCCGCGCGCACGACCGTAGTCTTCTCGATGTGGAGCGGTTCGGTGTAGCGGTAGGTCGTCGGCGCGCCGATGACCGGCGAGGTGCCGTCGAGCGTGTAGTAGATGACGGCGGTCTCGTTGTCCGCGCAGGAAAGCGCGAGGTCGAACGCCGCGTCCTTCCATCCGTGCGGCTCGCTGAACGCCACCTTTGGCGTGAAGCCCGTGCGTCCGCTGCCGCTGTTCACAGCGCCCGGCGTAGGCGTCGGGAAGTAGACGAACATGTCCTCGGACATGTCATGGACGAGCTCGGCAGAGAGGTAGAACTCGGTGTCGCCGATCGCGTCGTTCTCCGCCGTGATCTCGAGCGTGTTTTCGCCATTGTGAACAAGAGCCGGATCGATAACGAACGTCTGCGCCCTGAGCGCTTCGGCGGCGGGACGCGGCGCATTTGCCGCGACTGACGCGACGAGCGTGCCGTTTACGCGAGCCGTGAAGCCGTCGGCATACTTGACGAGCAGGCGGAAGCCGTCCGCCGCGACAGGCGTCTCGTCGAGCGTGAACGTCGTCTTCCAGTCGAGCGTCGTCGACTTGCCGACCATCGCGTCCGACACGTCCGCCGCGACCTGCGCGCCAAGCGCACCCGCGTGGACGATATCGCCCATTCCGACAAGATGGAACGTATCGGCGTTGAAGCCCATGCGGCCCTTTGCGACGCTAAAGTCGATCGCATAGCCGCCGCCTGCGTTGAAGTAGCGCACCTCGACCTCGTATGCGCCAGCCTCAAGGTTGAACGTCGCGGTCGAGTGTCCGTATCCGCGCGAGCCGCGGCTTTCCCAGCCCCAGCTCTTGTCGAGACGCCTGAGCTTTGCGCTGAATCCGTCGTCCGATCCGACGTCGAACGTCCAGTCGCCGCTTTCCGGAATCTGCACCGTCGCCGTCGCGACGCAGATGAAGTTATTGCCCGAAACGCCAGGGAATGCACTGTACAGGCCCTGGTCGAAGCTGACCGTCTGGTTCGGACCGGCAAACGCCACCGTCTGCGTCGTGTTGGTGACGGGATAGCCCGCTTTCCATGTCGACGAATCAAGCAGGCATGCGTCTACGACGTCCATGTTGCCGACGTCCTTGTTGATCTGGTAGCTCACGACGGTGAAGCCGCCTGCCGCCGCGCTCATGCCGACGGGACCGTCGACCGCCGTCCATTCGCCATTGCCGACCTTGTATTCCGCGGCCGACGTCGATGAGACGAGCGTGCGCGAGAGATGTCCGCGTCCATAGGAGATGTCCTTGACGCCGCCGGGCAGCTTGATCTGCTGGACGATGTTGTCGGGCGACGCATTGGTGGACGCGAGGAACAACGTATGCTTGCCGGCGTCCGTCGAGATGTTCGCCTCGACGTACGCCTCGTCCGCCGCCCAGTTCTTGTTGAGCTTGTCGCCGTCGAACCAGACGATCTTGTAGCCCTTCGCAGGGACGACGCATGTGCCTTTGATCTCCTTCCACTTGTCAGGAGCCTTCGTCGGATCGTTGCCCATGTACCATCCGGCGAGGTCCGCGTCTTCGTCTCCTGAGTTGTAGAGTTCGACCCAGTCGAGTCCCTCGAAGCCGGTCTTCGTGAGGAGCGTGACGCCGTTCTTGGCCATCACCTCGTTGATCGTGATATCTGCGGCGACGTTCACAGGAGTGGGTCGTCCCGTCGTCGGAAGCGTCATGTCGTCATTAACTACGAACGTCATCGAATGGACGTTGAGCGCCCATCCGGCTTCAGGCGCGAACGCGACCGTCACAACGGATCCCTGCTCCACAATGTAGTTGCCTTTTTCGTCAGGCTCTACATCAGCGCCGGCAACCTTTACGGACTCCACAACCACATGGTCGAACTCGGGAATCGTCAGCGTCTTTGTGGCGGCAGGCTCATCCGAACCGACCTCACCGGAAAGTGCGACGACATCGCCCATGCCTACGTAGCTTACGGACGCGACGGACGCTCTTTCGGCAGGAATGATCGTACGAAGCCACTCTGAGCCCTCAAGCTTGAGAACGACCCCGTCGATGGAATACCTGACGTATGTCTCGCCGTTTTCTTCCTTGAACGAGAAGCCGAGCACCACGTCGGCGGTTTCGTCCGGCGTCGCACCGTCGAGGGCGTACAGCGTGTTCGTGCCGCCGACGGGATCTGCCGCAAGGCCGAAATAGCGCGGCACGCCGTTGACTGCGGCGACCGTCACAAGCGCCTTGTCCAATGGGTCGATGGCAAGAGCTTCGTCGGACGCGGAGAAGCGGACGGTCGTCGTGATGGACGGCTTGTCCGCAGCGATGCTTTTCATGACCGCCGCGTCGAAGCCGAGCGGGGCCTCGCCCGTCGTGTCGACATTGAGGCGCGAGCTACCTTCGCCCGAAGACAGTTTCGCCCCACCAGTTCCGCTCCAGGTGCCGACGCCAGTCAGGACCTTGTCCATCCCGTCGCTCGGCCACGATTCGTACGTTGACACGCCGGCGTCGAACCAAGGAGCGGCTGAGGCCGCGAAGGCCGACATGGCCATTGCGGCGGCAATGGCACGACGAATCCTGACGACAAAGACCATTCTGCTCATTTTTGCCATTGCAAACTCCTCCTTGCTTTGCACCTGCCAAGCCGGGCCAACGCCGGGTACGCGAAGAAGGCTTGGCAGACGTTTGTTGTTATTGTACCAAAACTATGTCTCCTCAACTTGAGGAACGCGCAAAAATCATCGTGAAAAATGCGCAGCGCCGCGGACACTATTCGCCACCTCGTCCACCGCGTCGCCGATCTGCGCCGTCAGGACCAGACAGTAGCCCTTGGGATCGCCGCCAGTCACCTTGTAGTCGATGATCTTTCCCTGCATCCAGGTTATGTCGACGGTATACCCTCCCTGCGCGCGAAGGCCCTTCACGCATCCGTCGGGCCACGCGTCGGGAAGCGCGGGCAGAAGGCGTATGAGCACCTTCCCGTCCTTCGTGCGCTCGTGGCTCTGCATGAGCATCTCCGCGATGCCTGCCGTGCAGCCGTAGTTGCCGTCGATCTGGAACGGAGGATGCGCGTCGAAGAGGTTCGGATACGTTCCGCCCGATCCCGGCGTGCCGTAGTCCGTCCCCTTCTCGCCTACAAGCGTCAGCTGGTTGCGCAGCAGCGTGTAGGCGTGGTTGCCGTCGAGGAGGCGCGCCCAGAGGCACACGCGCCAGCCCATCGCCCAGCCCGTCGAACGGTCGCCGCGGTGTTCGACCGACGTCTTCGCCGCCTCGAAAAGCTCGGGGGTCGCGGACTTCGTGATCTGGGACGAGGGGTAGAGTCCGTAGAGGTGCGAGGTGTGGCGGTGTGTGTCGCGCGGATTGTCCCAGTCTCGGCTCCACTCCTGCAGCTGACCCCACTTGCCTACGTGGTACGGCTCGATCTCGGCCGCGAACGCGCGCAGCTTCTTCGCGTACGACTTGTCCTTGCCGAGTATCTCGGTCGCATCGGCGACGACGTTGACTATGTCGCGCGCGATCGCATGGTCCATCGTGTTGCCGGGGCCGTGGTCCGTGCCGAGTCCGGGGATTCCGTTCTCGGGGCTGCACGACGGCACGACGGTCATCTTACCGCTGACAGGATCCTTCACCATGTACGAGAGGTAGAACTCCGCCGCGCCCTTGAGCGTCTCGTAGTGCTTGGCGAGAAACGCCTTGTCGAGCGTGTAGAGGTAGTGGTACCAGATGTGCATCGAAAGCCACGCGCCGCCCGACGGCCACGTGCCGCATCCGCGCGGACCAGCCGGCCATGCAATGCGCCAGATGTCGGTGTTGTGGTGCGTCACCCAGCCCTTCGCGCCGTAGACGTCGCGCGCGGCCTCGGCGCCTGTGATGGCGAGCTCGTCGCACATCTTCCAGATGGGCTCCGCGAGATCGCCGAGGCCCGTTGGCTCCGCCGGCCAGTAGTTCATCTCCGTGTTGATGTTCACGGTGTAGTTGCCCGCCCACGGCGGCCAGCGGCTGTCGTTCCAGATTCCCTGAAGGTTGAGCGGCTGCGTTCCCGGCTGCGAGCCGGAGATGAGAAGGTAGCGTCCGAAGCGGAAGTACAGCGCCGCAAGGTAGGGATCGCCTGTTTCGGCGAAGCCCTGAAGACGCTCGAACGTCGTCTTCCCCGGACTCGGATCGCGTCCGAGGTAGAGCGTGCAGCGGTCGGCCTGTCCCTTGTAGAACGCGACATGGTCCGCCTTCGCCTTGGCGTATGGCTTCTTCATCGCGGCAGCGAGCTTGCCGAGCGCCTTTGCGCGCGCGTCGCCGGAAAGGTCGCGGAAGTTCCTGAAGTTCGTGCCGACCGAGATATAGAGGATTACGTCGTCCGCGTTCTCGACAGTGAGCACGCCGCCCTCCGAGGACATGCGTCCGCCCTTCGCTACGCCCTTCACTATGCCCTCGAACTTCAACACACCCTTGCCCTCGGTCTTGTCGCGGTATACGATCGAGTCGTTCCCTTCGGAAACGACGGCTCGGTCCTTCCACGGCGGAAGTATGCGGGCCTTGAAGGAGACCGCGCCCTTCTCGGACGCCGCAACCCTCCAGACAATGACGTCGTCGGTGAAGCTCGCGAACGCCTCGCGGATGTACTTCACCCCGCCGCGCGTGAGCTCCACGCGCGCAACCGCCGAGTCAAGCGAAAGAGTGCGCTCGTACTCCTCCGTCTCCGCTTCGTCGCCGAAGTCGATCTCGAGCTTGCCGAAGTACTCGTACGCGCTTGAACCGCGGTAGCCCTTCGGCAGGATCTCCTTCTCCGCCTGGTATTCGCCGGCGAAGATCGCCTCCCGGACCTTGGCGAACGAGTCGGGACCTATGCCCTCGGTAACGTTCTGGCCGGGGCCGCCGGACCAGATGGTGTCCTCGTTGATCGGTATCAGCTCCTTCGCGTCCCCGCCGTAGATCATGCCGCCGAGCCGTCCGTTGCCGATCGGATACGCCTCGGTCCACACCTTCGCCGGACGGTCCGCGAACAGCTCCATCCCCTTCCTCGCCGGCTTGAGGGCAGGCGGCGGCAGCGGACGGTGCCGCTTGCCCTCGACGAAGATGCCGTACTCGTCTCCGCTTCCGGGGTACGTGACCGCAACGTGCACAGGCTTGTCGGCCGGGATGGGCGCGTCGAAGAACTGCGTGTTGCCGCCCTGTATGACGACTCTCAGCCTGTTCTGGATGAGGTCGATGATCCACCCCTCGCCCTTGCCCGGCACCTCGTTGTCGAGGAGCCTCGCCGTCTCGACGCCTGCGGTGCGGATCGTCGCGAGGAACGTGAACCCGCGCGGGAACTTCGCCGTGCGCACCTCCTCGCACTTGTCGCCCGCCTTGGGGACGCCGGACCAAAGCGGCTTCACGGACGGCTTCACGCCCCTTGCCGCCGCCTC
The DNA here is from genome assembly GCA_902801025.1 of uncultured bacterium. Classification (GTDB taxonomy): domain Bacteria; phylum Verrucomicrobiota; class Kiritimatiellia; order RFP12; family UBA1067; genus UBA1067. The sequence continues at coordinate 61,030 of CADCGZ010000010.1, read as the reverse complement.
GATCGTCTTGGGCGTGAGCACGGTCGAATATACGGCGGCGTCGAGGAACTCGCCCTTCAGCCTGTCGCCTCCGCGAGAGTTGACGCCGAACGAAACCGGCAGTTCAGGATTAACGGGCAGCCCGTCCGCGAACGTCGGCAACGCAGCCGCAGCAACGATTGCCGCAAATACGACCGCAGACAAGGCAACCAACGGATTTCTCATTGTGTACTCCCTTAATTACTTGTGTGGGCCTTCTCACATCCCACGTAAGACATTGTAACAAAAACAAAGAGGACGCAGTATGGCGGCGAACAGCGCCGCCAAGCTTGACCTGATGCTCATAGTTCAACTTGCTTATTCAACGAATACGGAAATGTCGGAAATGGCCGGCGTGATGCCCTTCGGTGCGCCGAAGACCTTGATGCGTATCTCGTCCGCACGCACGCGGGGCGTCTCGATGTAGTCGATGTAGAGGTCCTTCTCGTTGTCGCGGCGGTCGACGAGCGTCTTCCATCCGTCCTTGCCGTTGAAACGGTACTGGATGAGATACTTGTACGGACCCGGAACGGCGCCGTTGGCATAGTCCATTCCGAGGTCGGCCCAGCAGATGCGCACGGCGCGGATGACGCCAGAATACGGGGCTTTGAAGACTGGCTCCGCGCCGTATTCGTATATCGGCGACCAAGTTTTCAGGTTCTGGTCCGTCGCCTCAGGACGAGACGGGTTCGTGAACGGCAGACGGTACCACGGCACCGCGCCGGAACCGTCGGCGTACTGCGGCGTCTCGGTCGGCTCGGAGACCTCGAACTCGCCGTTCGCGTCCAGCCGCAGGTTGTCGAAGCCGACCAGTCGCTCGAAGTTGCCGCGGTTGCCTACAAGGATGCTGTAGGCGACCATGAAGCGGTCCTTCGCGATCGGATGCGGGATGATGCTGCCGTGCGAAGTGCCGCGCACCACGCCCGTCGTCGAGCGCAGGAACGGATTGTTCCGCTGCTTGACGAACGGACCGAGCGGACTGTCGCTCCACGCCGCGCCCATCGCGTACGTGTCGTTCTCGGTGCCTGAGGCGGAGAAGACGAGACAGTAGCGTCCGTTGATCTTGGTCAGCCACGAACCCTCCATCCATGCCTCGTCAAGGCGGTTGGGCTTGCACTCCCACGGATGCTCCTCCGGCTCGAACTTGATGAGCTGCTTCGGCTCGCCGATGAAGGCGAGGGGATTCTTGGAGTCAAGCTCGATTCCCCAGATGCCGCCGCGCGGGGAGCAGCCGAAGTAGACGTAGAGCCGCTCGTCATCGTCCGAGAACAGCATCGGGTCGTCGTACGACATCTCCTTCCCGTCGACCTTGGGTCGCGCGATGCGGCCTATAGGCTTGAACGGACCCTCCGGCGAGTCGGCGACGTGAAGCTGCGACCCACCAGTCGTGAGGTAGTACTTGCCGCGATGCTTCACCGCCGTCGGCGCGTAGCCGAGGTCGTAGACGCCGACGTCGATCTGCTCCCATGTCGCGCCGCAGTCCTTCGACTTCCAAGCCATGCCCATCGAGGGGTAGAGGTAGAGCGTCCCGTTGTCATAGAGGAACGACGGATCGGCGATCTCGCGATAGGACGAGCCCGGCGTGCGGCTCGGCTTGCCGTTGCGGCAGCCGCTGTTAACCGGAATCCCCGGCAGCGGCATCGGATTGCAGTATGTCTTTGGCGCCGAAGGCTGGTCTACGGAGCCCGCCTCCGCGCAAGCCACTCTAACCCCTGCTGCGGCAATCACCGCAGCAGTAACAAGATGATAGATGTTCATGTGTTTAACTTTCAGAATTTAAATTGTGCGACTATGCTACTTTAACGATACCTGGTCCAAGGAGGTCACCGCCTGTCCGGGCGTAGGACGAGCGTCGAGACGGAGTCCGCCGGAAGCGGAACCTTCCACGCCGCGCCGCCGATTGCGACCGTCGCATTGCGGGCAGGCCCGGCGTTACCGAACGCGACGACGACCGATCCGTCGGGATTGATGAACGCCAGCCAGTCGCCATCCGCCGTCTTAAGCCTGTGCGCGCCGCGCCCGACGTAGTGGCTCAGCTGCTTTAGCACATGGTACTCGACGTTGTACGCGAAGGAGCGTTTTGCAGGCACGACGCTCACGAGCGAGTTCTGCCTCCAGCCCCATCGACTCATCGCGTTGTCAACGAGCGAAAGATTCCAGTAGCAGTAGTAGGAGACACCGCAGCGGAAGTAGTGCCTCATCAGCTCCCACGAATGGCGCGCGTTGCGCCAGTCGTTGCGTCCGTCGCCGCATTCCTGCTCCGTCTGCACGAGGACAAGATCGGGATAGCGCTCGCGCACCTTGCCTATCGCGCCCTTGCCGGCCCACTGGAAACCCGCGCCTTTCACGTACCTGCGGCAGTCGGGGTCGTCGAGGATGGTACGCGCCATTTCGAGCGACGGACGCTCCATCGTGCCGAAGTAGAGCTCCGTGCCGCTTCCCTCGAGCGCAGGACCGAGGTACTTCCCGACGAACGCCGCAAGCGACTTCGCCTGCCACGTGCAGCTCGGGAACACCTGGTCGCTGTTGAACTCGTTCTGCGGCATCACCATCCAAACCGGGACTCCCTCTGCGCGGTATGCGTCGACGTACTTCCTGAAGTACTTCGCATACGCCGCGAAGTGCGCGTAGTCGCAGAGAAAGCCGTCTTCACCCTCGCGCACGCGCTGTTCGGGCAAGCAGTCGTTCTTCGGCCATGTGGGGTCTGTCTGCGGCTTCGATGCGTATGCGCCGGACTTCTTCATCCAGAGCGGCGGACACCACGGCGAGGCCCACACCTTGAACGTTCCGTCGTCTCGCGAAAGAATTTCCTTCAGGAGCGGCAGCAGCGCCTTGCGGTCGCGCTCTATGGAAAACTTCTCCATCGCGAAGTCGCCGGGCGTCTCGGAGTAGGAATAGAAGTCCGTCGCGAAGTCGCTCGCACCGATTGGCGTGCGGATAACCGAAAACGCGCCCCCGTTCTTCGAGAACATCTCGTCGAGAATCGACTTCCGATCCGTCTCGCCCAGCGCGGAGAGGGAATTCCAGCTGAGCTCGCTCGCGCACACGCCGAACCCGAGCACCGTCTGGTCCGTCGCCGCGAGGTCAAGCCTGAGGTCGGCGTCCGATGCCTTCGCCGGCTCCACATTCGCCGAGGCGTCGCGCCAGCGCTCGGCGAATGTCGTCGTCCTGAATTCGGCGCCCTGCGCCGCAACGGCGCAGCCGACGGAAAGCAAACTTCCTGCCAATGTTGCTATTTTCATGACCATGTAAAAGTTAGTTTACAGATCGAGTTTTGCGCTCAGGACGCCGTCGGTGAAGCCTGGCTGTCCGCCGCCGACGAAGATCGTGTACTCGCCCTTCGCGAGCGACTGCTTTCCGTCCATGCCGAACTGCATCAGCTGCTCGGGCTTGAGCGAAAACGAGACAGTCTTCGACTCGCCAGGCTTGAGCGCAATGCGCTTGAAGCCCTCGAGGTGGTGGACGCGGCGGTCGCCGGAACCCCTCGGGGAACGGACATAGACCTGGGCAACTTCGTCGCCCGCCACCTTGCCGGTGTTCTTCACCTTGACGGACACCGTAACGCCGTTCTTCGCCTTGGCGACCTTGAGTCCGTCATAGCCGAACGTCGTGTAGCTGAGACCGTAGCCAAACGGGAAGAACGGCTTCTTGTCCGCGTAGAGATAGGTGCGGCCGGGGAGCTTGTAGTCCTTGATGTCCGCCTTCTCGCCGTTCTTCTCCATGTAGGTGAGCGGAAGGCGTCCGCCCGGATTGTTCATGCCGAAGATCGTGCGCGCGATCGCGAGACCGCCCTGCTCGCCCGGATACCACGCCATGATCACGGCGTCGGAGAGCTCCGTCACCTCGACGAGGTCCAGGACGCTTCCGCCGTAGACGATGGATACGATCTTCTGGTTCGGACGCTCCTTGCGGTTCTTGCGAAGATCCTCGAGGTTGCGGCTGTAGATCTCGGTGTTCTTGCGGTCGTGGTCTTCACCCTCGTCGCCAGGCTCGATGCCGACGAACGCGAACGCGACGTCGGAGTTCCTCTCCTGCTTCGCGCCCTTGCCGATGACCATGTTGATGCCGAGCTTGCCGGTGATGTACGCCGTCGGCGTGCCCTCGTAGTTGCCGTGCAGCTCGCGGACGTTGTTGTCGCGCCCGAAGATGTGGTACTTGGAGATCTTTGACGGATCGAGCGGCAGGATGCCGTTGTTCTTGACGAGCACCATCGACTTCTCGGCGACCTTGAGCGAAAGCGCAAGGTGTTCGGGAGTTGCGATGTCCTTCTCGCCGAGATTGTCCCACGGCGTCTTCTCGTCGCCGATGTTGCCGAGGAGATAGCGCGTCGTGAAGAGGTTGACGAGCGGACGGTAGAGCTGCTCCTTCTTGACGCGGCCCTCCTCGACTTCCTTGCGCAGGCAGTGGTAGGTTCCCTCGCTGCAGAGGTCAAGCCCCGCCTCAATCGCCGCAAGGCTGCCCTCTACGGAGTTCGGCTTGTACTTGTGGTTGCTGGAAATGTCGCCAACCGCGCCGACGTCGCTCACGACATGGCCCTGGAAGCCCCACTCGCCGCGCAGGATGTCCGTAAGGAGCCTCTTGTTCGCGCAGCACGGGATCCCGTTGACCGCCGAATACGCGCCCATCACGCTCTCGACCTTCGCGTCCGCGACGAGCGCCTTGAACGCAGGCAGGTAGTACTCGTAGAGATCGCGGTCGTCGAGATCGACGTTGAACTTGTGGCGCAGGTTCTCAGGCCCGGAGTGGACGGCGTAGTGCTTCGCGCACGCGGCGGCCTTGAGGTACTTCGGATCGTCGCCCTGGATGCCCCTGACGAACGCCGAGCCCATCACGCCGGAAAGATACGGGTCCTCGCCGAACGTCTCCTGTCCGCGGCCCCACAGAGGATCGCGGAACATGTTGACGTTCGGGCTCCAGAGCGTAAGGCCTTCGTATATCTCCCTCGCGCCCTTTGCGCGGAAGAGGTTGTACTTGGCGCGCGCCTCGGTCGAGATCACGTCCGCCATCTTCTGCTCGAGCTCCGCATCGAACGTCGCAGCGGCGCCGATCGCCTGCGGGAACATCGTCGCGAGACCCGCGCGAGCGACGCCGTGCAACGCCTCGTTCCACCAGTGGTAGGCCGGGATGCCGAGCCTGTCTACGGGCTTAGACTCCATCATCAGCTCGGAGACGCACTCGTCTCCGGTCAGCTGCTTGACGAGCGCCTCCGCCTTCGCGCGCGCCTCGGCGCGGCTGGCGGCGATGGGAACGGCCTGCGCAGCGGCGGCTCCGAGGACTGCCGCGGCAAGAACAACCTGCTTTTTCATGTATTAGTTCCTTTGATGTGAATTATACGAGGTGGAATTTGGATTACTTTACGCTGCGAATGCGGACATTGCGGAAGTACGGGAGCGCACCGCCGTGCATGCCCTGGAAGCCGATCGGGCCGGACGTGCGGATCGTCGACCACGGACGCGGCAGATGGCCAGGGATCTTGAAGCCGCTTGGCGCGACCTTGCCGTCCGTAAGCTTCGCAAGTGAATAATCGAGCGCAACCTGGCCGTTGACGGTGACCGTGATCTGCTGGCCGACCGCCTTGATCGTCATGTGGTTCCACTGCCCCGCGCCCTTTGCAGGAAACGCCGTCGGCGCGACATGTCCGTAGAGCGAGCCGTTCTTGAGCTCAGGGGCGTCCTTCTTCCAGCGCTCGTGGTTGTCGTCGAGGAGCTGGATCTCGATGGCGTTCGGAATCCAGTTCTTCGTGTCCTCGGCGTATATGATGACGCCAGAGTTCGCGCCTGCTTCGAGCTTGTAGTCGAAGTCGAGCTCGAAGTTCGAGTAGCTCGCGTCGGACCAGATCGCGTCGTCCTTCGTCGCCGTCATCACGCCGTCGACGCCCATCTTCCAGACGCCGCCCTCGAACGCGGAACGGCGCCACTTGACGCTCTTCCATCCGTCCATCGCGTCAAGCGCGCGGCGCGCGAGGTCTCCAGGGCAGATCCCGGCCTCGAGCAGGCGTTCGTTTTCCTCGTCCGACAGCTTTAGCTCGTACTTCCATGCCTCGGGCATCTTGCGCCACGCGGCGTATATCTCGACCTTCTTCGACTCGTCGACGCCCATCGCGCGCAAAACGCCCCACGCCATCATGCAGTCGCCGGGGAAGGCCATGTGCACGCCGTCGACGGTGAGCTTGTTGCCGGGCGTCTTGTCCGCCGCGCGGATGCGCCCAAGCTCCGCCTGCATGTCGGCGTTGAGGTCGGCGAGAGGCAGGGAGCGGCGCTTCGCCTCGGCACGCAGCCAGTCGTTGTACCCGACGAGCATCGTGTTCTGCTTGTTGGACGCGTCCTCGCGTATCATCGTCGCGGTGAGGACGATGACCTTGATGCCGGCCGCCGCGCACTTGTCGAATATCTCGGAGCAGTTGCGCTTGTAGTCCTCGAGCGAAACGCCCTTGTTCCAATCGAAGTGCCACACGTCGTTCACGCCGCACGAGAAAGTCATCCACTTCACGTTCTTCGAGATGACGTCCTTGTCGAGGCGCGCAAGCATCTCGTTCGACTTGTGGCCGGAAACGCCGGCAGGGACCTTCTCGGCCTTTACACCTGCGACCTCCAGTCCCTTCATCACCATGTTCACGTATCCGGCCGGGCGGTTTCCGTTGGCGGTGATCGAGTCGCCGAGGAAGGCGATCCTGTCACCGTTGCCGATGAGGATTTCCGCCGAAGCGGATATGGCCGCGGCCATGCAGGCCAGCAGTGCGATTTTTTTCATGATTTACTTTCCTTGTCTACGACAACACACATAGTGATCAGAAGCTTGTCTTCGCGGAGAGGACGCCGTCTGCGAAGCCGGGCTGTCCGCCGCCGACGAAGACGGTGTACTCGCCATTCGCGAGCGACTGCTTTCCGTCCATGCCGAACTGCATCAACTGCGCCTTCGTGAGCGCGAAGGACACGTTCTTCGACTCGCCCGGCTTGAGGCTCACGCGCTTGAAGCCCTCGAGGTGGTGGACGCGGCGGTCGCCGGAGCCTTCGGGCGAACGGACGTAGAGCTGGACGACTTCATCGCCCGCGAGCTTGCCTGTGTTCGTCACCTTGACCGTGGCGGCGACTCCGTCCTTGGTCTTGTAGACCTTGAGTCCGTCATATCCGAACGTCGTGTAGCTGAGCCCGTAGCCGAACGGGAAGAGCGGCTTCTTCGTCGCGTAGAGGTAGGTGCGGCCGGGGAGCTTGTAGTCCGTGAGGTCGGCCTCTTCCGCGTAGTTCTCCATGAACGTAATCGGGAGGCGTCCCGCGGGATTGACCTTTCCGGTGATCACGCGCGCGATGGCACGTCCGCCCTGCTCGCCCGGATACCACGCGAAGATGACCGCGTCGGAAAGCTCGCAGACCTCCTTGATCTCTATCGGGCTGCCGCCGTAGAGGACGGTGATGATCGGACGGCGCTTGCGCTCGCCCTGCCACTTCCTCAACTGCTCAATATGGTTCTTGTGCATGCTGCAGTCACGCTTGTCGTGCCCTTCGCCTTCGTCGCCGGGATTGAGCCCGAGGATTGCGACGGAGTACTCGGCGTGGTCGCCCTCGATGGCGACGCCGGCACCGAGTTCGGCGGCAAGGCCTGCGCGCGCCGTCATGTAGACGCTCGCGGAGCCCTCGTAGTTGCCGACGAGCGGCTTGACGTCGTCCTCTCGGCCCCAGACGCGGACTGCCTTGAGCTTGGAGACGTCGAGCGGGAGGATTCCGTCGTTCTTGAGGAGGACCATCGACTCGTCGGCGCACTGGAGCGCAAGCTCCTTGTTCTCGGGCGTCGCGACGTCATTTTCGCCGAGGCCGTCCCACGGCGTCTTCACGTCGCCGATGTTGCCGAGAAGGATGCGAGTCGTGAGGATGTTCAGCACTGGCTCGCGCAGCTGCTCCTTCGTGACGCGTCCCTCGCGCACCTCGGCGCGCAGGCAGTCGTACGTGCCCTCGCTGCAGATATCGAGTCCGCCCGCGATCGTCGCAAGGCACCCCTCGACCTTGGTCTTGGTGTACTTGTGGTTCGCGGACACGTCGTTGACCGCGCCCACATCGCTAACGACCGTGCCGCGGAAGCCCCACTCGCCGCGGAGGACGTCCCTGAGGAGAAACTTGCTCGCGCAGCACGGGATTCCGTTGACAGCCGAGTAGGCTCCCATGACCTGCTCGCACTTCCCGTCGACGACGAGCATCCTGAACGCGGGAAGATAGTACTCGTAGAGGTCACGCATGTCGAGGTCGACGTTGAACTCGTGGCGCAGCTTCTCGGGGCCCGAGTGGACGGCGTAGTGCTTGGCGCACGCGGCGATCTTGATGAACTTCGGGTCATCGCCCTGGAGGCCCTTGACGAACTCCGTGCCCATGACGCCGGCGAGGTACGGGTCCTCGCCGAAAGTCTCCTGTCCGCGGCCCCAGTGGGCGTCACGGAACATGTTTACGTTGGGGCTCCAGTACGTAAGTCCGGTGTAGATTCCGCGAAGTCCCTTCGCGCGGAAGAGGTTGTGCTTGGCGCGCGCCTCGGTCGATATGACGTCGCCGACCTTGTGCTCCAGTTCTGCGTCAAACGTCGCGGCGCGCCCGATCGTCTGCGGGAACATCGTCGCGAGGCCCGCGCGCGCGACTCCGTGGAGGCCCTCGTTCCACCAGTGGTGGCGGGGAATCGCCGGATCCTTGATCTCGACGTTGTCCATCATCAGCATCGAGACGACATCGTTCGGCGCAAGCCTCTCGAAGATAGCCTTGGCCTGGGCCTCGGCCTCGGCGCGCCTTGACGCGCCCGGCATCGCCATAACCTGCGCAACAGCTACAGCCGCCGCGCCCGCCAACATGATTTTTACAGTTTTCATGTTTTCATTATAGCATATAGCACATTTCTGCTGCGTGAACACAACGCAGAAAATATCGTGAAATTTACGCAGGGCAAAAAAGCAGGCGCCTTCACCGGGCGACGCTCTCGAGCCGATACGTCCAGCTGACGGGCTTAGACGAATCGAAGCGGTACTTCCACATCGGCCCGGGGCCGCAAGAGGCGCCGCCAAGTCCAGTCTGGCGAGCGTCGATGTTGAGGCACACCTCCGGACGCGGCACAAGCGCCGCGCGATAGCGGTCCTCGCCGTTCTTGAACGCAGCGAACCAGAGGTCCTCCCAGGTGTAGTGCAGCGCCTGCACGAAGAGCGGCTCCGGACCAGTCACGCGAACGCCTCGTCCCGATTCGTCGGTAAACTCCGCCCAGCGCACGTCGCACGCCATGCCGCTGTCCTGCGGACGCACATAGCTCACGAACCTGTCCGTGACTGTCGACTCCCATACGCCGAGAAAGGCGGACGTCTTGCGGTCTATGTAGTTCTCCTGCGGACCGCGCCCGTAGAACTTCATCCGCTCCAGCGCCGGCGAAAGCCTGAGCGACACGCCGAGACGCGCCAGGACGGGAAGCTTTCCGTACGGCTCGGACTTGTTGGCGACGTCGATCGATCCGTCCGCATTGAACGTCCAGCTCGTCGTGTGCCTGAAACCGCACCCCTTCGCGCCGGCGACGTCTACTACTGCCGTCACCGTGGCGTTGGAGACGACTAGCGGCTCGGGATGGTAGCGAAGCTGCGAGAGCCCCGAGCCGAAGAAGCTGCGCGAGCGCTCGTTGCGCCACGAATCTCCCGTCGCGATCCACTTGTCGTTGTCAGTGAAGCCGCGCGCGCACGTGAGCCGCGGACCCGACGCAAACCCAGGAGCGGCATCGGAAAGTATCGTCGTTCCGTCCATGACAAGCTTCGAAAGCGTGCCAGTCCTTCGCGAGAACGTCGCGACTGTCTTTCCGCAGATGACGGCAAGCGCGTCATCTGTTGAATCGAAGAGGACTGCGGAAGCGTCTGCGGCTACAGATTTCGCCTTCCGCTCTCCGGCGGCCAGCTGTATCTGATCGCGAGCGACGATCCAACCGGCCTTAGCCCACGGCGCGTCTGTCCGAGTCGCGAAGGAGAAGTTGACGAAGAGTTCCTCCGTCTTCGAACGGCGAGCGACGGCATCGGCAAGTCCGAGGGCCTCGATCGTGCCGCGCGCAAGCGGAGCAACGGACGGAACCTTAACCGCGCCCTTCGCGACGGGCAGCCCGTCCGCGATCAGCTGCCAGCTTCCGTCGAACGCGTTTGCGTTCGTGAAGCAGTTGCGGTTCAGGAGTTCGAACGATCCGTCGTCGCGCTTCGTCACGATGAGATTGCGGTGGACCTGTCCGACCTCGAGAAGCTTCGGCGTTATGTTGCGCTCCGGATCGATGACTCCGTTCACGCAGAACGGACCGTCGTTCGGCTGTTCGTCGAAATCGCCGCCGTACGCAAGAACGCGCACAGGCTTGCCATCGGGTCCGATGCGGTCCGTCTCCTTCCAGATCGCCTGGTCGATCCAGTCCCAGATGCAGCCGCCCACAAGCGACTCGTGGTTGTAGATGACATCCCAGTACTCCTGTAAGTTTCCGAGCGCGTTGCCCATCGCATGCGCGTATTCGCACATGAAGAACGGCTTGCCTGCGGAATACGCGGACTCGGGACGGCTGTATTTGTCCTCCATCGTCTCGCCGTTCGCAGGTCCGTCGCCGAGCTTGCCCTTCTTGTCCACCCAGTCGACGTCGGGATACATGCGCGAGTCGACGTCCGCAAGCGTGTTGCCGCGCTCCCAGTGGATGAGGCGCCCCGGATCGAGCTTGCGCACTGCGTCTATCGCATGGACAAAGCAGTCGCCGTGACCTGTCTCGTTGCCCATCGACCACATCGTGATGGACGGATGGTTGCGGTAGAAAAGCACCTGCCTGACGTTGCGCTCGACGATCGTATGATCCCACTCAGGCTTGCGTCCTAGCCCGTTGTCGCCGTACGCTGGCTCGTGTCCCTCTACGTTCGCCTCAGCGACTACGTAAAGCCCGTAGCGGTCGCATAGATCGTACCAGAGATGGTGGTTCGGATAGTGCGACGTCCTGACGGTGTTGATGTTGTAGCGCTTCTTCAGCGTGATGTCGCGGATCATGTCATCAAGCGACACGGTGCGTCCGTTCTCCGGATTTGTCTCGTGCCTGTTCACGCCCTTGAGCTTCACCGGCATTCCGTTTACCATGAACGTGTGCCCGACGACCTTCTGCTCCTTGAAGCCGACCTTGAGCGAGCGGATGTCATCGCCCTTCTTCACGACGAGGGTGTACAGGTACGGATCCTCGGCGCTCCAAAGGCGAGGTTTGAGTTGGAGTTGATAGTTGGAGTTGGAGACAGGAGCCAAGTCTCCGACTTTCTTCTGATCTGCGTCATAGAGTGAAGCAGACCCGCCGTTCTCCATTTTCAGCTCAAGGCTCCAGCTTTCATATCCGCCGTCAAGTGGCCGCGTCTTTACCGCCACATCGCGGATTCCGTCCTTCGGACGCGCATAGACGGTGACGTCGCGGAAGATTCCGGAGAAGCGAAACATGTCCTGATCTTCAAGATAGCTGCCGTCGCACCATCTAAAGACCTGGACGCAGAGGAGGTTCGCGCCTTCGCTCAAATACTCCGTAATGTCGAATTCGGACGGCAGCTTGGAGTCTTCGGCATAGCCGACACGCTTTCCGTTGACCCAGACGGTGTACGCCGAGTAGACGCCGTCAAAGCGGAGGATGACGTCGCGACCTTTCCAGTCCGACGGAACGGTGAAGGTCGTGCGGTAGCTGGATACGGGATTGTAGTCCGCCCGTCCTGTGTCGCGGTCGAGTATCTTCGGTGGCGTTATCTTGTGCGGATAGCGGACGTTCGTGTACATCGGAACTCCGTACCCGCGCATTTCGACGCAGGACGGCACGTCTATCGTTCCCCATGTCGAGTCGTCGAAATCCTCCTTCCAGAAGTCGAGCGGACGCCGCGCCGGATCGCCGACCCACTTGAAGCGCCAGTCGCCGTTGAGCGACTTGACGTACGGCGTTTCCGGGACAAGCGCGTCCGAAAGCGCCGCCGCCTCGTCCGCAAGCGGCGGCAGAAACGCCGCGGCGGGAAGACGGTTGATGGAGTTCACGGACGCGTCGGCCCACGGTTCGGGCCGCGCCGCATCCTCGGGCGTCGGCGCTGCGCAAAGTCGGGCTGCGGCCAGAGCTGCCGCACCGATAAGCATGTGCTTCTTCATCGTTTTCATTATTTCAAGCCAGGAAAATGACTTTACTCCATGGACATTGACTCGTCGCGGACGCGGAAGAATGCCAAAGGCGAAGCTGACTGCAACGAAATCTTCATCTCCCCGTTCGTCCCTTCGACAAATCCGCCATAAGGCTTGAACGACGCGAGATCAAGCGTTTCAGAACTGTACACGCGGTAGGTCCGCCCCGCGAGGTCCTTCCACGAGATTGATACCTCCGAGCCGGACGCACCGAAATCCGAAAGATAAAGCGGCGACCCCGCGTCGTTCGGATCGGTCCCTGAAAGATACTCCTCGCGGTTCGAGAACCCGTCGCCGTCCGGGTCGGCCTTCGGGTCGACTCCGCCGTTCTGCATGAAATGCCTGCGCTCCCACGCGTCAGGCAAGCCGTTCCCGTCGAGGTCCTGAGGATCGAGCTCCTCCACGATCGCGAACTTAACCGCATCGGCGATGACGGTCTTGTCCTTCTGTCCGTTGGTTAGAATCCGCACAGACCCCGAATTCCCCTTCTTGAACGGCCATCTGCCGATCGCGTTCCAGACGGACGACTTGCGCGTCATGTCGACTAAATTGGTCGCGACGCCTCCGTCATAGACAATTTCGACTGGAACAGCCGATCCGCGCGAGTCGCCTCCGTTCCAGAAAAGCGACACGACATAAGTCGCGTTCGACGGTATCTCCGGAGTGAATCTGACCCACAGATCGTTCGACGCGATCTTATTGTTGTGGAGATAGTCCGCTCCATAGCGGTCGGAGTTGTAGTTGCTTACCGGCCACTCGCCGAAAATCTCGACGCCCGACGCGTCCGCATTGTCGACGATTACCGAAGCGATTTCCCTCGACGTCTCCACCTTCGGCCATGTGTATTCGTTTTTCTTGTTGATGAGCGCCTGGAGCTCGGCCGTCTTCGCGGGGTCGCGGTAGATTTCGCGCGGACGGCACGCGTACTTCTTGCAGAGCGACGCCGCATATCCCGCCGCGACGCCCTGCTGTCCGCCGGCGTGCATCACGCGGCTCGAACCGAACGCGACGTGCGTGTAGCTCGCGCAGCGTCCGGCGAGGAAGAGGTTCGGCACGTCGCGGCAGCAGAGCGAGCGGTACGGCATCCACCACCTGCCGTATCTGTAGTGCGTCGTCGCGGCGATGAAGCCGGAGTTTCCGTCCTTGCGGTGCAGGTCGACGGACCACGTCGCGATGCCGATCGCATCCTCGAACGGACGGTGGTTGACGATGTCCTTCTCCCGGACGACGTAGTCGCCGACGATGCGGCGCGACTCGCGCTTGCCCGCGATGTACGGCACCCAGTTGAACACGAGCTTCTCGTTCCCGGCCTTGGCCTTCGTGTTGGAGAAGCTTCCGTAGATCGCGCGGAAAAGCCTGTCGCGGAGCATCTCGGCGTCGTAGATCGTATCCTCGTCGGGATCGAGCCCCGCTTCCCATGTCCAGCCGCCGCTCGTGTCCGCGCGGTTTCCGCTCACCTTTGTCGCCCACGGAACGGACGGGAACACATAATCGGCCTCGCCCGTACGTCCTGTCCGTGCGTCGGCTCGTCGAACTCAGTCTTCGCCTCTCGTCCGAGCATAAATTCAGCTCCCGCCCAGTATCCGATCCAACCGTCGCCCGTCGAGTCCACGTAGAGCGGCGCGACGAACCTGCGCCTCGCGCCAGTTTCGATGTTCCGTGCATCAACCGCGACAATCTTCCGCTGCGCGTTCGTCTCGACTCCGTACGCGCGCCAGCCGAGGTGCGAGTCGATGCCGTACGACTCGACGACCGCAAGTCTGTTGGCGTCGTCGGCTTTCTTGTCCGCAGCGTTTACCGTGTTGTTGCGAACAGCCTTGACGATCCAGTGGAATTCGTCGCCTTCGTTCTCCGTCCGTACGCGAATTTCGTCGCTAGCGTTTCCGCCGAGCATCGGACGGTCATGCACAATCGCGACAGAGAGTCCCGCATCCGCCGCCGCGATTGCAGCGCACACGCCGGCGATTCCTCCGCCTACGACAACGAGATCGGCATTGACGACATCTTCGGGCGCGGCGGATTCGCCGCGCTTCTCCGCGCGCCACGCGGCGAGCGAGGCGGCATCGTTCGGGGGCGGATTCGTCGCGGCGACAGAAGTGAAATACACGGCGTCGCAGCGTCCCTCGAATCCCGTGAGGTCCTTAAGAGAGACAGTCTGCGGACCTGCCGCGACGCGGATGATCCCCGCATCAACCCATCCCCAGTCGGCAGGGGATACGCCGAGTGTAGAGGGAAGCGTAGCTCCGCCGACGGCGAGGCGGAAGCGCCCAGGCTTCTCGCCATCCCAGTCTGGAGTCCAGTCGCGGGTACGAACCCATGCGCGGACGAGTCCGCCGAAGCCGAACTCGACACTCGTCGCCGCATCTGCGACAGGTTCGCCCATGCCGTGCGCGAGAAGATACGGCGAGCCCATCACGTCGACGAACTGCGGATCGACGACCCATCCGCCCTTCGCCGCAAACGACTCCGCCTCGACGAGCGCATCCGTTCCGCTCATGAACGGCGACGCCGCAAGCGCGGCAAACCACTTCGACGCCATGAGCCGCGCTCCGGTCTCCGTCGGATGAACCTTGTCGTCGATGCAGTGAACTGTCCAGTCCCATCCGTCAGCCATGTCTACGACGCGTACCGGCGAGGCAGCGGTGTTCAGTTCGGCGGCAAGCGCGCCTATTGCGTCGTTGAGCGCGGGGATGTAGCTGTACTTGGGGAGCTTTCCGCTCGTAATCACCTTCGCGTAAAGAACCGTGACATTCGGATTCTGCGCACGAGCCGCGTCTATGATGCGCGCGTGAGCATTCGTCGCGGCGGCGATTATCTGCGCTTCTGGCCTGTACGCAGGATTGGCAGTATCTGGATCGACGTTGTAGTTGTGTCCGGCATGGAGGAGAAGGACATCCGCCCTATCGTTTTCTGCGTTTGCAATGTATTGCGAGGCAATTTCCGCCGCGTTCGTTCCGCTCCAGCCTTCGTTCGGAAGATCGTTGCCGGAATTCGGCGAAACATGCGAGCCCTTCCATTCGACGTCGCCGAATCCGCTCTCGGCGATCATTGCGGAAAGGTACGTGCGGTACGTCCACTTGTGCGCCGCTCCGGCATAGTTCGCACCCTCCGTTATCGAGTCGCCGACGCAGCAGACGGAGAAGCGCGGCATATCCGCCGCAGGGAAGAGCTGAATCTCGGAGATGCCGTTGTAGTTCAACACTGCCTTTCCATCGTCCCAGTCGTCAAGCGCGACGAGCGCTACATACCGCGCGGCGGCGGGCTTGTCGAACGAGAAATACTCGCCTTTGTAGTCGGCAGTGCCGGTTGCACGCGCGAGGCGGTTGGAGAGGACGAGCGAATAGTTCGACTGGATGTCGGCTGCCGACATCTTCCACGCGTCGCCGGTCGAGACGTACAGCTTGAACTCCCTGACGCCGCGCTCCGTGTAGGACTTACCGCCCGCGGCGAAGTTGAAGTTGTAGAGCCTCACGCCGTCGAGGCGGACGACTTTGCCGAGATCGACCTGGATGTACCACGGGAATGATCCTGAGTTGTTCGATGACAGCATGAACATTGCGTTGTTGGCATCAACTCCGCATGTTCCGTCGTCGGCGATGCCGCTTCCGTTGAATGCGTACACCGCGCCGCGATTGTTGTAGGCCGAAGGAGTTCCCGCCTCGGTGTTTCCGGCGATGCAGCGCGACGGCGCGACATCGGAGAGGTCGAACGGTTGCGCTCCACCGTCGGCGCACGCGACAGCAGTCGCAAAGACAGCGGCCGGGACCAGCAGTTGTCTGAATAATGTTTTCATGATTCTATTATCTCAGTGAATTATGGCGCAAAACGACTTTTCGAGAATTATATCATATTCTAAAACAGCAACAAGTGAAGCCAGCGTAAAAAAATCCATGAGAATCGCGCAAAGGCAGCGGATGCACTATCTATTTCAGCATCTAGGGCTACTTGCCGCTGTCGAGGATTCCAATGAACGTGAGAAGCGCGCCCCAGTGGTAGAAGGCATCCGACGCGCCTGCGTCTCCGCCAGCACCGGTCACGGAATTGTAGTTCTCGTATATACCGCCGTTCTCCTTCCAGTTCTTCATCAGCAAATTGCGCGAGCGCTCCACGAGGTCTGCGCGAGCCTTGTCGACTGTCGGCGTCCTGTAGTCCTTCATGCCGAGGTAGACAAGGAAGTTCAGCGGTGCCCAGATGCGTCCGCGCCAGTAGTTGTTGTCCTTGAAGCCCCTCGCATTGCGCGCGCTCGCAGGCATCACGAACTCGCCGTAGAACTCCTCCGGATTGAAATAGTGCTCGTTTATCATGCGGTCGGCCTGCTCATTCGTCGCCGTGCCGGAGAGCAGCGGATAGAAGTTGCAGGGCGAGAGGACGTCGAGGAAACTGTTCCCCGGCATCCTGACGTTGCGGTAGATGCCTGTCTTATCGTCCCACATCGTCTGGAGCTTGTCAGCGTAGGACTTTGCGCGCCCGAGCAGCTCCTCGCGGTCGCCGCGCCTGTCGAGGATGCCGGCGATCTCGGCTAGCGCCTTGCAGTCCATGACGTACATCGCCATCAGCCCGACGTCCGCCTGGTCCATCGTGCACGTCTCCGGAAGCATTTTCGCTTCGTCGAACATGGGCGAGTTGTCGAGACCCGACTCGTACTTCGCCAGATGCAGCGCCTGGGCGCGGCGCGTGCCGTCTTTGTTCCAGCCGTGCGTGCCCCACGCGAGGAACCCGTCGCCGCACATGCGGGCCTTCGGCCACCAGCGATTCCAGGCAATGAGCTCGTCGTAAGTCTCCTCCAGAAGCCACTTTTCAGGATAGCGCCTGTAGATTTCAAGAATCGTGCGGCTGCCGACGGGAGGCTGCGAGCGGTCGGCGGATATGCCAGACGCGGACTTGTAGTTGGGGACGAATCCCTCTCCCGTCACGCTCTTCGTGATCTCGACGGCGTTTGCGAAGGCGAGGTCGCGGTTGAACGACGAGAGCATCCATGCCGCGAAGTAGGTGTCCCAGTCGAAAAGGACCCATCCCTCCCAGTTGTAGTTCCAGTTGCGGCTCACGGGCGCTATGGCCCTCTTGTTGGGCGCGTCGTAGATTGTGTTCCACGCGAGGATCGTCTGCATGCCCTGGAACGAATCGGCATGCTCGCCCCACGACGCGACGCGCTTCTCCTGTTCGGCGCGGCGCTCGCCGATGAGCTTCTCGATTTCCTCGAGCGTGCGCGCCCTGCCGGTATAGAAGCCGATCTTCCCCTGTAGCCGCACGGCAAGGCGCGGAGAGCCGGACGGCATGTACGGCATCTTCGCGGGAGCCGCCGTGGTGGAGACGGTGAACCTGCGTCCGCCTCGCATTCCGAAGAGCTGATCGCCCGCGCGCCCGACGGTTCCGTCGCGCTCCCACGGATAGAAAACGTCCGCTATGACGAGATGCCCGCATTTGTTCGAAGGCGTCACAAGCGCGACGAGGTCTTCTCCGTCAGCCGCAGTCTCGAGCGTGAGGGCGAACTGGTTCTGGACTATCTCGACGCTCGTGTAGCGCCCGTCATCGGACCTCAGCCCCGGAATGACGCCTGTCCTTGATCTTCCGTTCTTGAGAAACTCGCGGCGGTATTCCTTTCCGTTGTGCAGCGAGACGCCGAAGTTCACCGTGAAGCCGTCTGGGAGAAAAGTGTGCGCCGTCATGCTGTTGTTGTACCACGTGTTCCATCCGCGGCATATGCGCGCCTGGAGTTCACGGTACTGACGCGTGCGCGTTTCGCCGAGACGCGTCGCTTCAGCCGTTCCGGCGAGCGTCAGCGCGGTGGCAAGCGCGAGAACAAATGCCTGTTTTCTTGTGCAGGTGTGCATACCCGTATCCCCTTGTCCTTCTTCTGAGGGTTCGCGAAGTCAGAAGCCGACCTTGGCCGACTGGACGCCGTCGGTGAAGCCGGGCTGTCCGCCGCCGACGAAGACGGTGTACTCGCCCTTCGCGAGTGACTGCTTTCCGTCCATGCCGAACTGCATCATCTGCTCGGGCTTGAGCTTAAACGAGACAGTCTTCGACTCGCCAGGCTTGAGGCTCACGCGCTTGAAGCCCTCGAGATGGTGGCGGCGGCGGTCGCCCGAGCCCTTCGGCGAGCGGACGTAGAGCTGCACGACCTCGTCGCCCGCGACCTTCCCGGAGTTCTTCACCTCCGCCCGCACCTTCACCCCTCCACCTCCACCTACTTTCTCCACCTTCACATTTGCGTACGCGAACGAGGTATAGCTCAGGCCGTAGCCAAACGGAAAGAGGACGTTCTCCTGTCCGTAACGATACGTATGTCCCGGGAGCCGGTAGTCCTCGAAGTCGGGAAGCTTCTCGACGTCCTTGTAATAGGTGATCGGAAGACGTCCCGACGGCGAGACCTTGCCGCAGATGATGCGGGCGAGGGCCGTGCCGCCCTGTTCGCCCGGATAGAACGCGACGATCACCGCGTCGCAGAGCTCCATGATATCGCGGATATCCGCCGCGCTGCCGCCGTAGACGACGCCGATGACGGGCGTGTTCGGATGCTTCTTGCGGTCGTTCCGAAGCTCGTTGACGTAGCCCTGCTGGAGCTTGAGGTCCTTGCGGTCGTGTTCCTCGCCCTCGTCGGCGACGCGGAAACCCGTGACGATGACGTCACCTTCGTGGCGGAAGTCGACGCACACGCCCGGTTCGGCCTCCTGCATGAGCCCGCTCAGGAGCGTCATGTTGATCGGCGCGCGTCCGCTGTAGTTGCCGCTCAGGACTCCCTGGTCCGTCGCACAGCCCCAGACGCCGATCGAATTGTACTTCTTCTGATCGAGCGGCAGGATGCCGTTGTTCTTGACCAGGACAGCGGACTTCTCGGCGATTTCGCGGGCGATGGCCTTGTGCGCCTCGCAGTTGATCACCTCGCCGCCGAGGTGATCCCACGGCGTCTTCGTCTCCGCACTGAGCTCGCCGAGGAGCGCGCGCGTTGTCAAAAGGTGCATAAGCGGCTTCTTGAGGAGCTCCTTCTTGATCTTCCCTTCGCGCATCGGTCCGCGAAGATGGCTGTACGTCCCTTCGCTGCAGAGGTCGAGTCCGCCCTCGATCGCGGCCAGGCAGCCCTCGAACGTGTTGGCCCGGTACTTGTGGTTCTTCGCGATGTCATCGACGGCACCCACATCGGAGACGACCGACCCCCTGAAGCCCCATTCGTCGCGCAGGACGTCCTGCAGCAGGAACTTGCTCGCGCAGCAGGGTACGCCGTTGACGGCAGAATACGCGCCCATGACGCTCTCGACCTTGCCCTCGGTGACGAGCGGCCTGAAGGACTGGAGATAGTATTCGTAGAGGTCGCGCTTGTCGAGATCGACGTTGAACTCGTGGCGCTTCGGTTCGGGTCCCGAGTGGACGGCGTAGTGCTTCGCGCACGCAACGGCCTTGAGGAATTTCGGATCGTCACCCTGGATGCCCTTCACGAACGCCGTGCCCATGCGGCCGGTGAGATAAGGGTCTTCACCGAACGTCTCCTGTCCGCGTCCCCAGCGCGGATCGCGCACGAGGTTCACGTTCGGACTCCACAGCGACAGGCACTGACGGCTGCCGCGGAGACCCCTCTTGCGATAGAGGTTCACCTTCGCACGCGCCTCGGTCGAGATCGCGTCCGCCATACGCCGCTCGAGTTCGATGTCGAACGTCGCGGCGCGGCCGATGGACTGCGGAAACACCGTCGCCATCCCGCTCCACGCATACCCGTGAAGCGCCTCGCTCCACCAGTGGAACTTCGGAAGCCCGATGCGATCCACGGCGGGACTGTCCATCATCGCCAGCTTCACGCACTCCTCCGGCGTCAGCTGTTCATAGACGGCCTGGGCCTCCTTCTCCGCCTCCGCGCGCCGCGCATCGGACGGCACGGCCGTCAGATTGGCGGACACCAGCGCCGCCGTCCCGACAAAAAGCAATTTTCTCATCGACTTCATTTCCTGATTGCTGTTTCACACCTGCGGACGCCAAGCTCGTCGCTCCGCGCACCGGGCGCGGCGGAGGCGGCGATGACGCGGTAGACGCCCTTCGGCGTCACGCGCGCGCCGTCCTCGGTCACCTCCGTGAACGCGTACTTGTTTGCAATCGGAACGGTCGCCGTGACGGTCTTGCCCGCCGGAACCGTGACGCGCGCGAATCCGGCGAGGGACGCGAGCGGCGCGCCCTTGCCGGCGTTCGGCGTCGCAACGTAGAGCTGGACGGTTTCAACGGCCTCGCGCTTGCCGGTGTTCTTCAGCGTCACCGAAGCGGAAACGCGATCCGCGGCAACTTCGACCTTCTCGTAGGAGGCGGACGCGAGGGAGAGTCCGTAGCCGAACGGGAGGAAGACGCCCTCGGTCTGGTACTTGTAGGTGCGCCCCTTCATCGAGTAGTCCTCGAAATCCGGCAGGACGGTCTCATCGACCGGGAAGGTCATCGGGAGACGTCCCGTGAAGTCGGCCTTGCCGAAGAGGAGATCGGCGAGGGCATGGCCGCCCTGCTCGCCCGGATACCACGCGAAGATGACGGCGTCCGAAAGCTCCATCACCTCCTTGAGGGCGATCGGGCTTCCGCCCGTGACGACCGTGACGAGACGCGCGTAGCCCGGACGGCTCTTGCTGAGGCGGCGCAGCATTTCGAGCTGCACCTCCTGCAGCGCCAGCGTCTTGCGGTCGCCGCCGGCGGAGGAGCCGATGGCGTCGCCTTCCTCGCCCTCGAAGAGCGGCACGTTGCCGACGAAGGCGATGGCGACGTCGCCGCCGGCCCAGGTCGAGCTCGCGCCGCCCGTCTTGCCGTAGTAGTACCCCGGATTGTACGCGAGGCCCAGTCCGTTGCCAAGGGCGTCCGCGATGCCCTCGATGTAGGTGACGAGGTTCGGGCTGAAACCGTAGTAGTTGCCCATCAGCGCGAAGCCGTCGAAGGCGATCGACCCGTTGACCGCGATGCACCGCTGGCGGTTCTCAAGCCTGATCGGAAGCGCGCCGCGGTCGTTCTTCAAGAGCACCATCGACTCGCGCGCCAGTTCGCGGGCCAGCGTCCGGTGCGCCTCGGAGCAGACGCAAGCCGGGTCCACCGCGTTGTACGGGCAGTCCGGATCGTCGTCGAGGATGCCGAGACGGTAGCGCGTCGTCAGCATGTCCACGACCGCCGCGTCAATGACCTCCTCCTTGACGAGACCGCGCGCGACAGCTCCCTCGAGCGCACTGAAGTCGCTACCGCATTCGTAGGTCAGGCCGTGGTTCAGCGCACGCGCCGCGGAGCCTTCGCGCTCCTTCTCGAGGTGATGCCCCCCGCGAATGTCCGCGACCGCCCCGGAGTCGGAGACGACGATGCCCTCGAAGCCCCAGCTCTTGCGCAGGACGTCCTTCAACAGAAACTCGCTTGAGGTCGCGCTCTCGCCGTAGACGGCGTTGTAGGCGCTCATCACGGACTGCACCTTCGCCTCCCTGACGAGCGCCTCAAAGGCGGGCAGGTACGTCTCGTAGAGATCCTTCTTCGGCGGCTTGGCGTTGAAGCTGTGCCGCTTCGGTTCGGGACCCGAATGGACGGCGTAATGCTTCGCGCAGGCCGTGGCCTTGTAGTAGACGGGATCGTCGCCCTGGATGCCGCGGACGAAGGCGCCGCCGAGGACACCGGTCAGGAACGGGTCCTCGCCCCACGTCTCCATGCCGCGGCCCCAGCGCGGATCGCGGAAGATGTTGACGTTCGGACTCCAGTAGGTGAGGCCGGTGTACGAATCGGTGCGCCGGTTCGCAAGCGAGGCGGCGTGCTTCGCGCGTCCCTCGTCCGCAATCGCCTCGGCCACCTTCCTGATCAGGTCGGGATTGAACGACGCCGCCTGTCCGATCGGCTGGGGAAACACGGTTGCACGCCCGTTGCGCGCCACGCCGTGCAACGCCTCGTTCCACCACCCGTAGGGCGGGATGCCAAGCCGCTTAATGCCAGCCGCCCCGTTCACCAGCTGACTGCGTTTCTCCGCAAGCGTCATCTGAGAGACGAGTTTCCGCGCCTTGGCGCGGAAAGCGGCGATTTTCGCCTCCGGGGCCGTCTCGGCCGAGAGCGATCCGATGAGCGAGGCAAGGACTACCGAAAACAAAAGTCTTTTCATCGTCAATCGCCAATTAGAAGGTCAGCTGGGCGTTCTTGACGTTCTCGGCGTAGCCGGGCTGGCCGCCGCCGACGAAGAACGTGTACGAGCCCTTCGCGAGCGACTGCTTGCCGTCCATCCCGAACTGCATGAGCTGCTCGGGCTTGAGCGTGAAGCTGACCGTCTTCGTCTCGCCGGGCTTGAGGCTGACGCGCGTGAAGCCCTCGAGGTGGTGGATGCGGCGGTCGCCCGAGCCCTTCGGCGAGCGGACGTAGAGCTGCACGACCTCGTCGCCCGCGACCTTCCCGGAGTTCTTCACCGCAACAGAAACCTTGACCGTCCGCTGTTCACCTTCACCTTTCGCCTTCACCTCCACGTTCGCGTACGCGAACGTGGTGTAGCTCAGGCCGTAGCCAAACGGATAGACGACGTTCTCCGTGCCGTAGAGGTACGTGCGGCCGGGGAGCTTGTAGTCCTCAAAATCGGGGAGCTTGGTCGTATCGCCATAGAACGTGATCGGGAGACGTCCTGCGGGATTGTTAAGGCCCGCGATCGTGCGGTAAATCGCCGTGCCGCCCTGATCGCCCGGATACCACGCGAGAAGGACAGCGTCACAGAGTTCGCTGACCTCCCGGAGGTCCATGCAGCTGCCGCCGTAGACGACGGCGACGATCTTTCCGTTCGGATGCTCCTTGCGGTCCTTCCGGAGCTGCTTGAGCTGGTCGTCGCGCAGGTTGATGTGCTTCTTGTCGCCGCCCTCGCCCTCGTCGCCCGGCGTGAGGCCGATGCAGGCGATGACGACATCACCGTTATGCGAATTCTCTTCGATCCCCTTACCGGGACCGAGCTCGCGCAGGAACGCACGGTAGATGGAGACGGGATCGGCGGGGAGTCCATTGTAGTTACCGAGGAGGACGCCCTCCTCCTTGTGGCGGCCCCACATCGCGATGCGCTTCGTCTTCGCCATGTCGATCGGCAGGACGCCGTTATTCTTCAAGAGAACAATCGACTTTTCCGCGCACTTGAGCGAGACGGCGAGATGCTCGGGCGTCGCGATGTCCTTTTCGCCGAGGCCGTCCCACGGCGTCTTCTCGCCGCCGATGTTGCCGAGGAGAAGACGCGTCGCCAGCAGGTTGACGGTCGCCTCCTCCACGACCTTGCGGTCGATCTTACCCTTTTCGAGATCGCCACGAATCGAACCGTAGGTGCCGTCGTTGCAGAGGTCAAGGCCGCCCTCAAGGCACGCGAGCGCCGCTTCCTTATCCGTCTTAACATACTTGTGGTTGCGCCAGACGTCCGAACAGGCGCCGACATCAGAGACGACGTGTCCCTTAAAACCCCACTCGTCACGCAGAACGTCACGGAGCAAAAACTTATTTGCGCAGCACGGCACGCCATTAACGGCCGAGTACGCGCCCATCACGCTATCGACCTTCGCCTCGGTGACGAGCGGCTTGAAGGACGCGAGATAGTACTCGTAGAGGTCGCGCTTGTCGATATTGACATTGAACTCATGTCGCTTGGCCTCAGGACCGGAATGGACGGCGTAATGCTTCGCGCAGGCAGACGTCATCAGGTAGTTCGGATCGTCGCCTTGGAGTCCTTTCACAAACGTGACACCCATCCGTCCGGTAAGGTACGGGTCTTCGCCGAAGGTCTCGTGTCCACGTCCCCACCGCGGATCGCGGAAGAGGTTCACGTTCGGACTCCACAGCGTGAGGCCCGTATACAAATCCGTCGCACCCTTCGCACGGAAGAGGTTGTGCTTCGCACGCGCCTCGATGGCGATAATATCGGCGACTTCCTTTTCGACCGCGAGGTCAAAGGTCGCCGCACGGCCGATCGCCTGCGGGAAGACGGTCGCAAGTCCGCACCGGGCGATACCGTGCAACGCCTCGTTCCACCACGAATAGCGCGGAATGCCGAGTTCCTTGATCTCGGGCGAGCCGCCGTTGGAGAGGCGTTCGCAGTTCGCCGGCGAAAGCTTCGCGACGAGTTCGCGTGCCTTGGCGCGGCATTCTTCGCGACGCGCGTCAGTCACGGCGATGAGCTGGGTGGCCGCAAGAGCGGCCGTAGCTGTCAATAAAATCTTCTTCATAGTTTGAAAATCCCTTACAGTTCCACGAACACGCAGCGCGTGTTATCCGTATACCCGGGCTGTCCGCCACCGATGAAAAGACGGTACCAGCCCTTCGCGAGGGACTGTTTGCCGTCCTTACCGAACTGCGCAAGCTGCGCGGCCGTCAGCTCGAACGTCACCTTCTTCGACTCGCCCGGCTTGAGCGTGACGCGCTTAAAGCCTTCGAGGTGATGGCGACGACGGTCACCCGAACCTTCGGGTGAACGAACGTAGAGCTGCACGACCTCGTCACCCGCAACATTACCAGTGTTAGTGACAACGGCGGAGACCTTCAGCACCTTCGTGGACAGGTTGGCGGCGATACGCTCACCGGATCCGTCTTTCTGCTCTGCCTTTGCATCCTTCACATCGCCCGGATGAATCGAGAAGTCCGCATTGTAGACTTCCTGCTTCTCCGCCAGCGCCAACGCCTTCTTGTCGAGGTCGGTCTTGACTTCCGCAACACCGAACGTCGTGTAACTGAGGCCGTAGCCGAACGGATAGAGGACGTTCTGGTCGTTGTAGAGGTAGGTGCGCCCGGGGAGCGTGTAGTCCTCGAAGTCGGGCATCTTCTCGGGATTGCGGTAGAACGTGACGGGCAACTTGCCGAAGGTGTTCACCTTTCCGAGGACGGCGTTCGCGACGGCGATGCCGCCCTGTTCGCCCGGATACCAGCAGACAAGCACCGCGTCCGCAAGCTCGCACACTTCTCTCAAATCCATCGAGCTGCCGCCGGGGACGACGGCGATGACCTTCTGGTTGGGACGCTTCTGGCGGTCGTTGCGTATGTCCTTGAGCTGCTGCTGGTACATGCGGATGTCATTGCGGTCGTGGTCCTCGCCCTCGTCGATCGGGCAGAGGCCGATCACGCGCACCATCGGGTTGGAGTCGAACCAAGCGTCGAGGATGCAGCCCGGCCCCACGGTGCGAAGGAAGCCCTTCAGAATCGTCACCGCATCGGCCGGCTCGCCGTTGTAGTTGCCCATCAGGATGTTCTCGTCCCGGCTGCGGCCGCAGATGTCGAGTCGCTTCATCTTCGAGACGTCGAGCGGCAGGACGCCGTTGTTCTTGAGAAGGACGAGCGACTTCTCGGCGCACTCGAGCGCGATTGCCTTGTGCTTCGCGTTGTTGACGTCCTTCTCTCCGAGGTTGTCCCACGGCGTCTTCGCCTTGGGATCGAGGTCGCCGAGCAGCGCGCGCGTGGTTAGGATGTGCATGAGCGGCTTGTCGAAGATCGCGGGGTCGATCTTCCCCTCTTTTACAGGGCCGCGCATGTGGTGGTACGTGGCCTCGCTGCAGAGGTCGAGTCCGCCCTCGATCGCCGCAAGGTCGCCTTCGACCGCGTTCTTCCTGTACTTGTGGTTCTTCCAGATGTCGTCGACCGCTCCGACATCGCTGACGACGGTTCCCCGGAAGCCCCACTCGCCGCGCAGGATGTCGACGAGAAGCCGCTTGTTCGCGCAGCACGGGACGCCGTTGACCGCCGAGTACGCGCCCATCACGCTCTCGACCTTCGCCTCCTTCACGAGCGCCTTGAACGCCGGGAGGTAGTATTCGTAGAGATCGCGGTCGTCGAGGTTCACGTTGAACTCGTGGCGCTTCTTCTCGGGACCGGAGTGGACGGCGTAGTGCTTCGCGCACGCGACGGCCTTCAGGTACTTCGGGTCGTCGCCCTGAATGCCCTTCACGAAAGCCACGCCCATGCGCGAGGTGAGGTATGGGTCTTCGCCGAACGTCTCCTGCCCGCGCCCCCAGCGCGGATCGCGGTCCATGTTGACGTTCGGGCTCCACAGCGAAAGGCAGTGGTTCCCGCCGCGCTCGCCCTGGGCGCGGTACAGGTTCACCTTAGCGCGCGCCTCGGTCGAAATCGCATCCGCCATCCTGTGCTCGAGCTCGTCGTCGAACGTCGCCGCCGCGCCGATCGCCTGCGGGAACACCGTCGCGAGTCCGCTCCGCGCGTACCCGTGCAGCGCCTCGCTCCACCAGTGGAAGCGCGGGATCCCGACGCGCTTGATCTCGGGATTGTCCATCATGAGCATCTGGACCTTCTCGTCCGGCGTCAGCTTTTCGAGAACGGCCCTCGCCTCCTTCTCCGCCTCCGCGCGACGCGCGTCGTTCGGAACGGCACCAACGCCGGCGGCAACCGCCGCCACCGCCAACACAACTGCAGTTTTTCTCATGATGTCCCTTTTGTCTGATTTTTACCGTACAATCACCGCCAGTCCGATGTGCGGTGCGAGCGTCAGCTTGCTGCCGCGCAGCTCGTATCTCCATCCCTTCGGCGCGGCCGGCGAGATCGTCAGGTTTTCGAGTCCTTCGATTCCGCCCTCCGCTTCTAGCAGAACATACCTGCGCGTGATGTCGAGATCGCCCGCGTCGAGTCCGGTTATGGCGAGCGTCGCACCCGCTGCGAACGAGACGGACGCCCCCTCGAACGCAATGCAGCGCCCCGCAAGGATGTCTGCGGCTGATATCGCCAGCTCCTGCGACAGCGTCAGTTCCTGTCCGCCTCCATTGAACGACAGCATTGCGCCTGGCGCGACCGTCGCTGTGCCATCAAACAGGGTTTGAGTCGAAGAGATGGTGAACCTCTCGCCGCTCCAAAGATCGGTCAGCCTGTCATAGTCGCTGATGTCGTAGGTTCCGCGCCCCTGCCAGTCGATGCCGAATGCGAGCGTACTCGGAGGCCAGGTGTCGTTGTGACCAGACGTCTGGTTCGCCGGGCCGGCACCACCGGCGAGCTGGGCAAAACGAACCTCGAACGCATGCGCTCCAGGTGTCAGCGTGACGGTTGCGAGGTCGAGATGGTTCCAAGAGTCTTGGTTGCCGGGGAACGTCATTACTGCCTTGCCGTCGATGAAGACGCTCGCACCGTCGTCGAACACCTCGCCGAACGTGCATGCCGCGTCGCTTTCGCCGCGGTTCCAGATGTAGCCCCTGTAGGCAAGGACCTGGTAGTTGGACCAGCCTGCCGTGCTGTTCGCCCTGTTGAAGTCGAACACCCTCGTCGCGCCAGTCCAGTCAATGGCCGTCGTACCATCCATCACTGCATTGACTCCGGCGAGGTCGGAGCACGACACAAGCGTCATCATCAATCCCGCGCCGCGCGTGTCGACCGTGAGCGTGCCGCTCGCGACGGAAAGCGAACCGCCGGGGACGAGGGTGATCAAGCCGTCCCTCTGCAGAAACTCCGCGCCGCCCGTTGACGACACGATCTTGTTCGCCACGACCGATCCATTCGTGACCTTGCCGCCCGCAAGCGTCAGGACAGGCGTGTGGTACGTGACGCCGCCTAGGTCGAGGACTCCCCCTTCGAGCGTGAGCGGAAGATTGTCGGGCAACGTCCCGTCGCCGAGAACAAGCGTACCAGCGCCGCGCTTCAAAAGCCCGCCGCTCAACTGGCCTTCGCCGTCGGGGGTGAGCGTCACTGCCGCAGGGAGCGCCGCATTGCTGTTGACGCGACCGCCCGCGAGAACGGCCGATGCCGTCGTGTAGCCGCAACCGGGGGACGTCACCTTGACGCCAGTGACGCGCCGTGTCGCTGAATCGTAGACTGCGACGGCCGTAGCGCCCCAGCCGTCGCCGGTGATGCTGACAAAGGGAGCGCCGATGTACTCCTGATCCAGCACTTCGGAGGAAAGAGCGATCGACGCGACGCCGCGTCCCGTCGGAGCTGACACTGCCATGTTGAGCGTCGTCGTGTAGCCGTCCGGCACGTCCACGCCCATGCCGCCCCCGAAAATCGTCACAGCGGTAGGCCGCTTGGCCTCGGTCGTGTCGAAGAGGTTTCCAGATGTGCTTCCGGATTTCACGTGCCTCAGATATCCGCCGTCGAAGTTGACGTAGAAGAGTTCCGTGTCGATGCTGGACTGGTTCGTGTCCCTCGCCACCAGCACGTCGTATTGGAGCGTACCGCCTTCGCGGAGATTCAGCACGCCGGTCACGTTCGGCGCATTCGCCGCGGCGACCTTCGTCGCCTTCGCAATCGACTCCGAACCTTCTATTGTCAGGACGCCAAAGCTGTTGCTTCGCGAGTAGCCCTGCGAGTTGATCTCAAGGTTGTTGGACTTTATATCGGTCGTCCCTGAAGTCTGGTACACGACGCCTGTCGCGCCGCGGCAGATTTCGAACTGACCGTTGTTCGACGGATTGAACACTAGATCGCCCTTTTGATAGATCAGCCCGATAATGCCGGAATTATTGACATCGTTGCCAGCAACCTGATGCCAGCCTTTCACGACATACTCGCCGCCGTTCTCGAGGTAGCCATAGCCATATTTCGAAATATATCCGTCGCTACCAGCACCGCAATGGTTGGTGACGACGCCTCCCGCCTCAATGATCACGGCGCTACGGCCCCAGCTTGCGTCGCCACCTGTGATGCGGTCGTTGACGACGCCACCATCCTTGACGACGAGAATGCCGTTCGCGCTGTTCGCGGCTCCCAGTCGGATCCTCTTGTTTGCAGATCCCGACGGAAGCGGATTGAGCGACAGTCCGGCATCGTCGACAATCAGAAAATTGCGGTACCAGTTGTTGTCATTCCCGTTGGCGGTACCGAGCACGACGTCTCCCGACGCCAGGAGCTTCGCTCCGTCTCGCACGGAAAGTATCGAGTCGCCTTTGACAATATTCGAAAAACGGACATCGGTCACGGACAGTTCGTTGTCTTCCCCCGATATCGCCACGTTGCCTGTCACATATATGTTCTTGGACGAAAGCGCAATGTCGCCATCCACGACGAGATTGGCACCCTCGCCGGCAAGACGGATCTGCCCGGCACTCGCCGACCCCTTCTCGTCGCCTACGCTTCCGGTATAGGAAACGGCGCCCGTCCACTCAGCAAACTTGGTGCCGGTAATCGTGTCTACAAACTCCTCCGGCGTCCATTCGCTCGCACGGAACACGATCTTGTTGTCAGTGCAGGACGCACCGAGGAGGAACTTCGAGATGGTGTTGGCCTCCGCCTTCGACAGAACGCCGCCCTCGGCCACGGTCGCGACACCGTCAACAAGGGAATAGACAATCCCGCTGCCGCGAAAGTCGCCATTGCTTCCCTTGTTGGCGTAGAACTTTCCCTCAACGGAATCCCACAGTCCGCACGCACCGTTCCCGTCCCGGCAAGGTATGAAATTGCGCACCGGCGTCTGCGCCCCGCCGTCGGTCTCGAGAATGGACATCGAATAGAGACGCATGTTCGAATGCCGACGCACTTCCGGGGCATTGTTGTAGTAATTGTGCTCGCAGAACACGAGCATCGTAGTCCCTTTCTCTGCACTGAAATGCGAGAAGTTGGCAGGGGTCGTAGTGAAGGTTTTTGTATTGGTGCCATCAGCGGACGAAAGCGTGTAGCTGCCGCTTTTGAGCTCGACCTCGTAGTCCGTCCCAGGAGAATAGACGATATCGTTGCCCGAATGGTTAGAGCAGAAAAAGGCGTTGAGTGTTCCGCTCACTGCACCGCTTTGGCGAAATCCTATGCCATAGCTGGTGTTGTCGTTCTCGGAAAAGACGCCGAAGAGAGCCGTCCATCCGCCGCTGTCCGTCGGGCGCAGCTTCGCGCTGACGACCGTGTTGGCGTTGGGGACGTACCCCGTGTCGATCCACTGGCTCTTGTTGTACGACTCGATCCAGTCGAGTTGTGTGTAGCCGTCCGGCATATCAACCGCGGATGCAATCAGAGGTGACAGGAAGAATCCCATAAGGACATAACTTGCAGTTTTTGCCCCCCCCCTCGGAATATGACGAATTATGCTTTTCATGATTTCCTCCTTTGGTTTATGTTATTTTATGTTTTCTTAAAAGTTACAGTTTACAATGAAACTTCGACTGGCTTCCCGCTGTACTTCACGGTCTTCTCGGCACCGCCGAGAGTCTTCACGCGGAAAGTCCTGTCCTTGAGCATGCCGGGATAGGCCCCATTGCGCGCGCCGATTGTCAATGTCTTGGTCTTGTCGTTCCACGAGAAACCGATCGTCGTGAACTCGCCCTTCTCGTACTTGTACCCATCGCCAGCGTCCTCGTAGAGTTCGAAGGATCCGTCCGCACCTGGATAGACGGTCACCGCGAGGTTGTCCCACGGCTTCTCGCCGACGTATTGCACGTCAGGTCCGTCGACAAGAATCGCGCCAGCACGAACATACAACGGAAAGTTCGAAAGGTCGGTCTTCATCTCATGCTCCGCTCCGCCATTCGCGCGCTCGCCGGTGAAGTAGTTGTACCAGTCCGCGCCCTGCGGCAGGTACGTCGCGACGGACGTTACATTCGAGGACGTTACCGGGGCGACGAGTATGTCGCGTCCAAAGAGGAACGAGCCCTTCTCGTCCCACGTCCGGCGGTCATCAGGGAACTCTGCGACTATCGGACGCATGAACGACATGTTTGACGCATACGCTTCGTGTGCAATCGAGTAGATGCGCGGGAGGAAGCGGTAGCGGAGCTTCACGGACGCAAGAAGCGAATCGTAAAGCGGCTCGCCCGGCTTGCCGAAGAGATAAAGTTCGCGCCACATTCCGGTGCCGTGGCTGCGCATCATCGGCTGGAAGACGCCGTACTGCATCCAGCGCGCGTAGAGCTCGCCGAAAGTCTCGCGCTTCGGACCGCTGAAGCCGCCGAGGTCGCCGCTCCAGTTGGGATTGCCGGAAAGCGCGAAGTTGAGTCCGCACGGAATCTGCTTCCTGAGCGCCTCCCACGTGCACTTGGTGTCGCCGCTCCACGTGTGCGCACCGGTGCGCTGGAGTCCGGCCGAGGCTGAGCGCGTGAGGATGAACACGCGGCGGTCGGGACGCGTCGCCTTGGTGTGGTCGTGGATGTTGCGGATTGCGTAGAACGGATAGGCGAGCCTGACGTCGCGGTAGCGACCGAGCGAACACGGGATGTCGTTGTGGTGCTCACCCTGCCCCCACGGCTCCGGCTCGGTCGAGTCCATCCACCAGCCGTCGAGTCCGTATCCGTAGAGCTTCGCGGCGTGCTTCCAGCAAATTTCTCGCGCCTCCGCGCTGTAGCAGTCGTAGGGCTTCGACTTGCCGGGGTATGTGGGCAGGTCGAGGAGCGCGCCAGCCTTCTCGAAGTCGGCGTAGGCCGCCGTCTCGGGTCCGAAGCTGCACCAGATGGAGATGATGAAGTGGCAGTTCGAGGCATGCACCTCGTCGATCATCGCCTGCGCGTCCGCGAAGCCCGGATTGAGAAACGCCATCGCGTTCCAGTGGGCGTTGTCGCCCCAGTACTGCCAGTCCTGGATGATTCCGTCCATCGGCACTCCGTCCTTCCTGTATCGGCGCAAGACCTCGAGGAGCTTGCCGCAGTCGGTATAGCGCTCGCGGCTCTGCCAGAAGCCGTAGCTCCAGAGCGCGTTCATCGGAACCTTCCCCGTCAGGTGTCGCATCGCGCCTACGACGCCGTCGAGCGAGCCGCCCGCGATGAAGTAGTAGTCCTCCGCGTCGCCGACGTCGCTCGAGAAGCCGACGCTCGTCGCATCCGTCGAATACCAAGTCACGGACACGTTGTCCCAGTAGAGCCCCCATCCGCCTATGCCGCAGAGGAACGGAATGCCGTCGTCGCAGTTCTCGGGCTGCAGCCTCAATCGCCCGGCGTTGCGCTGGTCGAGGCGTCCGTTCTGCACGCTGCCGAGTCCGTACACAGGCATGTCCTTCGCGGCCTTCCAGCGCTGTGAGACCTTCGTCGCCGTGTAGCCGCCCTTGTACGTCTCCTGCTTGAACTTGGCGGGCCCGGCTTCCTCGAGCATGACCGAGCCGTCGGGACGAAGGAACGAAAGCCCGCCCGTCTTCTTGTCGAGCCGCACGGAAAGCGCAGCGCTCTTCCAGGTCTTGGCGTCGTCGTTCTCCAGCACGGACATCTTCACCTTCTGCGGCTTCGCCGTGACGATGTCGGCCTTTTTGACGACCTCGCCGTTTGGAGCGCGCACGATTCGCGCGATCGATGGCGTATAGAACGTCACTTCGACATCCGCCGCGTTTGCGGCAAGGGCAAAGGAGATCGCGCCAAACAGGAACGCGCAACCCAGCAACGAATTTATGTCTCTCATTTTGCTTCTCCGTTGATTTGAGAAATCACTCAGCCGTCATCTCAAGGCGGAGCGTCTCGCCGGACACCACCGCGGCGTGCGGAATCGCCGTGCCCACAAGCGGACTGCCGCCGATCGTCGCAGAGGCGACGTACTTAGCGTCGCGGCTCGACTTGGGAGCGTCGACGACGAACGACTTGCCGTTCTCCTGGTGGATCGTCACCTTCGAGAACACCGGGGAGCCGAGCTGGTACTCGGGGAGGCCCGGCGTCACGGGATAGAAGCCCATCATCGAGAACACGGCGTAGGAGCACATTCCGCCGCCGTCTTCGTCGCCGCACATGCCCATCCTGTCGTTGCGGAACCACGCGTCGAGCGTCTTGCGGACGAACTTCTGCGTCTTGCGCGGCTCGCCCGCGAAGTTGTAGAGGTACGGGATGTGGAACGAGGGCTCGTTCGCCATCGTGAACATGCCCATCATGCCCGTCGCGCCGTCCGGCATCTCGGCCGTGTAGCGGAAGCGGTTTCCGCAGGACGTGTTGAGCATCTCGTCAAGCCTGCGCGCCATGCCAGCAGGCCCGCCGAGGTACTCGACAAGCTGCGGGATGTCGTGCTGCACGTCCCAGATGTACGTCCAGGCGTTGTTCTCGGTGTAGTAGCTGCGCGCGCCCTTCCCGCCGCAGATAATCGGGTCGAACGGCTCCACGAATTCGCCCGCGGCGTTCCTGGGGCGGAAGAACTTCGTCTTCGGATCCCACAGGTTGCGGTAGAACTTCGAGCGGCGGTCGTACTCCTTGACGCCGTCCGCGTCGCCGACGATTGCGGCGATCTTCGACATGGCCCAAGCGTCGTAGCTCGAGCCCTGCGTCACGGAGACCGTCTGGCGGTTCTCCCAGTTCTGGTCGACGGCGGTGCACGTCTCCTTGTCGCCGGGGTTGAGCGCCGGCATATATCCCTTCTCGACGTAGAACCGGTCGAGCTCCGTGAGCGGACCGCGGTACCACGGCACGAGCGACTCTGTCTTCTCGGTGTAGTCGAGCGCCTTGAACGCGGCCGCGAGGTCGAAGCCCCTCACGCCCTTCACCCAGGCGTCGTAGAACGAAATGGCCGCGTGGTGGTTGATCATGCAGTGCTGGTCGCAGTTGATCCCCGGGAACGTGGGCATCCACTTCTCCTTGTTCTCGGCGGCCATGCGGATGTAGCTCGTGAGCTTCGCCGCCTCGGCCTTCGGCTCGAGGATCACCATCAGCGGATGGTGCGCGCGGTACGTGTCCCACATCCAGTCGTCGGTGTACTGGTCCACTCCTCCTGTCTCGTGAACCTTGCCGTCCCATCCGCGGTAGCGCCCGTCCTCCGTGACGTTGACCATGCGTTCGTAGCAGCGCCAGAGCGAGGAGTAGAAGACCGTCTTCTCGGCATCGGTGCCGCCCTCTACCTCGATCTTCGAGAGCTTCTCGTTCCATGCCCTGCGGCCCGTAGCGGCGAGCGCCGCCATGTCCCAGCCCGAGATCTCCCGCGCGCAGTTGCGCGCCGCCTGCTCTGCGTCGATGTAGGAGATGCCGTACTTCAGCATCGCCGACTTCGCCTCGGGCGCGAATACGAGCGCAAAGCCGTCGTTGACGCGGCGGAGCTCCACGGGCGCCGGGCTGAACTCGCCCGCAAGCCAGACGTCGCTCGCCGCGTAGCGTCCGCGCCGCACGTCCTTCGCGACGACACGCGCGCCGTCGAGCCTCACCTCGGCGTCGCGCCCCGTGAACACCACGGCGTGCACCGCGTCCGCGCGGCGGAACTCGAACGACGCAAGCGCGCTCTGCCGCGCGGGAACGATCGAGAACTTCACGCACTCGGAGTCGAACGTCACATCGTATGAATACGGCGTCGAGTGGGGTGAGTCCCACGTGCCGCTCCAGCGCGCGCCGAGCCGCTCCGCGTCGCCCGAGAACGGATGCACCGCGAAGACCTGCTGCCCGCGGTGGTCGGGGGTCTGAAGGAAGATCGCGGAGACGCGGTCGTCCGTGTAGTCGCGGTACGGCGGCAGTACACGCAGCATGGCGTTAGGGAGCTGAGTAGTCTGGAAGCACGGCACCAGCATGTGGCTGATCGTGCCGATCTCCGTGTTAACCCAGTCGACGGGATCGCGTCCGAAGACGGAACAGCTCACCGCAACAACAGCGGCAAAAGTACACATTCTCTTTTTCATGCTTGGATTGTACCACAAGGCAGACAAGCATTGCGCGAATTATTCGCAAAAATAATCGTGAAAAATGCGCAACGAAGAAATCCGTTTGCCAATCACGGCGACTATGCGCCTCACTCGTACGGTCCGTTCGCGGAGCGCGTCACGTTGGCAGACGGGTCGAACGTCGTCTTGAACCGCTTCCTGCAGTCGAGGTTGCCGACGGCCATTCCCTTCGATCCGGACTCGAACCTTATGCAGTCGCGCTTGTCGTTGTGTCCGACATGGTCGCCGACGAATGTGCTGGCAATCATGTTCAGCTCTCCGCCCTTGCGGCATACGGCCTCGAGGTTGCACCACGACAGCAGCTGGGAGAACGTGACGGACCCGCCGTTGACGTCGGAGATTTTCGAACTGCCGCCCCAGAGGTCGGCGTTGGAGAAGACGATCCGCCCGCGGAACTCGGGGTCGGTCACGGCGTAGTGTCCGCCGCCGCGCTGGTTGAAGACGCCCATGGACGCAACAAGCCCTATTACCGCGTTGCAACCGGCGCGCCCAACGACGCCGTTGTGCGCGGCGTCGAACGCGACGCCCCACATCTTGCCGCGGAACGACCCGCCCGTGAACCTGTCGCGTTCGAGGACGATCTGATCGGAGACGAGGATGTTGAAGCACGAAAAGAAGTCGACCTTCGACACATCGCCGAGGACGAGTCCGTTGACCTCGCGGTTTGTGTACTCCACGAGCCCGTCCTTCCCGTCCACCGCCTTCGGCCTGTTCGGGAAGCGACCCTGGTGAGTCCAGTTGGAATAGTTGAAGTGGAGGTCGCGAACGACTCCGCCCGAGGTGCCGTGCCCTATCTCTAGAGTCGTCTTCATCGCCGCACCCGTGACGTCCACGATCTCTATGTTGTCGCTCCTCTGCGTCATGGCGTCGATCGCAGTCCAGCAGCACACGATGGTGCAGTTCTGCACCCAGCAGTCCTGGGAAGTGCGCACGGTCGGCGGATACTTCTTGACGCGCTCGGCCTCGGCTGCTCCGGGACCGTCAATCCACCCCTGCTCCGGATAGAACACCGTGAAGCCCTTGAACCCCGAGCCCTTCGAAAGCGTGACCAACGGCTGCCCGGACGGACGGTCCTTCCCGCCGTAGACCCAGAGCTGCGTCCCCGCCGAGGTCGAGTTGCCGTAGTGCGCGCCCTCGAATGAGCCGCGCAACTCGACGCCTGTCGGGACCTTCAGCGCGCCGTCGAGGCGGTATATACCGGCCGGAACGTACACCGTGCCGCCCTTCCCCCTTGCGGCGTCAAGCGCCTTCTGGAACGCGGCGGTCGAGTCTTCCCGCGGGATTGCCTCGAGAGTCCCGCGCGCCGCGCCGAAGTCGCAGACGTCCCATATTCCATTTCCCTGCGGACGCCGCCTCGGCACATGGTTGAAGCTGTAGGAGATCGACGGAACGGCCTTCGCCATCTTGTCCTCCCGTATTATGCGCCTGTCGTCCTTTTCCCAGCCCTTGACGTCGGACGGACCGGAAAACGAGTTTCCCACCAGCACCAGCTGGTCGACCTTGTCCGTCAGCTCGAACGCAGGAATCCTCTTCTGCATGAAGCTGCACTTCGCGACGGTGATGTTCCCCGTGGCGGACCGCAGCGCCGCGCGCTCGTATCCGGTGAAGGTGCAGTCGGCGACGTTGATTCCGTACGGTCCCACCTTGGCGGACGCCACGGAATACTTTCCGCCCCTGAAGGTGACGCCCGTGAAGAGGAGCGAGGACGTCCTCTGGTAGGACGGCCTTATGCCCATCTCCTCGTACTTCGAGTAGTCCGGCTTGTCCGCGAAGTATACGGGGCACGTCCTGGCGGAAATGTCGCCGTAGGTAAGCATGAACCCGGGATATCCGGCGTTCTCGATGAAAATGCCGACTCCCGCGTTGCGCACCTTCACGTTTCCTGCGCAGATGTTCCCAGGCACGACCTTCTTCACTGCGTCGTCGGGAATCGCCGTCAGGAAAAGCCCCTTGTGGCAGTATTCCAGATCGAGGTCCCACCAGTAGCCCCAGTCCTGCTCGCCGCCCTGGATGCACGTAAGGTTCTTCAGGAGGAAGGACTTAAGTTTCGAAAGCGCCACGCCCTTAGGTGCGCCGGGCAGCCCGGACTCGGACCAGTACTTCGGCGAGAACGCGACGTGCTCGATGCGGGGGATGTCGTAGGCGTACGCGCCGTGGACGCCGAGCTTGAGCGGCGTGCCGTACATCCTGCGGATAAGCATCGACGAGCAGTCGTTGTTCCAGAACCCGGTCCACGCGTTGTAGAGCGTGACGTTGAATACGGTGCTGTGTCCGTGGCCGCGTATTGCCGCCGGATACGGCACGGGGTCGTCGGCCTTCTGCTCGGGGTACCATATTCCGACATCCCGCAGGCACGCACCGGACGAAACGTCGAGAAACGCGCCCGAATCGGGCTTCTCCTCGCCGCGCCCCGCATACGCCATGAGTATCGTCCCTCGTCCGAGTCCGCCCTTGTCGGGCGCGAGCCATTCGCCGCGGAGCGTGACGCCGCCGGACACCTTGAGCCGCCCTTCGACCTTGTAGCGCCCGGCGGGAAGATACACCGTCCCGCCCTTTTCCTTCGCCGCCGCGTCGAGTGCGGACTGTATGGCGGACGTCGAGTCCTTGCCGCCCTGCCTGTCCGCGCCGAACTCCGTCACGTCGTGCGTGTACACGATCAAGTCGTCCACCGCGAGCCCGGGCGAGGGCTGCGCGATGCGGACTGCAGCAAAGAAGATGAAGGATGCGCAAGTCATTCCGGCCTGTCGGTGTAGACGGCGATGTCGCGGACGGTCATCTTAATGCCCGTGTCGTTGTTCCAGTTGTTTCCGTCCGGCGGATCCGCCACGTATCCGTTGCCGTCGTTGAAGAGCCCGGTCTCGAAGCGGGTGAGCTTTCCGCCCGGGAGCTGCGCGACGGGTATCTTGTGCGTCACGACCATCCACTCGCCGGGCCTTTCGTACACCGCGAGGGGGCTGTCCTTCAGGCAGCTCACAGAGCCGACCACTACGGCGTCGTTTCCGCCGCGCTTCACGCCCCAGGCGCGCGCGCGCCCGTTGACGAGCTTCCGAAGCCACTTGTTGTCCTTCGGCGCGTTCGGGTGAGTGCACTCGAACTTCACCTCGTAGCGAACGGTGACGTCATAGCCATCGTCCGCCGCAAGGTCGAGCCCTGCGTCCGCCGCGACGAAGAGTCCGTGCTGCTCCACGCTCTTCTCCCCTTCGAGCAGAGTCGCTATCCGGCGCGGCGGCACGCGCACGAGCCTCAGCACGTCCCCGGCTCCCTTGAGCGAGCGGACCGCGCGGTTGACCTCCAGCTGGGTCGCCTTCGGATCGTCGAAGACGCGGCGCGCGTTGGCGAAGAGCGCGGTGTAAGCCTCGGCGGACTCCTTCGTGTACTTCGCGAGGCCGGAGGCCTGCGCGGCGAGGGCCGCCTTGAGCGCGGACTTGTCGACCTTGACCGCATATCCCACGGACTGGCGCGCCTCGCGGACTTCGGCCGCGGCCTTGCGCAGCGCGACGACGTTCTCGCCGGCGATCGCCGCACGGGCGGCCTCGGACGCCCTTTCGCAGACAGCGATCTTGTCGGGGCAGCCGCAGCCGCCCTCGAGCTTCTCGTCGAGCATCGCGGCCACCTTCTCGCGCTCCTCCTCGAGCGTCACGTCGACGACGCGGCAGTTCTCCACCTTGGCGGTCGCCGAGGCGGACTTCTTGAACGCGTCCTGGAAGTTGAAGTTCATGAACACGCGGTCGATCGTCGACCAGTCGATCTTGCCGCGCGACATGTGCGCAGGCCCCTTCGCGCGGAAGCCCTTGTCGACCAGCGGAAGTCCCGTCGTCCCGTCCGGATTGACCGTCGCGAGCGGGATCACGACCTCGGTGCGGCCCCAGTCCTTGATGTAGTCGCACGCGTTCCATCCGTAGTTGTGCTCGTTGTTGTCCGCGAGGTTCCCGCCGAACACCTGGAGGTCTGGGTCGTTGTCCTTCTGCGCGACGTCGCGCGAGCGCAGCTTGATCCACGAGCCGCCGGCGATGGCCTTGGCGAATGGCGTACGGTAGTCGGACGGCTCGAGCGTGATCGTGAACCGGAGCTCGAGCTTCTTCGGGTCGTGCGACGTGAAGTCGCTCTCGACCTCGCGGCCCACGGCGTCGCGGATGCGCGCCCAGTTGACCCAGATGCTCTTGCCGGCGTTGAAGTGCCAGAGGCGGTTGGCAGCGCGGAAGTCCGCCACGACGTACCTGTAGTCGCGCAGGTTGGACTTCACCGCGAGGAGATCGCGGCACGCCTTGTCGACCTGCGCCGCGGTCGCGTTCCCGTCGAAGAACACCTCGCGGGCCTTCTGGATCCCGGCGTAGTACGCGGCCAGCGTCGCGGGGTCGTAGTCATCACCGACGACCTTGACCCTGATCGCTTCCTCAAGCGCGTCGCGGTCGTAGAGCGCCGCCTTCGGCTTCTCGGCCGCGCGCGGCGCATCCGCCGCGGCGAGGTCCTTCGAGACGTCGGTGGTGTCGGGCTTCCCGTCCGTCACGGCAATCGGGAACGACGCGGACTTCACGGAACCCCTGTAGTCGACCTTGGCGGTGATCGTGGCGACGCCGGGCTTCAAGCCCTTCACGACGCCCTTCGCGTCGACGGACGCGACGGAGGGATTGGACGACGTGTATGCGACCTTGGCGGCGGACGCGGGGAGGATCGTGTCGTCCTTGAGCGAGAAGCGAAGGTCAGTCTTGACAGTCTTGCCCTGCACCACGACGACGTCCGAGGGATTGGGCGTCACGACGGCGACGGCATCGACGAGGCGTCCGCTGACCTTGAGCGGGAAGCGCGCCTTGACGTCCTCGGCGGACGCGCCTATCTCGACCGTCCAGTCTCCGGTCGGAACGACGCGGCGCCTTCCGTCCCAGAACGCGCAGTCGGAAACGTCGACGACTATCTTCGCCGTCTTGGTCTCGCCCGGCCTGAGGTCGACCTTAGCGTAGCCCTTGATCTCCTTCGCTGGGAGCGAACATCCCTTCGGATAGACGACGTAGGCCTGAACGATCTCGGAGCCCTCGCGCCTGCCGGTGTTCGTGACATCTACGGAGAGCGTGACCTTGCCGTTCGCGTCCACGCTCTTCGCGCTTGCGGACGCCTTGCCGTACTTGAACGTCGTGTAGCTGAGTCCGTAGCCGAACGGATAGTCGACCGCGCCCTTGAAATAGCGGTACGTATAGCCGCCGTTCGGATAGTCCTTCTCCTCGGGAAGGAACTTCTCCCTGAGACCATACTGGCGGATGCCCGGGAGTTCGCTCTCCTTCGCGAACCACGTGAAGACGAGCCTGCCGCAGGGGTTCACGTCGCCGAAGAGCTGGCGGGCGAGTCCGACGCCCTGGCCCTGTCCGTTCTGCGACGACCAGAGGATCGCCTTGACCGCGTCCTTGAAGCGTCCGAGCTCGACGACGTTCGAGGTCTGGACGAACACGACTGTGTTTTTGTTGATCGCGGCGACGTTCGCGGCGATCTTGTCCTGGCTGCGCGAGAGCACGAGCGCCTCGCGGTCCTTGCCCTCGCTCGAGTCGTCGTGCGTGTCGGTCGCAACGACGATGACGCAGTCAGCCGCGGCGATTGCCGCCTTGTCCTCCTCCCTTATCGCGCCGTCCTCGCCGAACTTGTCGACGAGCTTGAGCTCGGTCGCGCGGTTGTGGACGAAGAGGTAGTCGTCGATGCCTGCGTAGCACGAGATGCGGTTCTTCTCCTTCGGCTTGCCGTGGTAGTTGCCGAGGAAGCACGTGTCCGCGCCGTCGCCTACCACTACGATCCTGCGCATCTTCCTTACGTCGAGTGGAAGGATCGAGCCCTCGTTCTTGAGCAGCACCACGCTGCGCGCGGCCGCCTCGTCGGCGAGCGCGCGGTGCTCCTTGGTCTCGACCGTGTTTGCGAAAGAGTACTTCTCGCCGCGCCAAGCGACCTTGCCCGCGGGGTCGAACTCGCCGAGCTTGAAGCGTGCGAGTACGCTGCGGTAGACGTTGAGGTCGACCTGGCTCTCGTCCAGTATCCCAGCGGCAACCGCGCGGCGCGCGTTGGAGGGATAGATGTCGCCGTTGCAGTCCATGTCGCATCCCGCCATGAGCGCGAGCGCAACGGAGCCGGGCTTCGTCACGACGCCGTTGTCGTCGACGTAGTCGGAGAGCGCCTTTCCGGGAACGGTGCGGTAGTTCTTCGGCTGCACCGTGTTCCTGTCCGGACGCCACTTCTGCTGGCGCTCGAGGTTGTCGATCGCGCCGCAGTCGGAGACCACGAATCCGGTGAAGCCGAAGGTGTCCCTGAGAAGTGTCGTCAGCAGAAACGGGTTGCCGGAGGACGGCGTGTAGTTGACGGCGTTGTACGCGCTCATGAGCGACGGGACGTCCGTGCGCTCCACGACGTAGCGGTAGACGCGCGCGTAGTAGTCGCGGATGTCGGCCTCGCTTGCGTCGGACGACGTAGAGCCGCGCTGGTTCTCGTGGTCATTGAGCGCGTAGTGCTTGATCGTCGGGACCGTCTTGAGGTACTTCGCGTCGTCGCCCTTCATGCCTTCGACGAACGCGCTCGAAAGCATGCCGGCGACATACGGGTCTTCGCCCCAGGCCTCGTTCGTGCGGCCCCAGAGGGGATGGCGCGCGAGGTTGATCGTCGGACACCAGTAGGAGAGCCCGCGCCCGCGCCCGCCCTGCGCGACGGGCTGGGAATGCCCGCGGCACTCGTCCGCGATCGCCTCAGCGACGCGGCGGATGAAATCCTCGTCCCACGTCACGGCGAGCGAAAGCGGCATCGGGAAGCTAGTGCCCTCGCCTGTTCCGTTCTGGATTCCGTGCAGCGCCTCGTTCCAGAAGTCGTAGCGCGCGACGCCGAGGCGCGGCACCGCCTTTGTCGTGCGTCCCAACTGGTCGCACTTCTCGTCGAGCGTCATGCGCGAGACGAGGTCCGCGGCGCGCTCCTCGAAGGAGAGCGACGTGTCGAGGTAGGCCGGCTGCGCGGCTCCGAAACCAACTGACGCGGCGGCGGCCGCAATCGCAAGGAGTTTTGTCTTCATGGGGTGTTCCTTTATGTTGTTGAAAATTCAGCGTGGCAGAAATGTCATTCCGCAACTGTCAGCGCCTACAGCTCGATCTCGAACGGTGTGGCGGGGAGGTCTGCGGAGTTGACGAGGTTGACGTCCGGATCCGGCGACCACGCGTACCTGACGCGCGTCGGCGCGCTCATTCCCTCGGGGACGGTCAGTTCGACGACGTTCTTCCCGACGAGCTTCGCCTCGACCGGGACTCCCTTGTCGCCCTTCTCCACGAGTTCAAACGTGCGCGGCGCGGCGCCTTCGGTCAGCTTGAGCCCATCGCCGGCGTTCTTGAACGCGACGCGCACCTTCCCGCCCTTGGCGGCGGCCTTCTCGGGCGCCGGCGAGCGCGCAAGCATCTTGCGTCCGTAGCATCCCGCGAGCGCGAGGTTCGCAAGGCGCGTGGCGAGCTTCGTCTTGTCCCTCGGATGCAGCTCGAGCTCGTTGCCGTCGATCGTCACGGCGAGTTCGCAGTTGGAGACGGTCTCGCTCATCCTGCGCTGCACGTCGCGGATGCGCACCCAGTGATCCTGCTTGAAGTCGGGCAGCTGCACGATGTAGAGCGGCTGGTCCGTCACGCCGAAGGCCGCGCGCAGGTGCTTCACGAAAAACGGGAACTGCTTCTCGTACTTCTGCCAGCCGGAGTTCATCTCGCCCTGGTACCAGATCATGCCGCGCACGGCGTACGGCGCGAGCGGAGGGACCATCGCGTTCCAGACCTGCGTCGGACGGCTCTCGTAGTTGATCTTCGGGAACGGCCTGTTCTTCTCGCTCTCGGGACGGTTCTCCCAGCGCTTGATGTCGTTCTGGTGCCAGCCCTCGCACATCTTGAGGAGCTTCGCCGCCTCCTCCTGCGTCCCAGCCTCGGCGATCGCCGCCTCGCTCATCCACGTCTCGAGGTTCGCGCCGCCCACAGCCGCGCCGATTACGCCAATCGGCACGTCCAGCGCGGCGGAGAGCCTCTGCGCGAACAGCGCCAACAGCATCGACGAGCGCTTGTTCTCCTTCTCGTTCTCCTTCGTGTAGGCGCGCCACTTCGTCCCCTCCGGCACTGCAAACATGTCGCGCGGCTTCTCGTCGCCGTCCTTGGG
The DNA here is from genome assembly GCA_902801025.1 of uncultured bacterium. Taxonomy (GTDB): domain Bacteria; phylum Verrucomicrobiota; class Kiritimatiellia; order RFP12; family UBA1067; genus UBA1067. Next base: position 18,277 of record CADCGZ010000010.1, on the reverse strand, counting down.
CAGGTGGAAGTACCTGACGGTCGTCGGAATCACCCCGCCCTTGGACGCGACCTTGCCCTCCTCGCAGATGTCGAAGGAGAACTCCATGTTCGACTGGCCGATGCCGAGCCAAACCTCCCCGACCAGGACGTCGGAGAACTTCGTCGAACCGACGACCAGCTCACGTCCAACGGAAGAGTACGCCATCGGATCGAGCGCGACGCGCCACTTGCCGTCCCCGCCCGCCTTGGCCGTCTTAGTCTGGCCGGCGAACTTGACGACGACCTTTTCGCCCGGATCGGCCATGCCCCACACGGGCACGGGCCGCTTTGCCTGTAGCACGGCGCCGTCGGTGAAGACGGCAGCGGGCCTGACATCCGCGGAGGCGGATAAAACCGCCGCGGAAAACAAAACAGATGCTGAGAGCCTGATTCCAGTCGTTTTCATGTTCAGCTTTACCTCCTTGTACTAAATCATGTCAATTCCGCAGACTACCCGTGACGCGGGGCGCGTTCCACGCCTCGGCTGTCCAGGACGCAGCGCCGGTCGGTGGCTCGACGAGGACCTGCTTCGTTTCGCCGGGCATCAGCGAGAACCAGTTGTCCGAGTAGAACGTCGGCTTCAGGTTGCGGCCCTTCGCGTCTCGGGCGAGGAGCTTTACCATGAAAGCGATGCCTTTGCCGTCGTTGCGGACGGTTACGAGCGTTCCGCCCTTTGCTGGGGCCGCCTTGGCGGAGAGCTTTGTCTTCGGCAGGCTGTCCATCGTCTCGAATCCAGCCGTCGTCGGACCGTCCATCTTCTTAGGCCCAGTGTACTTGCTCGTCGAGCGCCAGTACACGGTCGAGTCGATCTCCCTGCCGTTCTCGAGAAGCGCGAGCCTGATGAAGTGGATCGGCGTGAGCTCCGCCGGAAGCTCGATCGCGAAGAGGTCGGTGCAAGTCTCGGCGGGGGCCTTGGCGGACACCTTCTTCTCGGCGATCTTGCGCGAGGAGAAGTCGTAGACCTGCGCGACGACTTCGACCGACCTGTCGGAGACCGTGTCGTTCATGACGGACACCATGTTGTCGAGGTAGTCGAACTGCGCATGGAGCGGAGCGAGCGCGCTCTTCTGCGCGAAGAAGGCGGAGGTGAGCCCGAGCGAGTGGTCCCACGCGTGCGAGCCGATCTTCGGCACAGGCGTGTTCGCGTACCAGAAGAGAACTCCCGTCGCCTTGCGCGTTGCGGAGGCGCGGTTCCACACCTCCCAGAGCGCACGATGGTTCATCGCGTCGACGGCCTCGGACTTGCGGCAGTATTCGTCGATCGACTTGGAGCGTCCGTAGGCGTTCACCATCACGTCGTGAACCGTCGTCATGTCGTCGAAACCGCCGCCCTCGCGGTAGCGCCACGCCTCGCGGTCCATCGGCCATAGCATCTTCTCTGGCATGAACGTGCGGAGGTACTCCGCGTCCGGAAGCGCGCACGTGCCGTACTCGGGGTTGAAGCCGTACGCGCGGCTGCCGCGGTCGGACGCCGTGTCCTCGTAGTAGCGCATGGGGTTCACGATCTTGTAGGGGCTGCCGTCGTGGACGCCGAACGTCTCCGAGGAAGGCATGTAGGCGTGCGTCGGGTCGAGCTTCGCGATGAGCTCGCGGATGCCGGGCGTCTCGGAGGACTCGTTGGAGCAGACGTAGTGCCCGAGCGAAGCGTGGTTGCGTATGTGCTTCACGGAGTCCGCGACGTTCGCGAGGTAGAGCTCGCGGTCCTGCGGATGCGCCGTGTCGCCCGTCATGAAGAACTCCTGCCACACGACGAGTCCATACTTGTCGCAGAGGTCGTAGAAGTAGTCGCTCTCGATGATGCCGCCGCCCCAGAGGCGGACGAAGTTTACGCCCGACTCTGCGAGGAGACGTATCTCCGCCTCCATGCGCGCGTCGTCCGACTTCAGCATCGCCTCGGGAATCCAGTTCGTGCCGCGCACGAACATCTTGCGTCCGTTCACGTAAAACTGGCGGTCGCGCTCCTTGCCGTCGGGGCCCTTCCCGCCGTCGCTCGTGATTTCGCGTACGCCGAAGCGCACCTTCACCTGGTCGTAGACCTCGTTCTCGCGCCCCTTCTGGTCGCAGTAGGACGTGAACACCGCGGTGTACAGGTTCTGCTCGCCCTTGTTGCGCGGCCACCAGAGCTTCGGATTGTCGAGCTTGACCTTGAACGTGCGCATGCCGTATTCGCCGCGGTTCACGCCGATGTGGGTGCGCTGCTTTATGCTCGTGCCCTCGACCGTGAACTCGATGAACTGGCCCATGCCCCTGCGGCCCGCATAGTTGTCGACCTCGATGTCGGCGACAATCTCAACCTGCTTGTGGGCGGGATCGAGGAACTTCGTGCGGACAAACGGATTGGCGAGGCGCGTGGGGCCGGTCGCGAAGAGCCTGATCGGACGCCAGATGCCGGTGTTGCGGTCGCGGATTCCGTCCGAGAACGTGAAGTCCCAGCCGATGGACATGAGCATCGTCACGTTCTTGCCGATCTGCCCGTCGCCGCCGTTGCGCCACTCGCCCGTCGCGCCCCACGTCTTGCCGTTGGCCTGCGGATGCGGATCGCCAGGGATGTCGACCGGCGACACCTTAACTGCGATGACGTTCTTCTCTCCAGGCTTGATGAAATCCGTCACGTCGAACACCTGCCGCCTGAACATGCCGGCCGTCTTGCCGACGGCCTGTCCGTTGATCCATATCTCGCCGCGGTAGTTGATGCCCTCTGGGGCGAGCCACACGTTCTTGCCCTTGTAGTCCGCGGGCACGTCGAACGTCGTGCGGAACCACGCGGTGTAGTATTCCGGTTCTACGTCGTTGAGGTCGGGGATCGTCTTGAGCTTGCGGCGGTTGTTGATGCCATAGTACGGGTCGGGGAGGAGTCCGTTGCGGACCATGTTGTCCAAGACGGTCCCCGGCACCTTGGCCGGGAGCCACTTGGAATCGTCGAACCCCGCCGACGAGACGGCGCGTCCGGACACGGAGAGCGCAGACTCCCTTCCCATCGTCCACTCGCCCGTCACGGTCAGCGCCTCGCGCTCTTGGAACACCCCCGCAAAGGACGATAAGGAGGCAATTGGCGCACAATGCGCAACAACTGCGCACACCAACAATGTCATTTTCATTTCTGCATTTTCTTTATTTACATCCCCGCGCGAAGCGTGGGCCATTGACTATTCGTAGAACGCGACGCGGCTGAACTGGATGAGTTTACCGCCGTTGTTCTTGAGAAACTCGATCTTGTAGTCGCGGGACATCTGCGGATTCTTGATCTCGTATCCGCGAAGCTGCTTCCTGAGCGGGAACTTCTGGTTCTCGCGCCTGTCGAGCTCGACCCACGGTCCGCCGTCCTTAGAACCGTAGAGCACCCACGACACTGGATCGCGCCCCGGATCGTCGTTCGCCGACGCGACGGTGTAGTAGTTCGCCGCAACGAGGAACGTCGTGCGGCAGGATACGTACGCCTTCTCCTTCCACGGACGGCAGAACTTCGCGTCTTCGCCCGCGAACGCGCTCGCGACGTCCTCACGGTCGTTCATGCCCTTCTCGTCGGACTTGAGCGAGCCTTCCTCAAGGCCGATTTTGCGCATCTGCGAAACCTTCTCCTCGATGTTTTCCCCTCCGACGATGGAAACGTCCCAAAGAAGCGGATTCTTCCCGTCGACGTCCTTCCAGAGGGAATCAATCGACGAAACCCCGATGCGTCCGCACGGTGTCAGCTCGCCGCGCTCCCACGCCTTGAACCAGCGCGCGCTCGCCGCGACGGCCTCCTCAAGATCCGCATGCTGCCACTCGTCCTCGACGGTGACATACACGACGCCCTTCTCGTTCTCCTTGAGGAGATCGAGCACAGCCTTGACGTCCATGACGCCTGACCCGAGCGCGACGTCCTTTCCGCCCTGCTTCGCCGACGAGTCGATCGCGTGGATGCTGTGGAAGCGTCCCTTGAGCGCCTTGACGCCTTCGACCGGGTCGACGCCCGAGTTGTGCCAATGCCCGATGTCCGCGCTCGAGCCCACTATCGGATCGCAGTCGCCGAGCGCAGCAAGGACCTTCTCCGGGCGTCCGGGCTCCTGCCGGTGGTTGTGGAGTCCGACGCGCACGCCGTACTCCTTCGCGAGCGACGCGATGTGCACGAGGCGGTTGTGGTCCGGCCCGACCTCGATCTGCACGATCTCGATGCCGAGGTCGCGGCAGAACGTCAGCAGCCTGCGCCATTCGTCGTCCCCGCCGGCACCGGTTACTCCGTACGAGACGACCTTGACGGGGGCCTTGGCGAGATATTCCTTCAGCTGAGCGAAGGTCTCGGGCTTCATGTGGTAGTCGGTCGACCCCTCCATGCCGCCGCCGAGGCGCTGGCCGGGATACGCCTCGATGTTCGTGTAGCCGAGGCGAGCGGCCGTCTCGACCGTCTCGACGAACGAGCGGTCGCGGAACGTGTACGCCTGGAGCGAGAGCCTCAGGTCGGCGGCAAGCGCGGAAAGCGATCCGGCGAGCGCAAAACAGAAAACAAGCCTTTTCATTTCATAGATCCTTTCGTGTCCGTTCCTCAGAACATGCGGTACACCTTCGAGATGTAGCGCTGCGCGTCGGGATTGTCGCACTTGAGCGCCGCCGCGTCCCATTTGAACGAACCGCGGGCGCGCACCGCGACTGCGCCGAGGAGCGCGATTTCAGTGAGCGGGACCGCATGCTCGAAGTTCGAGCACGGCGCGTCAACGACGCCGCGTATTCCGTCCAGCCAGTTCTGGTAGTGCCCGTTCACAATGCGCGGGAGCGTCTTCGGCGGACGCTTGAACGAGTCCGCAAGGCTCTTCGGGAGAAGCCTCGCCGAGTCGCAGTAGTCGCCGGGGCAGAAGATGAAGCCCTTCGTCCCGGTGAACAGCTGTCCAGAGCCCGGCATCGGCTCACCTTCGGGCAGAACCGCCGGCCGCTCGGGCTTGCAGCATCCGTCATACCACTTCAGCGTCACAGGCGGACGCTTTCCGCGCGCCGGGAACTTGTAGGTGACTACAGAGCCCTTCGGACACGAGAACTCGCTTCCTCCGACGACCTCGGCGGAGACGCTCTCGGGCGCGCCGAGCTGGAGTCCCCAGAAAGCCGCGTCCATCGTGTGGCAGCCCATGTCGCCGATCGCGCCCGAGCCGTAGTCCCACCATCCGCGCCAGTCGAACGGCATGTAGGCGCGGTTGTACGGACGCCACGGAGCGACGCCGAGCCAGAGGTTCCAGTCGAGCGTCGCCGGAACGGCCATTTCGCCCTTGGGCAGCTCCTTGTCCTGCGGCCATACCGGGCGGTTCGTCCATATCTTGACCTCCGTGACGTCGCCTATCGCGTCCGCATCGAGCATCTCCTTGAAAAGGCGCGTGCTCTCGTTCGAGTGACCCTGGTTGCCCATCTGCGTCACGACGTTGTGGCGGCGCGCGGCCTCGAGCAGCAGACGCGCCTCCTTGACGGTATGGGTGAGCGGCTTCTGCACGTACACGTGCTTGCCCAGCTCGATTGCGCGAAGAGCTATCGGGAAGTGCATGTGGTCGGGCGTGGAAACGACGACAGCGTCGATCTCGCCGTCCATCACGGCGAGCATCTCGCGCCAGTCGCGGAAGAGCTTCGCCTTCGGATGCGCAAGCACCGCCTGCGAGGCGCGCGCGAGGTCGACGTCGCAGAGCGCGACGATGTTCTCGCCCGAGAACTGGCGCACGTCATCCGCGCCCTTTCCGCCGCATCCCACGCACGCAATGTTGATCTTGCGGCCCTTCACGAGCCTGCCCTGCCGAGCCGACGGCGCGGCGACACCGAGCTTCGCCATCACACCCGCCGCCGCGGCGGAAGCGATGAACTGCCTTCTTGTCGTGTTTGTCATGTGGACTCTCCGATCCCCTTTTTTTAGTTTATGGCAGCATTATACCAAAGAAAATGGCACCCAGTTAACTTTACCTGACCGACTGCACGCGGAAATTGCGCGCACGCAGCTTTATTCCGGAACCGTTGTTCCACTTGTTGCCGTCGTCCGCATGCTGCGCGTACGCCGCGGTGTCGTTGTACATGAATAATTCGAGTTTAGTGATCCTCGAGCCTTTCAGCTGCGACAGGGGGATCTTGAGGCTGACGGGAAACCACTCGTCGGCCTTGTCGCATCCGGCGAGCACGCCGATGCCGCACCCCATCGGCGCGACCTGAATGTCCTTGCCGTCCGTCCCGGCGATGGAGAACCTGCCGTTGCATATCTTTTTCATCCAGGCGGAGTCCTTGGGCGCATTCGGATGCAGACAATCGACCCTGATCTCCCCGGCGAGTTCAAGCGAATCCTCGCTCTCGCCGGAAAGGTCTATGTCCGCGAACGCGGCGATGCCGAGCCTGTGCTCCTCCCGGGAGCTCTTCTCGCTGAAAAAGCGCCCGATGAGGCGCGGCGAGGCCTGGTCCGCCGCCGCCGCAGAGGCTGCGGCGGCAATCAACGCGGAAAGAACTGCTTTGCGGAATTTCATGTTTCGTTCTCCTTTCTTTACTTGCGCGAAACGGCGCCGGAGCGCGTGAGAAGATTGTAGAAATAGCGCGTGCCGCCGTATGTATTGAGGCTTTTGACCAGATTCAGCGTGGAAACGACAACCTCGCCCTTGCCGCAGGGAATGCGTCCCACGACGGTGCCGAGTTTGCAGTTCTCGCACTGCCACGCTCCCATCGCGAGATCCTCGCCTTCGAGGAAGAGTCCGTAGCGGCTGCCGTGCCCGGCAATCTCCTCGTAGGCCTCGTTGACGGCTCCTGCGGGGAAGCCCGCCAGGAGAGGATCGCCTTTCTTCGTGAAGAACGCGCCGCCGAGCCAGCTCTGCCCGATATGGAACCATCCGTCGTACTTGACGCCGACCATGTCTGCGACAACAGGCATCCACACCTTGACGTTGTCGACGAACACGACCCGCGCGCCGTCGTTCTTTGCGCATGCGACAAGCTCGTCGGGATTAAAGTCCTCGACCGGCTCCGGGGTCTCGGCGATGACGCTCAGTTTCTTCGCGCGCCGCTGTGTCATGGTAATGTAGAACGGAATCGAATCTCCCGCCTTGAGTTCAACCGACATGTAGCCGTCGCTGTCGAACTTCACGTCATCGCCGTTCCAGAAGAACTTTAGCATGTCGGCGTTGCGGTCGGGCCCTTCGATCCTGAAGCGGTAGCGTCCGTCCCACCTCGCGACGTAGCAGCCAGCGACGCAGACGGAATAACCGGTCGTAAGATCTACGCCTTTCGCGGGCGGAACCCCCTGCGGAAATTCCACTTCGAGAGAATTCCGGGTATCCTCCGCCGCCAGCTTCTCGCCCACGTACCACCTGACGTCGACCACGCCCGGCGTGCCGCGCTGTCCAACGAGGCTTTGTGCGTCCGGAACCGCCGGCAGCGCGCCGGGCGGGCGGGAGACGATCACGACGTCGGCCTTTACTCCGGGCTTGTAGGTTTCGCACGGAAGCTTCTGTCCGCGGAGCCATTTGAGAATGGTGTCTCCAGCCTCGGCCACGGCGATTTTGTATCCGGCGGGGAATTCGGGAATGGCGAGGTCGAACGAAGTGAACGGGAAGTCGCCCGTCGCATCCTTCACGCCTTCCAGGTGCGCGCGCACCTCGCCCTCGCCGGCGAACGGAACGTTGAACGATATCTTTTCGGAGAGGAATTCCCCGAAGCGCTCTCCGCCAGTCACCGAGACGTCGCGCCGCTCCTCGGCGAGTTTGCGTTCCCCGCCCTCGAGATTCCACAGCTCCACGACGAGTTTCTGGGGCCCCTTGAGGTCGACCTCGTTGATTATGTGGACGTCCACCGAAATGTTCTGGCCCTTTCTCACCCTCGACTGGTTGGAATTCACGCAGAGTTTGAGCGGAGCATTGTACTTGGCAAGCCACTTCGGCTCGCCCTTGGGATTGCGCATCGTGTCGACGATGCCGGAGTTGTTCTCCACGACCATCGACTCCCAGCCGTTGATTGCGTAGCCGTCCGCAACGTCGTCCATCCGGACTAGCTCGATGTTGCGGCCCTGGTGCAACAGGCTCTGCCGCCCGAGGTCGAGGCAGAAAGCGTCGAGCGTGGGATACGTCCCCCGCAGCCCCTTTCTGTCGAGGTACTTGTTCACCATGTCCGCCCAGACGCGGAACACCCTGCCGTCCGTTCCGTCGCGCCCGCGGCGGTCAAGTTCGTCGACGATGAGCTGCAGCCGCGGCGGAGCCGTAAAGGCACTCTCCTCGCCCCAGTACACTATCTCCTCGAGGTTCGAGGACCTGTTGTTGTACGCGTCCTTGTTGCGGTACGCTCCGGCGCTCCAGCCGATCACCGGTCCGCCTGCGCGATGGGAGTCGCGCCAGCCGGACTCGTACAGCTCCGGATCGAACGGGCGCATGTGGGTCTTCGGGAAATGCCTGACGTTGATGCCGTCTTTGCCCCACGCGCTCATGAGCGTCACCGTGCGTGAAGGATCGAGCTCATGGACGAGCCTCACGCCGTCAAGGAAGAACTTGCGCGTCGCGTCGTCGCACGTGTCGCCGAACTCGTTGATGAGGTTGTAGTGGAAGAGCGAGGGATGGCTGCGGAACGCCTTCACCCACCTGCGCACGCGCTCCAGCGCTATGCGCCGTCCGATATCCGAATGCCGGCCGCCCTGGAAGGCGCCTGGTTCCGCGTATATGAGAAGGCCGTTGCGGTCGGCCTCGCGGAGGATGTTCTCCTGACCGTTGTGCCGGTGGAAGCTTATTCCGTTCTGTCCGAGAGCCTTGGCCGTCGCGACTTCGCGGCGCGCGTCTTCGTCGCTCGGGACGGTTCCGCTTCCCATATACCATCCCCAGCCGATGGCGGTGCGGACGACTATTCGCTTTCCGTTGAGCCGGAGGACTGCGTTGGTCCCGATTCCCTCCGGCGCGATCCAGCGGTAGCCGAACTCGCGCCGGAAGGTTTCGCCGCCGGCCGTCGCGACTGCATTGTAGAGGTTGGGATTATCGAGGTCCCAGAGCTTCGCCTCCGGAGCGGACGCCTTTTCGCTCACGACCGTAAGTCCCGGCTGGAGCGTCATCTCCTTCGAGAATACGACGCCTTTGGGCTCCACCTCGAGCCTGACCAGACGCTTTTCCGCCTTGGTTCCCGCATTGGTGATGGACACGAACACCTCGACCTCGCTGATCGCCGGCGTGTTCTGGACGAATACGTCGTCGATCGAGACGATGTCGCGCACGTCGAGTTTCACGCGTCCGGAGAGTCCGCCCATTGCGCGTCCGCCGGGGATTTGCTTGCCCTCCCACTTGCAGGTGTTGAAGTCCCGCCAGTCGTAGTCGCCGCCTTCGGGGTTGACGATCTTGACGAGGAGTTCGTTCTCGCCTGACTTCGCCGCGTCCGTGATGTCGACCTCGTACGGCGTGTCAGGAGCCTCGTCGTGGTGCACGAACTTCCCGTTCACGAAGATGTCGGCGAAATACCTCGTGGACTCGAACATGAGGACGATGCGCTTGCCGGCCGGCTTGGATTTCAGGGTGAACTTCCTGCGCCATGTCGACTCGCCCTTGCACTTGAGCCACTGCCTGACGATCCACGATCCGTGCTGGCTTGCGTCGATCCTCGGCGCGGCGTACGCGGACATGTCCGCGAAGTACTCCTCGACGTCCGCCGGAACGGACACCTCCTTCGTCACCCCGTTCTGCTCGCACGTCCAGCCTTTGCCGGACAAGTCCACGACAGAACCCGCCATGACCGGAAGCGCCGCGAGCGCCGCAAGCGCCGCAATGTCGATTCTATCCATGATGAATGCTCCTTTTGTTCGCTGCTTGAATTATACCATATGAGCGAAGCTGGAACAGTGAATTCTGCGCAAAATCCACCGTGAAAAATGCGCCGTGCCGAGCTACCGACTTTGACACGTCACCAGACTTGGGCGCAGCAATGCCTCCCTTCGTGCTGCGCGATTTTCAACGCCGCGTACAAAAATACGGCCGCGCGGCAAATGTGCCGCGCGGCCGTATTTTTGGCATTACGGGTAAAAGTTGGCTGGCTTCAACCATTTCCCAATCCCGATATTGACGCCGCCAACCATCCAACAATCACGAGCCAATCACAACCACGCCGCAATCGTTTCCCAATAACATTCCAGCCGTCCGAAGCCGCCAGACGGACGATCCCGCGCTTGGCGAACACCCATGACTCAACCATCCTTCGTGTCGAATCAAAGGACGATTCCGACTCAACTATGCCTCAACCACAACTCAACCACTCGCAAAAGGATTCGTGAGGCGGCGGCCGAAAGCTCATGGAGCCTCGGCGAATACGCCGTATCCATTCGCCCAGGTCTTCGCTCCACCGCCTCACTGCCGCCGCGTCCACAACACGCTGCCGACGCCACAAGACGCTATCCGACTTTATTCCGCCACAGCCGTAACCATGTCGCGTCAAACTGTTATTTGCTATACTGTTCGCGGCGGAACGGCAAAATGACAACTGCGAGAACAGACGAATCAGAACCCGAACGGAATGCCGAGCTTGAACCAGAGGAGCATGACCGTCGTCGCCACGACGAGGAACACGCCTGCGTACGGCGTCATCATCAGGGCGAGGTCGCCGATGGTGAACTGCGGCCTGTAGCGGCGGCAGAAGAGCAGTATGACGCCGGCGTAGGTCATCACGGGCGTCACGATGTTCGTGCAGGGGTCGGCAGTGCGGTAGGCCGCGCACACGACCTCGGGCGTAAGCGACGGGTTCACGTGGTATAGCATCGGAATGAATATCGGCCCGAGCATCAGCCACTTCGCGGAAAGGCTCGCCACGAACAGGTTGACGAACGATCCCATCAGGATGAACGCGACAAGCAGAAGAACCGGCGATGACTCGAGGTTGAGCGCGAGGATGGCCTTGACGCCTGCGTAGGTGATGTACGCACCGACGCCAGAGTAGGTGAGGAGCGCGAGGAAGTTGAAGCAGAAGAACGTGAGGACGAACATGTACCCGAGCTCCTTCACCTGCCTCGTCATCGCGGCGACTACGTCCTGCGCGGCGCGGTACTTCCCGCGCCTCACGCCGTAGAAGAGCCCCGCCATGAAAAATGCGAACGAGACGAACAGTATCACGTTCTTCGCGAAATGTCCCTTGAGCGGGCCAAGGCCGAGCGGCAGTATGACGCACGCGGCAACAACAAGGCCCAGGAGCGCCCACTTGAGGTCCCTGACCTCCTCGCGGGATACCGCAAACTTCTCCCCAGCCATTTCCTCCGGCACGCTCCACGACAGCTTCTCAAGCTTCGGCGCGACGAACCGATTCGTGACCCATCCGCCCAGCAGCGTGAAGACAAACACAAGCGAGCAGGTGTAGAAATAGTCCATCGTAGCCTCGTTCAGCGGCGCACCGAGGCGCGACAGCCAGGGAACGCCCTGCGCAAGCGCAAAGCCCTTCGTCGGAAGGCCGATGAGTAGGTCCGACGTCGTTGCGGGGATGATGTTCGCGCCAAAGCCCGCGCTCACGCCCGCGAACGACGCCGCGACGCCAATAAGCGGATTGCGCCCCATGGCGCAGTAGAGCGCAGCCGCCAGCGGTATCAGGACGACATACCCAGCGTCCGCAGCGACATTCGAAAGAACGCCGGCGAATACGATGATGTACGGCAGCACCCGCTCGTTGACTTTGCCCCCGGCAAGCTTGAGCAGCACCGAGAAAAGGCCACTGCCCTCGGCCGTCCCGATGCCGAGCATTGCGACGACAAGAATGCCGATTAGCCCGTGCGCGTAGGCGAGCCAGTTGTCCACGATCGCGTTGTCGAAGATCCACTGGATGTTCGCGACATCCGACATATTGCGGATCGTGCGCTCGACCTGGATCGCGGCGCCGGTCGCAGGGTCTATTCCGGGCAGGGAGAACGTCGTGCCGCCGGCGAAAATCGTCACCACGAACAGCACCGCGTACATCAGGATGAACAGCACCACAGGATCCGGCACCTTTGCCGCCATTCTCTCCAAAAGCGTCTTGCGCCCTTCTTCAGGCCCGCCGGCCGCGGCTCTCCTGCCATCGTCCTTCATTTCATCTCCTCCCTGACTATGTTCAGTCCCTCGGCCTCAAGTAGAACCTTCCGATGACGCGAGACGTGCTCATCGTGTTTATGAACGCCTGCGGGTCGATCTTCTTGCAGATTGCGTATATGCACGGCGTGTCGTCCGCCGCCACGACGGAATAGACGATGCCCTCTGGCTTGCCGGAATACCCTCCGATCCCGCGCATGACCGTCGCCCCGTGGTGGCTGACACGGTAGATGGCCTCGCAGATGCGCTTCGGCTCGCTCGTCACGATTATGAGCGTCTGGTACTGGTAGGTCCGGTACATGAGGTGCACGACCTGGAGCGTCACGAACTGGTAGACGATGGAATAGAGCGCACCCGGCCACCCGAAGACGAAGCCGCCGGCGAGAAGTATGCAGGCGTTGAGCGCAAGTATGATGTTCCACGTCTCGCGCCCCTTCTGCTCGGAGAGGTATATGGCGATGAAGTCAGTTCCGCCCGTAGTCGCATTCCACCTGAGGCAGAGAGCCATCGCGAATCCAAACACAATGCCACCAAAGATGCTCGTCACGAACGGGTCTGTCGCGAGGCGCGACAAATCCCCCTCCGACATGAACGAGGTGAGCGCGTTGACCGGCAGGATGTCGGTCAGGACGCCAGTCATGAAGATGACGTAGAGCGACCACATCGTGAATCTGCGGCCGATGTAGCGGAAGCCGATCCAGACAGGCACTGCGTTCAGCGCGAGGTTTATCGGCGAGAACGGGACTGTCCATCCCCAGCCGTTTATGTCGACGACCTTCTGCAGGATGCGCTGGACAAGCATCGAAAGCCCCGTCGCCCCTGCGGGATACAGCCCTCCCCACGCGACGAACGTGCGGTAGTTGACGGCCATGACAAGCGACGCCAACGTCAACACGGCAAACGTCGCGAAATTCCTGCGGCGTTCCGCCTTGGGCGAATGCCACGCCATCAGTCCTGTTCTGTCCTTTGATGATGTCGCCATAGTTGTGGCTTTCGGGTCATCAGTTCGTCGATAACTCTGGCAACCTCGGCCTTGGGCATGCGCTCGGTAATGCGCAGGTGCGGCCCGTTCTCGGCATCGGGCGCCCATTCGTCGTCGCCCTTGCTGCCGACCATGCGGTAGGTGCCGCGCTCGGCGTTGAAATATGGCTCGATTCCGCGCACCGCCACAAGCACAGCCGTCTCGTCCCACGCGGCGCGCCCGCCCATGCCAAAACACCTCTGGAGCCACTTCGCGGAATCGGCGCGTATCTCCTCCCGCGACGGGATGTTGCCCGCGAACACGTCCTTGACAGGGCTGCGCTCGACGTCCATCTCTGCGACGGCGCGCCCCGCGAAGCAGTCACGCCCATACTTCGCATCTGAAAATACGACAGGCGTCGGCCACTGGCTGAACGCTATGCGCGACGACTCCGGATCCCACTTCGCGTTGTATTCCCTGCCGTTTGGATACTGGCACGCCATTGCGACCCACAGCTTCACCTTCTTCGCGACGAGCGCCTTGCCGTCGAGCGGGGAAATGTCGTCGGGCTTCGTCTCAAGGAGGCGGCGCATGTTCGTTATGAAGCCAACGGAGCAGATGACGACGCTCCCGTCCGGCTGGGCCGCAAGTACGCGGCGATAGGTCTCGTTCGCATCGGGCGCGTCGTCGGAATCGGCGTGGCGGTACCAGCCGGGGTAGTCCGCGAGCAACTTGCGGTACTTGTAGTGCCCGCCGTCGTTGCCGGTCTTCTCGCCGAGCGGGGCAGACGGGTCGACCTTTGTCTTCGCGCCGGGATGCGCGCCCATCACGCCCATGCCCTTCGGCGCGCCGACGGGAAGGCCTCCGCGTCCGTAGTAGTGGTTTATCACCTCGACGGCGCCGACTGACGCGTTGCCGCGAGTCGAGCTTATCGTCGCGAGGATCTCGCACTCACCCGCATCCGCAAGAGCATGCAGGCACGCGAGCGCGCCAACGTCGTCAAAGTCGGTGATCATGTCCGTGTCGAAGATGACCTTCACCGGCTCCGCGGACGACGACCACGCAAACGCGAGGGCAAGAAGTAGCGAACCGGCAAGCGCCATGCGGTGCTTCATGCATTCAGAAACTGTATTCACGGTTTCATATCTCCGTTTTGCACTTTACACTTTCAACTTTACACACTCTCCCCCTACTGCCCAGCAACGATCAGAAGCGCAATGCCCGCGAGGAACAGGACTATCATCGAGAAGTTCAGGATGCCGGCCGACTTGGGCGCGCCCTTGAACTCGCGCCACACGAGGATGCCCCAGAGGGCCGAGACGAGCGTCGCGCCCTGTCCGAGCGCATACGCGATCGCCGCGCCGGCGGTTCCCGCCGTAACGAACGACAGAAGCGTGCCCGTCGCCCAGATGCAGCCGCCGAGGATGCCGACGAAGTGGACGAGCGGATTGCCCTTGAACCACGCCGAGATATTGACGGGCTCGCCTGAAACTGGCTTCTTCATCATGATCGTGTTGAAGACGAAGTTGGATGCGAAGACGCCGAGCGTGAACACGAAGAACGCCGTGTAGGGCGTCATCTTGCCGGCTTCCGGCGCAGCGTTCGCAAAGCCCATGTCCACCACGCGGTTGACGAGCGGCGAGAACCAGCTCATAAGAAGACCGGCGCAGATGGCGAGCACAAGGCCCTTCTTCACCGTGGAGGAATCCGACGCGCCGCCGGATGCGTCCTGCTTCGCCTTGAACGCGAGCGCGTTGCAGACGATTGACACGACGATGATCGCAAGGCCAGTCCAGATCAGCCACGGATTTCCCTTCCCGTCCACGAACCAGTTGGCGACAGTGCCGCCGACAAGCGCAAGGCCCACGCCGACAGGGAATGCAACCGACATGCCGGCGACGGCAATCGCCGCCGAAAGGAGGATGTTGGAGGCATTGAACACGATTCCGCCGAGGAACGGCCAAACCCACTGCGACGGCGAACTGGATTTGATGTTCTCGACGAAGCTCCACGGTCCGCCGCCGAGCGAGCCTGCCGTAAAGCCGGCGAGGACTGCAAAGAGGACAAGCCCAAGCACATAGTCCCAGTAGAAAAGCTCGAAGCGCCAGGTTTTGCCCGCGAGCTTCTGGGTGTTGCCCCAGCTGCCCCAGCAGAACATGGTTACGACACAGAGGAGAACGGCGGTTACGTAGTTGCTGCAGTAGTACATTACTTTATCTCCTTTCTAAACGGAACCGACGACTGTGCGCCGGGGCGCGTTACTGAAATCGCGGACGCCTTCTGCGCGAAGGCGATGGCGTCGGCGCACGTCCTGCCCTCGGCAAGCGCGACGGCAAACGCGCCATTGAACGTGTCGCCGGCCGCAACGCAGTCGACCGCCTTAACCTTGCGGCACGGATAGAGCCTTCCGCTCGGCTCTCGCTCCGCTCGGCCTGCTTGCTTCCCCATGGGTCGCAAGCGCCCGCAAGGAGCGGTTATGTCGCCGCAATAGGCGCCCTTCGAGCCCATCGTGATGACGACGTGCCCGACGCCGCGCTTCTTGAGGACGGCAGTCGCCTTTGCCGCGCTTGCGGCATCGACGACCTTCACGCCGGTCAGCAACTCCGCTTCCGTCTCATTAGGCGTGATCCAGTCGACAAGCGGATATAGCGACTTGGGAAGCTTCTGCGCAGGAGCCGGGTTGAGAATAACCGGAACGCCCGCGTCATGCGCAACCTTCGCCGCCCACTCGACCGTCTTGAGTGGCGTTTCGAGCTGCATGACGAGCGCCGCCGCACCTTCGATATCCTTCCTGAACGGCGTGACGTCCTTTGGCGAAAGCGTGCCGTTCGCGCCAAGTGCGACGGATATGACGTTCTGCCCCTTCGAATCGACGAGGATGAGCGCCGTTCCGGACGCTTCCTTCCTGTCGACGACAAGGCGCGGCAATATGCCGTCGCGCCTGAGCCGCGTCGCTGTCTCGCGCCCGAAGAGATCATCGCCGACTTTGGCGATGAAGATGCAAGCGCCCTTCTTCGCGGAGAGCCGCGCCACGGCGACCGCCTGGTTCGCACCCTTTCCGCCCGGGTTCATGAGGAAGCTCCCGCCGCACACTGTCTCGCCGGGCACGGGAATCTTCTTCCCCGCAATTACCATGTCGGTGTTGGTCGACCCAAGAACTACTATTTTTTTCATGATGCGGCAATTTTAGCATTATTCGCCATCCACTTCAATGCGCAAGCGCGATAAACCTGCTTTGGCAGGTTGATGAAGCAATTGCAAAATATGCTATAATGCCAGCATGGACAAGCCAGAAGCAAAGTACCTCTTGATAGCAGAAGCGCTCAAGCGCGACATCCTCGCCGGGAAGTACGAGTCGCAGGAACGGTTCCCAAGCGAAGAGTCTCTCGTGCGCCGATTCGGGGTGAGCCGTCCGACCATCGAACGCGCCCTCCGAGAGCTGAAGCGCGAAGGCCTTCTCGAATCTCGCTCCGGCTCGGGGTCGTATCTCACTTTCGCCGCGCGGAACGCGACAGGCGCAATCGGCGTCATAGCGCCCGACTACCGCAAGATAGACTTCTTCACGCGCCTGTGCGACGCCATCGCGGCGGTTGCCCATGCGAAGGGATACGACGTGCTCCTGGGCGACGGCTCAGAGCCCGAGGCCACGGCGGACAGGGGCAAGTGGGCCGTCTCGCTCGCAAAGGCATACGTGGAGCGTCGCATCGCCGGAGTCCTCCTCGAACCGGTGGACCTTATACCAGACTCATACGACATGACAAAGAAGGTGCTGGGCATCCTCTCTGCGAAGAAGATTCCAGTGGTGCTGCTTGACCGCGACTACCTGCCCTTCCCGGCAAGAAGCAGCTACGACCTCGTGGGAATCGACAACTTGCAGGCCGGCTACCGCATTGCCAGCCACCTCATCAAGGGCGGCGCGAGAAATCTTCGCTTCGTCACGCACCCAAACTACGCCAACACGATACGCGGACGAATTCAGGGAGTAGCGCAGGCAGCGATTGACTCAGGCCTCAAGTGGACGAACAAATATGTCATCGAGAACGACCCTTCCGAACGGGCCTTCTTCGCAAAACTCATGCACGGCAAGAATCCGCCCGACGCCTTCGTCTGCCGTAACGACCCTACCGCAGCGCGACTCGTGCAGACGCTTTCGAGACTTGGGGTTTCAGTCCCGGAAGACGTTCGCGTCGCAGGCTTTGACGACAGCGAGATCGCAAGCCTCACCACCCCGCCGCTCACAACCATCCACCAGCCCGTGAAGACACTCGCCGAGATTGCGGTCGCCTCGCTCCTCCAGCGGATAAGAAAGCCTTCGCTGCCCCCGCGCACAATCCTGCTCGACGCGCCGATTGTCGTCAGGGCGTCATAGAAGAGCCGTGTCCTCTTCCCTTCCTTTGCCTGGCTGCGTGCGGGGTTATTTCAGAACGGCATCGACTACGCCGTCGTAGGAGTCGAGGACGACCGCGCCATCCACCTGCTTCGCGGCCTTGCGCTCCGCAGGCGTATCGGCGACGATAACCACCCGTCCGCCGCGCGCGATGTACCGCTCAAGCGCAGCGACGGAGGACTTCTTCACCTCGTCCGTCGTGACATAGACGTCCACGTGCGCCATGTCCCCCCACTCCTTGCCCGGCCACACGTCGATGCGGCGGTCACGGGAGAGCGTGTCGAGGAGATACTGCGCAGACGCCTTGTCCGACGAGCGGTACCGCACAGACACCGCTCCGCGCACCCTGTCGAGGCTCGGCGCCGCCGAGGGCTCGACGCCCGTCAGGAACTTCATGCCGCCGCGCACGATGTCAAAGGTGCATTCCTCCTTCTCAGGGTGCGGGCAGGAGACAAACACCCTCCCCTTGCCGACGCGTCCGCCGAGGAACGCGCCCTTGCCCAGCATCTCCGCAACGGGTTCGGGCTGTTTCGTGTTGATCGTGCGGCCTGCGTACCTGCCGAAGACCTTTACGTCCGTGTCTTCGACCGGTTCCCCGGGGATGGCGGCGGGTCCGCCGAAGTAGATGACGGTGCACGTCTTGTTCGTCGTGCCGAGCGCCTCCATGCCCTCCTCGGTGAACGCCACCTTTATCGGCGCGTCGCCGCGGTAGTGCTCGGGGTCGTCGCCCTTAAAGGGGATGAGCCCGAGGCGCGGATAGTCCGCGCGCGACTGCTGCATCGCCATAAAGGCGCCCGCGCAGACGCCGTAGTACTTTCCGCCATCGCGGACAAACCGCTTCAGCGCCTCTGCGCCTTTCTCGCCAAGCGCCTTGTACTGCTTGGTGCATCCGCCACCGGGCTGGATCACGAGGTCG
>CADCGZ010000009.1 GCA_902801025.1 uncultured bacterium | reverse complement strand
TCACCGTGTCCGGCTATGCCGCCGGAAAGCCGGCCCTGTCCGGGTTCCCAGTGCTCGTGCGGATCGCCGATAACTCGCCGTCCGGTTTTTCCTACGATGGCCTACATTCGAAGACCAATGGCGCGGATATCGCTTTCGTCGACATGAGCGGCAACGGCCTCCCGTTCGAGATCGACACGTGGAACACAAACGGCACGTCGCTAATTTGGGTGCGGCTCCCGACGATGACGAACGGCATGGAGTTTGTGATGTGCTGGGGTTCGGCGACGAGCGGCAAAACTCTTTGCGCTGACAGTCCTTTTGCGGATTACGTCGGCGTCTGGCACATGTCGGAGGCGAGCGGCACGGTAGTAGATTCGTCGGGGCATTCTCTCAACGCCGTGCCGTCTGGGGATGGCTCGGCCACTCTCTCCGTTGCCGTGTCTGGCCCTGTCGGAACTGGCCGCCAGTGCTCAAACAGCACATCGGTCCGCTCCTACCTGGCCGTGCCATCCTACAATTCGCAGAACGTCGGAAACACGTTCGCCGTTTCCGGCTGGTTCAACGTGGGTAGCGGTCAGTCTGCGAAAGACGCCCGGCTCTTCGCCCGCAAGACGTACTATACTGAAGCCAACGGTTGGGAGGTCGTTTGGAAGAAGAACGGTGAATTTAGCACGCGCGGCGCTTCCAGCACCGCCGACGCCAAATACACTACTTTGTTCGGCAATGGCTGGAAACACTTCTTCGTCGTCTACGACAACAAGACCTCGACGATTTACGAAAACGGCGTCCAAAAGGCGCAGAAGACGGGCGGCACTGCCGCTACGGACAATGACTTGTCCCTCGGTATCGGCGACTATCCAGGCGCCAGCAACCTGGCTCCTCTCGTCGGCAGCGTCGACGAGTGCCGTTTGCTCGACGCAACTCCATCGGCGGACTGGGCGAAGGCGGAATACGACTCCATGAACGATGTTGACTTTCTGACCGTCGGCGCGGTGGAGGTCTGGCGCGATATGCCCGAACCGGCTGTCGGCATCTCCATCGGATCCGTCCAGATTTCAAACGCCGTCGTCACGGTGACTGTGGAAAAGCTCGGCGTCGACGCCACCTCTGCGACTGTCACGGTTCAGGTTTCGACTGACTTTGCGTTTGGTTCTTTCACGGCATTGCCGTCCTACTCTGTTGATGGCGCCGACACGCGCGGCGTTTCCGTCGCGGGCCTCGAACCCTTCACGACATACTACGCGCGCGCCGTCGCCGTGAACGAGAAGGGCAAGTCCGCCACGACTGCCGCTGTTTCGTTCAAGACAAAGAAGGCGCCGCGCGCGCAAGACGACAAGATCGTAGATGGCCTTGAAGACTACGGCGCGCTCACGCTCGTGGACGAAATCGACTGCTCGCTCTCGCTCGCGGAGGATCCGGACCACATGTTCCGCGAATATCCCGCCAACTGGTCGACGGTGGAGGACATCCTCGACGTACCTACGCGCGTGATGCACCACAAGAGCGACACGTGCTGTTACGTCTCGTGGCGCGTCGGCAAGGGCAAGGGCATCGTCCCGAACGAGCCATACGTGCTCGTCGTCGACTACCCGGACGAAGCACCGCGCTCCGTCACGGTCTTCAACTTCGGCAACGCGACGCGCCACGGCTACCACACTGGCTGGACGGCGGGCGATTCGTGGTCGCCTCCCTACGTCACGCAGTCGATCGAGTCGTGGCCGGTACCGTACTCCCAGGAGACGAAGCAGCTCGTCCAGGTCATGGTGCCGTTCGAGAAGTCGAAGCAGTACAACGGCAGCGACAACCGCATCCCGATGGACACCGACGGCTTCGACCTCAACTTCGGCATCATCAAGGCGGGCGAGGCGCCCGACTCGGTCGGACTCGCGGTCTCGGCGATCCGCCTCTACAAGATCGACAGCTACGACGTGGCGCGTCCGTCGATCCCGTATCCGGCAGAGGGCCTGCCTCGCCGCATCGTCACCTCACGCGAGGAAATGGGCGATGGAGACGACTTCGCCGGCTTCGCGCATCCGCAGGACTTCTACAAGGGTCGCGCCAAGATGATCCGACTGCTCGGCATGAACACATGCTCCAAGGACCTTCTCGAGTTTGGTTATATGCAGAATTTCCGTAGCTCCACTCGTTGGGGACAGGCGGCGAACTACTGGGACGAAATCGTCGACAATCTCGCCGCGGAGGATGTGTCGATCCTTCCGTACTACGAGTACCACGGCTCGCGTGGTTCCGCAGGGTGGGGATATGTGGCGGCGAACAAACCCTGGACGCTCAGCTCCGCCAAGGACGAGAGCTGGAAGTATCTCTTCTCCAACCAGAGTTATGTCTACAACTGCATGATGGACATGACGAGCAACGAGGCGGTATGGGACCTCGAGAACCTTTACGATGTCACGATCAAGCCGTATCTCGGCAAGGCGAACTTCCTCGGCATGTGGATCCGCAACCGCGGCGCCATGCCGATGGGCTTTAGCGATGCAGCGATCGGACGCTTCAATCAGGAGACGGGGCGCAGCGTCACGCGCGCGCAAATCTACAACAACGGCAACTATCGCGGCACCGATCTCTACAACGCCTACCGTGAGTGGTGGTACAGAAAGCGGCGGAATGTCTTCAGCGCGCTTCAATCATACATCAAGAGCGGACTTGGTGCCGGCGCGAAGGTCTACTATACCAACACGATCGAGGAGCCGGGCGAGTTCTGGGCCAACTGGGGCAACCCAAGGCCGGCGCTGCTCGGCAATGACGACGACCAGAAGTACCTGGGCAAGAACTTCAACGAATACACCGGCAAGAACTGGAGCACGAGCATCGGAGCCGCCGCGGGCCAGTATTGGCCAAACGCGCTCAACGCCGACTGCCCGACGTGGGGCAACTACGAAGTGCACCACTCCGCGCCCGCGGACGACCCGCACAACTACACGAACCTGAACAATGTCGCGCTCTGCTACCCGTTCAACACCGTGTGGACCGTCGCGGACAAGACCGCCTCGGCGCGCTACCGCAACAAGAGCGGCGACCTGCCCTTCGTCCGCCACTACTCGCTCAACGAGAACGACTTCCGGAACGCGTCCAACCAGGAGATCTGCGGCTACTACACGTGCGACTGGGACCACGCCGGACGCGCCGTAATGCTCTCCGAGCTCTACGCGATGGCGTATGACGACCCGACGATGCTCGCCTACCTCTTCACGGCGAACCTTGTCCGCAACGACTCGACGTACGTCCGCGAGTTCAACCTCAACTATCTCTCGCTACCTGCGATGAAGGGCGAAGTCCTTGTCGGCGGCAGTTGGCCGGCTACATTCACTGTTCGCCGCTATGTCACGGACAAGGGCACCTACTGGGCCGTAATCAACTGCGACGTCCGCGAGTGGTCGGGCACGGTCGACTTCCATACCGACGCGGATCAGATTTGGTATACGGTCTCGGGCCAGCCGCTTCCGCTCTCCGGCGGCAAGAAGACGCTTTCGCTTGAGCCGTTCCAGATGGCCTGCTTTACTGGCGTCGAGCCGGAGCATATAGACACTCCCGTCTTCCGCTATGCGTTCGCGGAGGGCATTGAGGCAAAGGCGGCGACGATCTCGGTGACGCTCCTCGACCTCGGTCACCAGGCCTCGTCGGCGACGGTCTCCTGGTCGATCTCCGGCGGTGCGGCGGACGTCGCCTCCGGCATGCTCCCGACATACGATACCCACGGCACGCAAACTGTCCGCGTCACGGGGCTTGAGCCCGATACGGAATACACCGTTTCGCTTGTCGCCACCAACTCCAAGGGCAAGACCGCGACGATGGATTTCACGTTCAAGACGGCGATCTGGCCATTTGTCCTGCAAGCTCCGACGGCGGTCACGGATTCCGGCGGCACCAACGCGACGGTAAGCGTCAAACTAACGCGTGCCGACACCACCGGAACGCTTAGTCTGTACGCGGGCAGCACGCTTGTGAAGACATGGGACGCAGTTGCAGTCGGCACGGCCTACTCGGCTTCATTCCCGATTCCCGTCGGCCTCGTGACGCGCTATCGCTTCGTCGTCGATCAGGGTGGAACATACGAAACGGTCGCAGAAGGTCGTGTCCTCGGCCGTAAGACGATCGGCTGGATCGACATCCAGCTCGACCAGTCGAACTATTCGGCATGGCCGTTCGCGTCCGCATCCGGTCGCGACCCGCTTGACGGCGGCACGTGGTCGAAGTCCGGCTCGAACAACATTTCCAAGTGGAGCTCCGACGGCGGCAACAAGCGCATCGACCTGGCGACCGAGGAGGACGGATTCGTCCGCTACACGGCGAAGAGCGCCTCTGTCGAGGGCAAGAAGGTTCGCATCGAGGGCCGCACTAAGTTTGCGCCTGAGTTCGGCGTGCCCGCCGCGCTTGATTCTGCGCCGCTCGCCGCGCTCGCGCTCGGCAAGGAGGGGACGGTTCAGACGCTCTACGGCTATGCGGCTTCGGGCTGGGTGCCGTTTGAGACCTTCCGCGTCCCGGCCGATGGCTGGATTGATTGGGCGGCGGACCTCGATTTCGACGCAAAGACCGTGACATACAGTGCGGGCGACCCGCTCGCGAAGCTCGCGAGCGGCGGCACAAATGCGCTGCCTATTGCGGGGACTGCGCGGCAAGTCTCCCGCGTCACCTACATCGGCAGCGGCGCGATCGATGACTTCAAGGGAGTCTACTACATCGAGACCAACGCTACGCAGACCGTGGTGACAGACGATGTCGTCATCCGCACGGACGGCACGGGCCTTACGTTCTCCAACGTAGGAACGGACATCAAGAATTTCGTCATCGGGCTAAAGGACGCCGAGGCTGGCGGCTGGTATGCAGCGTTTGGCTGTACGTCCCTGAGCGGCGACCGCGGCGACTGGCTCTGCGTCTCGTGCAAACAGGCAAACGAAAGCGCGGTAGACTTGCCTGTCGACACCGATGACAAACCCACGCAGTTCTTTATGCTCTTTCGCGTCTCTGGGGCGATCGAACCCGGCACACCGCTCTCCGCGCTTCTTGAAAACGAATGACAATCTTGGTGCCTTAATATGAAAAACCGCATTACACTCATTCCCTTAGTGGCGATTGCTCTGGCTGTTGGTTCGGTGTCGGCCGATCCAACATCCGTCAAACTTTCCTCTCTGGATCGTTCCATTTTCTTCCGCGACGGGAAGGGCACGCGAGGGAAAGCGGGGTTCAACGGCGGGCACTATTCTGACAAAGTGTTCGATGGTAACTTCACGGATTACGCCTATCAAAATGCTGCCGGGGCCGAACTCGTCATCCCAACGACGGATACGACGACAGGGGCGGCTTATTTCGTCACCGATTTCATCGTCGGGCACAAGGGAAACACGCGTTATTCTCTCTACTACACGACCGAGGCGGAACCGGCGACCATTCTTTCCAATGCTAAGGACCCCCGCAATTGGACGAAAATCGATGGAGCCACCGACGTCACTTTCGCCGGGATAAGGACTAATGGGGTCAATGTCGTTGCAACTGCCGTTAAATACGTTTTTGACACGACAGAAGAGTGGGTGACATCCCTTGGCGAAGTCGAAGTCTGGGGAGTCGACCCCACTGGACTCGGTTGCTTGCATCGGCACAAAACCGAATGGGAGGCCATCCCGGCGACGGCGAATTGCACCGGACGTGGGCTCGAGCAACAGCAATGCCTAGATTGTGGAGAGTGGTTTTACCGCGATTCGGCGACAATTCTGCCTCTCGGACACAAGTACGAAACGGTTTTGGTCAAACGAGGAACGAGTCTTGCTTATGGAAGCGGAACCAACGTTTGCAAACGTTGCGGGCACGAGATTGCCTTTCCCGAGCCACGCGATCTCATCGCCCTCGGAGGGGTCGTCACCCCCGGCATCGTCCAGTTCACAGACGTTTCGGTTTCCTCGACTGGCAATCCTTCCTACGGCGTGAATGCCGAGAAGCTGTATGACGGGCAATGGCATTTCACCTGGGGCAACAATTGCCCTATGTGGTATGCAAACGGACTGTCCGGAGAGTACGTTGACTATGCATTTGCCACGGCGGTCGATCTTACTTCCGTTGAGTTTTCCGTCCATAACCACAACCATATAGTTCAGTTCTACAGCCTTGAGCCAGATGGTTCGGAAGTTCTCGTCGGAGAAGAGGCAATCATTGCCGACAGTTCCGCCAATGCCCAGAACTATCAGCGGAAAACGGTTGAGTTCCGCGGAGTGACGCTTTCCACTCTCCGGATCCGGTTCAACGACTCGATAGGCGTCAAGATGGATGCCGGCAATGTCATGCTTATCTGCGAACTCCACCCCTACGGCACGGTGGCGGGCGCCGGCAAGTCCGCCGCGGTCCGCACGCGCGTAATCATTGATTAGCGGCGCGCTTGGTTGTGCGGAAGACATGGTGATGCATCCCTATGCCGTCTTTGACGAAATCTGAATAACACGTGGCATATGAACAGGTTGTTGATTTCCGCCGCGGTGCTTGCGCTTTGCGGCTGTATGTGGCGGACGAACGCGCCTGCCGTCGCGACGACGGAGGTCATGGTATTCTTCGACGCCGAAGACTACACGTCCGACAGGCCGAATGACGCGCTCCGCGATCTCTGCAACTTGTTTCACGACGAGGGCTTTGTCGTGCATATTGCGCTCGCCGGATATCTTGCGCACGAGATAGAGCGCTACGGGCGCAAGGACGTCGTCGAGGCGATGCGTCCGCACCTGATCGGCACGCAGTCCATGTACCACAGCCTGCATCCGAACATCATGGAGATGTCGGACGGTGCTGACTATGCCGCCGCCTATGCGCGTGTCTACAAACAGGAGAAGGAGGCGATCGAGCTCATCCGCCGCGTCACGGGACGCCGTCCATTCTTCGCTGTTCCTCCAGGGGTCTCGAAAAGCTACGTCGCGATGGACGTCTATTCCGACCTCGGCATAAAGTTCTACTGCGACACGGTGTGCGCGCGCGACGAGGCGGGTGGCGACTGGTTTCAGGGCATGCGACAGTTCCCGTACTCGAATACATTCTGGATCGAGGCGCTTATCCCCGGGCAGGAAGGCGGCATCGCTGGCGGCAAGGATGACGTGCTGGGCATCAACTGGACGAAGGCGCTGAACGAGCTGGCGTCTCGCCCGCGCCAGATCATATTCCTGCATCCGTGCATGGCGGTAAACGCGGAGTTCTGGGATAGCGTCAACTTCATGAAAGGCAACTTCTGCGAGTTCGGCAAGTGGAATGTCCCGCGCCGCCGCAGCGCAGCGGACACCGAGCTCTACTACGCCCGGATCCGCGAACTGCTGCGGAGGATCAAGGCAGACGGGCGCTTCGCGCTGACGACGCTCTCGGAAAAGGCCGCGGCCGAGCGGCGTCGTTCGGCCATCAAGCGGAACGACATGTCTGGCTTCGGCGCTCTGAGGTGCACCGGGGTCTATTCGGTCGCAGACGTGTTTCAGGCGGCCGTAGCGTTTCTGCGCGACGATTCGCTTCGGGAGTTCCGCCCGGGCAGGACGTACGGATTCCTCGAAAAGCCGTATGCAATCGACCGTTCCGTCGCGCTCAAGACCATTGATCTGCGAGAGTCGGCAGGCAGGATCGATCTCTCTCGCCACATCCCCGCGTCGATAGACGTTGGCGGAACGCGTATTGGTCCTGGCGATTTTCTTGTTGCCGCGCTGAAGGCGCTGAACGGAGGACCTGCGCCCTCCAAATGCCCGGAGTCGGTGACCATCTCGCCGTCCGATCCGCTCGCCGATCTCGACCAGTTCCCAAGACTTCGCGATTTCCATCCAGCGGGAACATGGGTGTTCTGGCCTGAGTACAAGGACGAGTTCACGTCCGATCGCCTTCGCTGGCAGCTCTGGACATGGCGCCGTGAATGACTCTGCGCTGGCCCGTGGCCCTATCGCTGCTGCCGCGCGGCCGAGGAAGTGGCCTTTAGGCGGCGCGGCTTAGAGCGCCGCGCCGATGAGCCCGCCGACAAGCGCGCCGAGAAGGGCGCCAAGGCCGGTTTCCTCGTGATGCACCACGACCGTCCGCGGCGGCGGCGGAGGAGGCATGAGACGCGGCGGTGGCGGCGGCGGTGCCGGATGGTGGACGACATGCGCATGATGCGCGGGCGCCCTGTGCTGCGCATGGTGCGCGGGCCTGGGAGCGTTGTGGTGCGCAGTCTGCGGCGCGGCGTGATGCGCAGGTCTCCTGGCATTCTGGTGGACGGCCGGTTTCTGCGGCGGACGGTTGCCGTTTCCGCCATGTGGCGCGGCGAGAGTCGTTCCGCAGAGGGCCATGCATGCAAGGCCCGCGACCATGAGTTTCCTGAAGTTCCTGTTGTCCATAACGCACCTCTTTATACTTTCTTTTTCGTTGTTGTGCAGGAGCCAATCTCCCGCTTACGACAAGGTAGGAGAAACCGATTTAGATTTCTGACAGGCGAAATTTCGGGTGATGCTCGTTGACGCCAACTTTCCGACAAACCTAGTGACTTGCGGCAATGGACGTGTTTTGCTATAATCCCACTGTGTCGACGGTGATATTTCATATTTCGTGGTGAAATAAGGAACAGACTAAAATGACGATAATTAATCGACCTGTGACGGGCGCTACACGAACCATGAAACGCATAGTGCCACTTCTCGGCTTCGCTGTTGCTCTGCTCGCGTTGCCCGCGTATGCGGAACTGGTTGGGCTCTACACGTTCGACCGAACCAACCCTCTTGAGGCCGTAATCGGCTCGCCCGCCAAGGAGGGCGTGACCTCCGGCAACAACCAGCAGCCCGTGTTGTCCGACACGATCTCCACGATTTCACTCGTCAGCGACGGGACCGTCCTGGGCGCGCGAACGGGCGTTGTCGCCGTGCCGGCTCGGAGCACGCTCGCCATCCCCAACCCCGGCCTCGCCAAGAATTGGACGATCGTCCTGCCGTTCTACTGCCCAGATACCGCCAACTGGCGCTGTTTCTTCAAGTTCGACCCCAGCGCAAGCGCGGACGGGTCGCTTTTCATCAAGAACAATTCCCAGATCGGCGCCGGCAGCTATGATAACACCTCTGGCATTGTCGGCGCCTGGCACCAGCTCACGGTCTCCAGCGCGAATGGGACGCAGACGATCTGGTACGACACGACGAAGCTCGGCCAGACGCGCAGCTGGAACATCGCGGGCTTGAGCCTCCTGCTCTTTTCGTTCGACAACTCAGCCGAGGACGCCCTGATGTATCTGGACGACATCCGGCTCTACGACGAAACCGCGCCGACGGAGGTGTTCCCCAACGGCACGTCCGGGTCGCCGACGATCTTCGCGCCCTACGCCGAATCCCCCTACGCGGACGACTTCGCGTCCTTCTCCCGGCCGCCGGACCAAATCACGGAAGACGCACCGTACCGCACCTACGTCTTCCGGCGCCATGGCACGTTCACGTTCACGCCTGTTAAACAACGGAACGGATGTTCCGCCCTGTTCGTAGGCGGAGGTGGTGCGGGCGGCCTCCAGCGCGGTGGCGGCGGTGGCGGTGGCGGCGTTGTCGCCGCTTCCGATTTATCCTTTCTGGCGCAATCCTACACAGCTACGGTCGGCGCGGGCGGCATCCCGGCTATCCACACCTCCTGGTACCAGAACGGCAGCGATGCCAACAAACTCCACGAGGGAGTCACACCGGCCACGGCCTGCGGCGGCGACACCATACTCTCCGCTGGGGGGGGCGTTCTCTTCACCGCGCACGGCGGCGGTGGCGGTGGC
Source organism: uncultured bacterium (assembly GCA_902801025.1). Lineage (GTDB taxonomy): Bacteria > Verrucomicrobiota > Kiritimatiellia > RFP12 > UBA1067 > UBA1067. Next base: position 45,830 of record CADCGZ010000009.1, on the reverse strand, counting down.
AACTTCAACTACGCGGGCTCAAACAAGCCAGGCGAAAGTTACGGCCTTGCCGGTGCTTCGGGCGGTGGTTCGTCCGGCAAGAGCACCGTTCGCGCAGCCGGGATCGATGGTGAGGGCTACGCCGGCGGCGCGGCGACAACTGACGGCGACAACTCCGCTGGCGGTGGTGGCGGAGCAAGCTCGGCCGGAGCGGACGGCACCAAGGATAACCCTGGCGCGGGTGGCGATGGCGTCGAGAGTTCTATCACCGGCACGGCCGTCGTCTACGGCGGCGGCGGCGGTGGTGGCGGTGGCTATGGAGGCAATAACGTCGGTGCTGGCGGTGCAGGTGGCGGCGGCACCGGCGTATCGTCGTCGTCGGCGCGCGCCCGGACCACGGCCTCAAACGGCACTGATGGCCTCGGCGGAGGTGGTGGCGGCGGCTCCGGACAGAACAACAACCCCATCTGCTCCATGGGTGGTCGCGGCGGCGATGGCACGGTGATTCTCCGGATACTGATGACGAGCGATGACGACCCCGAGCCCACGGTCGCCGTTTCCACGTCCGGGATTGGCTACACCAACGCGACGTTCAACGTCCGGCTTCTCTCGCTCGGAAGCGGCGCCGGGTCGGCTGACGTTGTTTTCCAGTTGAGCGAAAATGCAGACATGTCCAATCCGTTCTTCGAAACAACAGTCGCCGATGACGTTGCGGAGTTCCCGGCATCCTTTGCCGTCTCCTACGGACCCCTTCGCACCAACACGCTCTACTACGCGCAGGCGACAGCCTTGAACAACTTGGACGCGGCAGGGGTCTCCGCGCTCTTCTCCTTCACGACGCTCAATCCCGAGCCGCCGACCGTTGCTGCGACTCCGGCCGGCGCTGGCTTTGAAACGATCTCCGCCACGGTGACGCTCTCTTCGTTCGGCGCTGGTTCTGTGGATGCGACGCTCTATCTCGAATGCTCTGCGAGCGGAGCATTCGACGACGTTGTTTCCTCCCCCGACCTCTATGTTGATGCATTGCCTTTTGCACAGGTCTTCACGACGACCGGCCTCGAGGCGGGGTTGAGCTACTCCTACCGTGTGCGCGCCGTGAACACTTGGGGGCTTGAGGGGTTCTCCCAGACTTTCACGGTCGCCACCGATGCCACGCCCGTTCGCCTCTCCGAAATATCGGCGATTCCTGCTGGTGATGGCCTTGAGACAATCACCGTCGCTGCTCTTGATGTCGAGCCAGGCAGTACATATTCGCTTTCGATTTCCGTTGATGGCAGTGTAGTTCGCACATGGACCGACCAGACGGGGCATGGCACATTTTCGGTTACATGTCCTGTCACTGGCTCGCACACTGCGATTGCGCAGGTTTCATGCTCCTATGGCGGGAACGTCTATACGGACTCCCGCTCGGCTTCCTTCTCGGCTGGCGGCTCGCGCATTGTAGTGGCTGATTACGCGGACCACTGTTCCGCCGCCACTTCAATCCGCGTCAAGCCTGGTGACACTATCGTCCTGCCGGAGCTGCCATGGGGCTTGAGCTATCGCGTCTTGAACGAGCGGTTCCTCTCGCTTGACGGCCTCGAGATTACCGCACTTGAGCCTGCCGTCGCTGGCGTCGAAATCTGCAGTGGCAGCTCGGTTGTGGACACGATGGCCGTTCTTGTTCTGCCCGAGGCCATCAAAGGCGGAGACGTCTACATTTACGACGAAAAGGCGTCCGAGTCCGATCGCTGGAACCGCGCCGCGACCTGGACGAAGATCGGCTCCGCCACGGACGGCGAGTTCCCGTCGCGTCCGAACGACATCGCCGTGATTCCGTTCTACGACATAACGGGAACGAAATACGTCCGGCACGATACCGATCTCTCGCTGGGCGGACTACTCTTCGGCCAGTTCCGCGACGTTGAGGCCGAATGCGTCCTCGAACGCCATAGCAGCACGGGCACGCACACGCTTACGTTTGAACGCGCGGACGGCGAGCCTGCCTTTGTGAAAGTCACGCCGAACACGACGACTTCCCGCGAGAACAAACTCCGTTTCGGCGGCTACGAAATTCTCGTCAACTGTGTTTCGTCCGTCATCGCGGATTCGTGCAGTGGCACGACGAGCGCCAGTCTCAACCGGGGGAAGATCACCTACAGCGCCTGCACGATCCACATTCCGGCTGGCAAATACTGGGCGGTCGACGGTTTGCCTGGCTACGACCTCAACATGGGCGGCACAATCGGCCCGCCACAGCTCACGGGCGAGGGCACGTTCTGGAAGAAGGGCATGGGAGGAATCACGTTCGACAAGCAAAATGACTTCCACGGCATGCTTCTCGACACGGGACATGGCCACCTCGGCGGCTACAACCGCGCCGCCTCGATCTTTTGGAACGGCGGCGGCGGGACGAATGTCTCGATCACGGTGGCGGGCTGGAGCCCCCCGCGCCTCGGCAATCCGGCGGAGGACAGCTCGAGCGGCTACGGCCGTTTCCGGACGGGTTGGGAGCACTTCTACGGAGCTGAGGACGCCCATCCCGACGTCCCGTGGAACCCGCGCAAGACGATGACGCTGCGCGGCGGCGCGTATATCGCCTATTCCACGCAGAACGGGCCTTCGTGGGGCGGTCCCGGCTCGAAGAGCCTGCGCCTCTACGAGAAGCTCGTCGTCGGTCCGGGACGTTCCTACGTCTCTGTTCGCGGAAACACGAGCAACAAGGACGGCCATCCGACGAACTGGGTCCAGTGGGACGACCTCGAGCACGCGGACAAGGGCACGCTCGTTCTCTTCGATTGGTCCCGTCGGTCCGTCGCGGCGACGCAGGACTCAACGAACTCCGTGGCGATGCTCCCGCGGCACGCGGCCTTCCTCGTCGGGCACGGCTCGGACGGTGACTGCCTCGAATCGGACGTCTACCCGATCGTCCCGTGGATCGTGGCGCCGACGAGCACCGACGACTCCTCGTGGCGCAACACGCTCTTCGCCTCGTTCGACGCGGACGGCCGCCTGACGCAGCCGATCTGGAACAACACCGCCATCGATGCGGCGGCCAGCCCGTTCTCGAACGCCTACCTCTGGGACAAGACGATCGAGATCGGGCACGACGTCACCGTAAACTCGCTATTCATGAACAACAGCGGGAAGAACAAGTGGCTCGGCGCGGGACGCACGCTCACGATCACATCGGGCGGCCTCGTGATGCACAACAACAACACCGCCATCGGACAGCCCGGCCGAACGGACAACGGCTCGCTTGTCCTCGGCGACGCGAATCATCCTGGCTATGTCTTTGCGAAGGCGTCCAACGCTTCGCAGCCCAACCAGATCTGGGCTGATGTCACTGCGCCTGGTGGCTTCGTCTCGTCTTACAGCGGCGCGCTCGTCCTTGGCGGCAGCCAGACGAACATCGCGGGAGAAATCGTCGTGAACGCCGGCGTTCTCACGCTTGGCACGGCTGAGTATGATTGTAAGCTTGCAAGTGACTTGCCAATCCGCATTTGCGCGGGGGCAACGCTTGAGTTAGCGCGTGTTGACACCGTGAAGCGCAATACAATGTGGTTTGACGGCGCGGCCGGACAGTTTGGCAAGATCGAATTGCCGGAAGGTATTGCGGCAAAATGCAAGAAGGCGTATTGGCGCGACTATCCCGAGACGGACGAATGGCATCCGATTTTGCGTGGCATCTACACTGGAGACGCAGCGACGGCTCTCGCTGTTGGCGCAATCTACGACCCAGACCATTTCTCAGGCACAGGAACGATGGAAGTCCTTCGTGACGACTCCGTCATTCCCCTCGTCCTCCGCCTGCGGTGACATGGTCAATACAATGCGAAAGAATAATCTGAAAACCATTTCCTGTTTTCTATGCGCACTGCTTAGCCTGACTTTGCTCGCTTTCGCGTTGCCGGCTTCGCCATTGCTGCAGCATTCGTCGACGGCTTCGTTCGTCTGGGGTGCGCAGTTCGAGGTCGTCGGCTACGACGCGGCCAGGCCTGCGCTCACGAACTTCCCGGTCCTCGTCAGGATCGCGAACGATTTGCCGTCCGGATTTTCATACTCGCAGATGCAGATGCAGGACGGCGACGATCTGTGCTTCGTCGGCATGGACGGCACAGGACTTCCGTTCGAAATCGACACGTGGGACCCGCGGGGCACATCGCTCGTCTGGGTGGCGCTCCCGATTATGACGAACGGCACGCAGTTCGTCATGTGCTGGGGTTCCAAGACGAGCGGGAAGGCCGTCTGCGCCGACAATCCCTTTGCGGACTACAAGGGCGTCTGGCACTTGAATTCGGTTGATCCCGCCGATTCGTCGCCTAGCGGCTACAACGGAATGCATCGGACGGACAACCTCTCTGTTGTGGACGGACTGGTTGGCGCCGCCGTGAACGTTCCGCGAACGAGCGTCAGCGACGGCATCTCCTGCGGCCAGGGCCCGACTTACTCCGCGCTCGCCGAGGGCTTCACGATCGAGGGTTGGTGCAGGCCGACCCAATACAGCGGCCTGGGCAACGGTGCCGCCATGTTCGGGGAAACAGGATTCGTCTCGCTCCGCATCTACAGCGCGACTAGAGTCACGCTGACGACGCCTGGAAGATCAGACCATCACATGGACTTTGAGAGCGGCGTCCTCCCCGCCGCGAAAACATGGTGGCACTTCGCCGCGACGTTTAAGCGGAAAACAGACGGGAACGGCCTCAACTTCTACGTTAACGGCCAACTCTTGAAGTCGCTGGACTCATCCAACATCTCCAACACGACGGTCGCCACGGAACTGCTCCTCGGCAACAACCAGTGGGACCAGGCCTTCAAGGGCGACCTCGACGAAATGCGCCTTTCGGCCTCGATCCGCTCCGCCGACTGGATCGCCGCGGACTACGCTACGCAGAGCGAACCAGCGTTCTTGACGGCCGGAACGGCTGGACTCCTCGACGCCGGCGCGCCGATGGTCTCGGACCCGGCGATCGTCCGCAACGCCGACGGATCGTTCACCATCTCGGTCGTCGTCTCGTCCAACGACGCGGCCTCGGTGTCCTGTGTCTTAGACGATGGTGGCATGTTCCCGATGACGACTGCGGACATGTCGCTCCCGAAGACCTACGCCGCCACGCTTTCCGGCCTCGCACCGAACACGACCTTCGCCTATTCCGTCCAGACCGTCGCGAATACGGCGCTCAGCGGGACAAATGTTCTGTCCGGCCCGCTCGCCTTCTACACGGGCGATCTCTCCGTCGAGAAGATCGCGGATGGCGACGAGGATGGTCTCGTCCCGGGCGTCTTCCGCATTTCGCGCGGCGATGCGGCGAACGACCTCGTCGTCGATTTTGAGGTTGGCGGGACGGCGGTCGAAGGCCGCTCCTATCAAGTGCTTGCGCATACCGCTACGATCCCCGCTGGCATGAACACCGTCGATGTCGCGATTCATCCACTCATCGACCCTCTGGACCAGTCGACGACGGTCGACCTGACGCTCCTGCCGGGGCTCTACGGCGTCTCGGCCTCGGCCGGCTCCGCGTCGCTCACGATCACGAACCTCACGCTCTCCGGCGACAGCAACACGTGGATCGCGGAGGACGCCGGGCTCGCCTCCGACGGCTCGAACTGGTCGTTCGGACACGCACCGCGCGCCTACGAGCATGTCCTTTTCGACGGCCGCTTTTCGAACGCCGACTGCGAATGGGACGATACCGCGACGCACGAGGTCGCCGCGTGGACGCAGACGAGCGGCTACACGGGGACCGTGACGGTCTGTACGGTCTTCCCCGGCAAGGGCGATTTCGAGTGCCTGATCGTGGCGGGCGCGATGACGATCGACGCCGGCTCCGTCACGCACCCCCAGTCCCGCAGGATGGACCAATGCCATGACAACACCTGGGACTGGCTCGGCGACCTCAAGGCCAACGAGACCTATCGTCTCCGCGTCTCGGCCGGCTCGCTGCACGTTGGCGCGGACGGCCTGATCGACGCGCGCGGCAAGGGCTACTATGTCACGGACGGCGGCTCCCGCATGAGAGGGTGCTCCCACGGCGGACGGCTCAACGCGGACTCGCCGCCCTGCTACGGTGATCCGCGCGAGCCGATCCACATCGGACTGCCGTTCCACGCCGGAGCGAACCACGTGAACGGCAAGGGCGGCGGAGCCGTCTACCTCGTGGTCTCCGGCGCCGCCGTGGTGGACGGGATAATCCGCGCCGACGCCTGGGACGCCAGCGTCCCAACGACATACTCGGAGCGCGCTGGCGCGATGGGCGCCGCCGGCTCCGTCTTTCTCCGCGCCGACACGCTGTCAGGAACTGGCCGCATCACCGCCATCGGGTCCGGGGCGACCGAAGAGGGACTCTCGTTCCCCGACCTCGAGGGCAGGGCGACTTTGACCGATGGCCACTACAAGGGCACCGGCGGCCGCGTCGCAATCGTCACGCGCGAGCCCGTCGACCGCTCGACCTTCGGCGCTATTTCCGCCGAGGGCTCCTGGATGGGATCGCCCGACCACTCGTGGACCGCGCGCCAAGGCGGTGGGTCGGGTACCGTCGTCTTCATCGACGAAACTCGGCCGAACGGCCTGCTCGTGGTCGCGCAGCAGGCCAACGCCGCCGCCCCGAGCCTCGACCTGGAGCTCGACGGAAGGTATTCCACCTTCTGGCGCTGCCCCGCCGTCACGGACGAGGGCGACTGGACGTTCGACGCCATCGAGTTCGGCCATCGCGGCTTCCTGCGCGTACCGGCAGGAACGCGGCTGACGCTCCCCGGCGGTCTAGCGAGTTGCTACGGCACCGAGACCTCCGTCGACGCCATCGGAGGTCTCCGCTATGAGGGCGGGATGCTCGACATCGGCGATGGCGACCAGACGATCTCCGGCAACTGGATGTTCGTCCCGTGGACCAACTTTGTCTTTCAGGCGAGCGTCTTTGTCACGAACGGTGCCGCGATTGGCTTCCATCCGCTGACGAACAACCGCGGCACCAACCCAGACCTCATCCCGATCTGCTCCGCGGAAATCCGCGGCGACCTGACCATCGCTACGAACGGGTATCTGCGCGCGAAGGACTGCGGCGTCGTGAAGGAGTCGGAAACCAATGAAACTGGCTTCGCCTCGCCCTTGCTCGGCTCTCATTCCCACGGAGGCCGCTCGGTTTACCTCGGGCGGGATCCCGACGGAAGGATGATCTCGCAGGCCTATGATTCTGTATTCGATCCGCGCATTCCCGGATGCTCTGCGTCCTCGATCTCCGGGCAGCAATGTGGCGGTGTCATCCGTCTCGTCGTGGACGGCACCCTGACGCTTGACGGCACCGCGACCGTGAGCGGTGGTCCCGAGGAACGGTCCAGTAGCAGCAAACCGGTCGCAGGAGGGGCAGGCGGTGCCCTTAGTCTTGAGGCCGGGCGCTTCGCTGGCACCGGGACGATTCAGGCGAACGGCGGAAACCGCGACGACTACGACGGTCCTGGCGGACGCATTGCGATTCGCCTCTCCGCGCCAGGTGCAGACTTTACGGCCTTCACCGGGCGTATCGAGGCGGGCGGCGGCAGCTGGTGGAAGGGCGGAACGAACATCCTCCACGACGCTTCCGCCGGTACCGTCTACCTTGAGACTGCGGCCGACGGCGACAAGTGCGGCATCATCCGCATTGCGATGGACCCGCTCAACATCGCCTATATCGAGGGCACGAAAGACAAAAGGACGCCGCACGACAACACGAACACGACTGAGATGGTCTCGCTCGGTTACGGCGGCGACGACCCCAGGGATTACAAGCACGTGCGCTACGAAATCGCCGACTACGGCCGTGCTGCCGTGAATGCCGACGTCAAGGTTCGCTCTGTGCTGCTTGCCGACAACACGGCGGCGCTTGATCTCGAGGGACACGAACTTACTGTTAAGGAATTCTACTGGGTGTCAGGAGCCGGTGCCGGGACTACAACAAACCATCTTCGTAGCGGTAAGTATTCTGCAGCGCGGCTTTCTGAACTTGGCATTTCCAGTGTCGAGGATTCTTCGCCCGAGAAAAGCGGCAAGATTGTAGTAAACCGCGGAAAATTGACTCTCACCATTCGATAGGCCGGGTTGTACGTGTTGGTCGCGGTGTCGATTGACTTTGGCGCACTGGAAATGGTATTATTCTTACAATTGCAGCTGATTGAAATAATGGAGAGCGACACGATGAAATGTATTGTTCGATCAACACTGCTTGCACTCGCCACGCTTTGTGCAGCATCTGTGCGTTATGCAATGGCGGAATATGTACCAGCGGCCGTCGAAACGACGGGCGCGAGCGTGACGACGGCGACCCTCCCCGACAAGTCGAAGGTCGTGAAGTTTCTCGCAGACGGCACGTTCACCGTGCCCGGCGGCCTCACGGCCCGCATCCTGCTCGTGGGCGGCGGCGGCGCGGGCGGGACCGACTGCGGCGGCGGCGGCGGGGCCGGAGGCTTCGTCGAGGTCTCCGACGTCGCGCTTCAGGCCGGCACCTACACGGTTGCGGTCGGCGCGGGCGGACAGCCCGCCGGGTCCGGCTACGCCGGAGGAAACGGCGGCGACACGGTGCTGACGTTCGGCGGCGCGGCGCTCTACACCGCGGTCGGCGGTGGCGGCGGCGCGGGATGGAGCAAGAAGTCCGCCGCGAGCGGCGGCAGCGGCGGCGGCGGAACGCAAGGCGGCGCGGGCGGCGCAGGGACGCCCGGGCAGGGGAATGCCGGAGGAAAGGGCACGAGCAACGGTCCGCAGGGCGGTGGCGGCGCGGGAGCCGCCGCCGTCGGCGGAAACAACGGCAAGGGCTCTTCGCACCATCCCGACGGCGGCGCCGGCCGGGCAAGCGACATCACCGGCGAGGCGATTGTTTACGCGGGCGGCGGCGGTGCGGGCGACTATTCCGGGAACGCCACATACAACCATGGGTTCGGTGGATCCGGCGGAGGAGGGAACGGAGCGGCCAACGTTGCCGTCTCCGTTCGACAGGCGAGTATCGATTCGACAACCGGGAAAACCCTCTACGAGCTGGAGTGTGGCGTTGACGGCCTCGGAGGTGGCGGCGGCGGAGGCAACAACAACGACTTCGCCGGCCGCCCGGGCGGCAGCGGAGTCCTGGTCGTCCGTCTCGATCCGGTTCTCGCCGGTCCCGAGCCGAGCTTGAACGTCCTCGGCGTGACGGACGGCCCAGAGTCGGTTTCCGGCCGGGCGTTCCTCGCTTTCGTCGGAGAGAACGCCTCGTCGGTCGCCCTTTCCTACGCGGTCGCGACGAGCGTCGCTGCGCTCGATTCCGCCACGCCCGTTCCGATCCGGACCGGCGTCGTGGCCGGCGAGGAAGTTCCCTTCACGGTCTCGGGTCTCACGCCCGGGACGACCTACTATGTCCGTGTTCTTGCGGAAAACAACCTTGGCGAAACCTGCCACGAGGATACCGAGTGCCTGCCCTATACGTCGCTCGTCACGGCGACGGCGGCGGGCGCGGCGCGCGAGTTCGACGTCGGCCAGGACCGCGTGGCGGTGTTCGGCGCGTCATCCGAGACGATGACGTTCACGATGCCCGAGCGCGCGGCGGTCGAGCTGCTGCTCGTGGGCGGTGGTGGTGGCGGCGGCTCCTATGTGGGCGGTGGCGGCGGCGCGGGTGGATTCCTGCACCTGGAAAGTGTCGTGCTCGATGCGGGGACCTACGAGGTTTCGGTCGGCGCGGGTGGCGCTCCCGCCCCGGCCGACCAGCGCCAGGGCGGCAACGGCGGCGACACAACGCTTTCGCTCGGCGGCTCGGCGCTTTACACGGTGCACGGCGGCGGTGGCGGCGGCGGCTGGTACAACGCCTCCACGCGCGTCGGCCTGGCCGGCGGCAGCGGCGGCGGCGCGAGCATCCAGACGACCACGCCCGCGGCGTCGACCGCCGAGGGCGCCGAGCGCGGCAACCCCGGCGGCGCGCTCGACTCCGCCCATTCGGGGTGGAACTTCGCCAGCGGCGGCGGCGGCGCGGGAGCCCCAGGCACGCGCGCCGACTACGCTAACGTCGTCGGCGGCGCGGGCGGCGACGGCATGCCGTGCTCGATCACGGGCGAGGAGGTCTGGTACGCCGGCGGCGGCGGCGCGGGCCAGAATTCTGATAACGTCGGCGGCTACGCCTATCCTGCCGGACGCGGCGGACGCGGCGGCGGCGGCATGGGCTGCCGCACGTCGGACAGCACGGTCGACGATTACGAACGCGGCGTCGACGGTCTCGGTGGCGGCGGCGGCGGCGGACGCAAGGACGGCACCGACGCGGCCGGATCCGCGCGCCGCGGCGCACCCGGCGGCTCCGGCGCGCTCATCGTCCGCTGGCGCGCGACGGCTGACGCGACCGCCCGCGCGACGGTCGATTCCGTCGTCGGTTCGGTCGGCGGTGCAATTGTGGCCGGCTCGATCCAGCTCGCGGGCGAAAACGCCTCCGGCGCCTCGCTTGAGATGGCGGTCGGTCCGGCTGGCGGCGCGCTCGGGTCCTACGCGACGATCGGAACGGACCTCCGGGCGGGCGAACGCTTCGCGTTCGCGCTCACCGGCCTCGCGGCCGGCACGGACTATGACTACGCGGTGCGCGTTGTTTCCGGCGGGATCGAGGGCGAAATCCTCGGCGCGGCGACGGGCACGTTCTTGACGCTCTTCACGACGCCGGCGCGGATCGCCGGCATCCCGGCCGGCGCGACGAAAACCACGGTCGGAACCGACTCAGTCTATTCGTTCTCCACGCCCGGAACCAACACGTTCACAATCACGACGCGCGGCCGTGCGCGGTTCCTCATGGTCGGCGGCGGCGGCGCGGGCGGCACGAGCCGCGGCGGCGGCGGCGGCGCGGGCGGCTTCATCGAGCTTCCGGCCGTCACGCTCGATCCCGGCGAATACACGGTCGCCGTCGGCGAAGGCGGCGCGGTCAACACCGCGCAGACGGGCCCGGGCGGCGACGGCGCGGACTCCGTCCTCTCGCTCGACGGCACGGTCCTCTACACGGCGCACGGCGGCGGCGGCGGCGGCTACGGCGACAAGAGCGCCGGCACCGTCAATTCGCGCGGCCACTCCGGCGGCTCCGGCGGCGGCGGCGGCCCCTGCGCACCCGTCGGCGGCAACTCCATGGCCGTTGCTCCCGAGCTCGGCAATCCCGGCGGCTCTGGTTCCGGCGTCGCGGAGAGCAAATACGACAGCGCTGCGGCGGGCGGCGGCGGCGCGGGCGGTCCCGGCGCGAACGCCTATTGGTCGGACACCGCGAGCGGCCCCAACCGCCGCCAGGGCGGCGCAGGCGGCGCGGGCGTCGCGAGCGACATCACGGGCACGGAGCTCTGGTACGCGGGCGGCGGCGGCGGCGGTTGCTGGCACGACAACAACGGTGGCTACAAGGGCCTCGGCGGCAGCGGCGTCGGCGGCGACGGCGGCGGCTTCACGTCCGAAGTCTGCCAGAACGCCGTTGCGCCCACGCCCGGACTCGACGGCACCGGCTCCGGCGGAGGCGGCGGCCGTCAATACGACAAGTGCCCCGACGTGGCGCGACTCGGAGCGGCTGGCGGTTGCGGCGCGTTCATCCTGCGCCTCGGCTCCGAGAGCGGCTCCGCGCTTCCCGAAATCGTTCTCGAGTCGCTCGAAGCGGGCTCGACGTCGGCGGATGCCGTTGTCGCGCTCCGTGATTCCGGCTCGCAGGCGACGGCAGATCTCTCGCTCCTCTACGGTACCGCGCCCGACACGCTCGACCTCTCGGCGTCCGTCGCCGCCGGCGCGTCGCCCGGCCTCTACACGGCGACAGTCTCCGGCCTCGCGGGCGGCAAGACCTGGTATTTCGCGCCCGTCGCGTCGAACGCGGGTGGCGCGTCCACGGGTGCGGTGCAGAGCGTGACGCTCCCCGCCGCCAGCGCGCTGCCGGCTTGCGACGGCTCCTTCGGTTTTTGGCAGATTTCGCGCCGCACCACCGCGGCCGCGTTTACGACCATCTTCACGAACACTTCCCTCTGGGCCGACGCGACGGTCTCCAACCTCGTTTCAGGCACACTCGCAGCGAACGTGAGGAGTTCTGTTTTCACGGATGCCATCATGGACATTTCCTATGTCTGGCCTGGCACGCCGTCGTTCTACGCCTATCGCGGCTGGATCTACCTCGGCGGCGGCAAGACTGTTGTCTTCGGCACGCGCTACGCGGACAGCGCGTTCGTCGCGATCGATGGACGGCCGATCATCACCGTCGTCAAATCCTTCAAGACCGATGCCTTCGGTTCGATCGAAACGGAAGAGGCTGGCTGGCACGAGATCGAAGTCCGCGTCGGCCGCACGACTGAGAACTTCGGCCCAGACGGCGACGGCAACAGTTCGTGGGCTGCGTTCGGCGTCGCGTTCAACGAAAACGGTTCCACGAGCCCCGAGCCGGAATCGGCATGGACTCCGCTGGTCGATCCGGGCGACGGTTCGCTGCTCCGGCCGTCCCGGCCGGCGGCGAGGACCCTGAGCCTGACGAATGCCGTTGCGAGCGGCGGCACGCTGTCGCTCGATGCCGTTGTTGGCTCGGGAGAAAACGCGACGCATGCGTATCTCGTCTATGGCATTGAGGACTATGGCACGATATGCGCCATAGACAATCTAACGGCTCTAGCGGCGATAGGAGATCTAGGCTGGACTGTGAGCGATCTCGGCGAGGTTCCGGCGGCGAACGCCGCCTCATATCTCTCTGCGCAAGTGGCGGGGTGGGGGACGAGCGCGTTCGTCGCGCGTCTCGTCCTCAAAACCGAGAACCTGCTTGCGTGGACCGAGCCGGTCACGTTCACCGCGACGGCGCTACCACAGGTCTTCGACGCGCTCGTGTCGGACTACGCCCTCGGCGATCGCGCGATGTTCGGCGCAACCGTTTTCGGCGGCACGGTGCCCTACGTCGCGACACTCCTCGTCGGGCCGGACGCCGATTCGCTGTCGGCCGTCGCGACGACGAACCTCGACGCGGCAGGTACTTTCTCGTTCGGCGTCGTGACGGGCCTCATGCCCGGCGTGAAGCACTGGTTTATGGTCGAGGTTGCAGACGCCGCCGGTGCCACGGGCCGCAGCGAGCTGCTTGCGTTTGTCACGCCCGGCGCGTCGCGAGTCTACGAGTTCGCGGATGCCAACACCGAGGCGCTCTGGAACGACGGCAACCCGTTCGTCAACCAGCAGCGCACGATCCTCGCCGGCGGCACGGTCTCCGAACTCGGCGCGGGCGAAACGACGGTCCGGTTTCTGCGCAACCAGACTTACTACGGCTTCCCCGCCAAAAACTCGACCCAGCCGCACGATGGCGAACAGATGATTGTCGACTCGCTCGGCTCCTACGTGCTGCCGGTGCTCCTGGACTGGGACTGGGACGTGACGTGGAACTGGTCCGTCTCCAACTCGAACGGAACCGCGAGTTGGGGGCCGACCGCCGCGGCCCGCGACTACAGCACCGTCTACGGGCGCAACACGACGGTTGTCGACGCAACGGCCTACACGTGGGCCGGCGGCGAGGGGCTCTGGACCGACTCTGAGAAGTGGACGCCGGACGGCGTCTGGGACGACATCGCGGGCTACCCGCGCCGCGGCTCTTACGCGGTCTTCCCGGAGAACGCGGCGGCCGTCGTCTCCGTTCCCGACACCGCGCTCACCAACCGCTTCTCGCAGCTCACGCTCGGGACCGGCGCGGACGTGACGTTCCGTCCCGCGGCCGGTGCGACCGACGCGACGCTGCGCCTGCAACCCGAGGCGAGCGTCTCCTCGGCGCGCAACTACGGCTTCGACATGAAGAAGAACACGGCGTTGCGCTTCGAGGGCGAGGGCCTCTTCGTGGACTTCTTCAACAGCTGGGCCTGTTATCCGAACGACTCGGACACGTCGATCACGTTCGCGGATGGCGTCCGTGCCCGGATCGGCAACGGCAGCAACAACTCCGCCTGGACCGCGAACGGAAAGTCCCGGACGCTCTTCTGCGTCACGAGCGGTGCGGAGGTGACCGTCCTCGGACAGATCTTCGTGAACGGCGAGGCCTCGCAGATGATTATCGACGACGCGAAACTCCTACAGACCTACTACAACGGCGACAACAGTTCCGTGTGTCTGCGCGGCCGCGGCCTCGGCGACAAGGCGACGCTGATCATCCGCGGAGCCAATCCGATCCTTCAGGTTGGCAAGAGGTTCGTCGCACAGTCGTCCGACAGCGGCGTCAATCCGCAATACGTCGACTTCGAGGTGCCCGAGGGCGGCTGGCTCGAGGCGCCGATACGCTCGAATCCGTCGAACCCCTATAAGTTCGGCCAAAGCAGCACGTCGAACTACAAGATCATCCTCCGCGTTCCGTCGAATTCCCCTGCGGTCGTCGCCGGCGAATCGCTCGACGTCCCGCTTGTGCGCTGGCCGGGCGGCGTCGACGCAAACGTAGTGACGCTCGACCCGGCGTATCTGCCGCACCCTGCCACGGATTCGTTCTTCCAGACGACCGATCCGGTCACCGGGCAGATCACCGTCTGGGCGCACCTCGTCGGCCAGACCGACACCGCGGCGCCGCAGGCGTCCGACTTCCGCGTCCTCGCACTCTCGCAGAACGGCGCAGACCTCTCGTTCGTCGTCATCCCCGGCAGCGGCGGCACGACGTCGGTCGGCGTCGAGGTCCTCGATGCCAACGGCGACGCCGTCGCCGGCGCGACGGCCACGCCTTCCTTTGCCTCGACGGCGGCTTACGCAACGAACTTCGTCACGGTCGCGGGCCTCGAACCCGCCACGGACTACACGCTGCACGTCATGCTTGACGACGGAACGAACCCCTCCGCCATCGCGGATTTCGCGTTCCGGACGCTCGACGACTGGGCCGAAGGCCGTTCGGACACGGCCGATTCGGTCGTGCAGGACGGCCCCTACACCGTCTGGACCTTCACGGACACGACGCCGCACGCCGGCACGTTCACCGTCACGCGCGGCGGCCTCGCCGAGATCCTCGTCGTGGGCGGCGGCGGCGGCGGTGGTGCCGGACACAACGGCAATGAGTTTGGCGGTGGTGGAGGAGGCGGCGGCCAGGTGATCGCCACCAATCTCGTTCTCGCTCCCGGCACCTACGCGATTCAGGTCGGCGCGGGCGGCGCACACTCGTCGACCAGTTCCCGCAGCATCGGCTCGAGCGGCAAGGCGTCGTCCTTCGGCGACATCGTCGCGGCTGGCGGCGGCGCTGGCGGCTACAACACCACGCTTCCGCTTTCGGGCGCGAGCGGCGGCGGCGGCTCGAACGCCAAGGACGGCGCGGCCGGGACCGCAGGCTTCTCCGGCGGCGCCGGCGTTTCGAAGGGCGGCGGTGGTGGTGGCGGCGGCGCGTGTGGTCCAGGTGCCAGCGCCTCCGGCATGTTCGGCGGCGCGGGCGGCGCGGGCGTCACGAACTCCATCTCCGGCCAGCCCCGCGTCTACGGCGCAGGCGGCGGCGGTGGCTCCGGCGGCAGCTACTCGACCTACAAGGGCGCCGGTGCGGCCGGTGCGGACACGGCCGGCAACGGCGGCATGCGCTCCGTCGACGGCCGCACGCCGGAAGCCGTCGCGGCGATGGCCGGCACGCCCGGTTTCGGCGGCGGCGGCGGTGGCGGTTGCGCGTCCAGCGATGGCGTCGACACCGGCCCCGGCATCACCTACGGCGGCATGGGCGGCAGCGGCGCGGTGATCGTCCGCATGCGGACGGCGACCGCGGCCGATCCCGCCCCGCAGGCCTCGATCAAGGCGGAGACGGCCGGCGAAGCCGACTGGGCCGCCATGCTCGAAATCTACTCGCTCGGCGAGGGTGCCGACCACGTCGACGCCACGCTCCGCGTTTCGCGCGACGGCGGCGCGACGACGAACGACTTCCCGGCTGGGAGCGCCACGGCCGCCGGCGCGGCGGCGTTCGCCTCCGATGGCCTGGCGCCGGGAGCGGATTACGAGGGCGTTCTCGTCCTCGACAACGGCCTCGCGGGCGGCACGCTCGAAATCCCCGTTTCGTTCCGCACGGCCGATCCCGCCGCGACGACCGTGGCAGCCTCGTCCGCCTGGACGTTCGGCAAGTGGACGAGTGCCGCGGCGGACTTCCACGCGACGAGCCTCCTGCGCAACAAGCCGATGGAGGCGACCGTCGCCTCGACGGGCACGGCGGCGACCGAAGCCTACCCCGCCCGCGTCGCCAACGGCGCCGACGACTACTACGAACTCTATCCCGACCGTCTCTTCACGTGGACGTGGAGCGATCCGGTCTACCTCACCGCCTTCCGCGTCTTCTACAACGCGAGCGACTGGCGTTCCGGCGTGAACGTGGGGTCCGTCGAGGCGCTCGGCGAGGACGGCACGTGGACCGTGATCTCCCCGACGCCTGGCCACTACAACGTCTCCTGGGGCCGCAATTACGGCTATCTGCTTCCGGCGGACGGCGCCGACTACCTCTGGGACAAGCCCGCCCTCGGGATCCGGTTCACGTCCGACACGTTCGTGTCGTTGACCGGCTATTGCAACTTCCGCGAAGCCGAGGCCGAGGGCGTCCCCGCTGCGGGCCAGCCCGCCGACCTCTCGATCTCGACCCTCTCGCGCACGGCCGCCGGCATCAAGGCGCTCGTCGCCTTCTCGCACGCGCTTCCCGCCGACGCGACCGTGACGGCGCTCGTCGCCCCGACGCACGGCGGGACGGACGTTTCGGCGTGGACCACGGCCGCCTCCGCGCTTGCGGAGACCGGCGCGCTTTCGCAGAACGTCGTGATCGACGCGGCGGACCTCGACGGCATGAACTACCTGCGCTTCCGCTCCGACGACGGCAACGGCGGCGTCCGCTGGTCCGAGACGGTCTACCTGCCCGACGTCGAGATCCTTTCCTCGATTCCGCCGACCGTCCTCTATGTCGCGACCCGCGAGACGACGCCCTCCACCGCGACGCTTGCGGCGAGCCTCGTGGACGCCGGCTCCGCCGCCGTGGGCGACCGGGCGGACCTCTACGTCCGCTACGCGGAAGCCTCCAACGCCGTCGCGGAGGCGACGGCCGTCCTCGTCGCGTCCGGCGCGGCCGAGGGCGAGACGGCGGCCACGCTCGGCGGACTCCTGCCCGACCGCGTCTACTGGGCGCAGTTCGTCGCCGTGAACGCCGGGGGCGACACCGGCGCTTCGGACCTCTTCTCCTTCACGACCGCGCCCGACGAAACCGGCGGCGGCGCGGTCTCGCAGGTGAACGGCTGGTATTGCGACTCGTGGGCCAGCGCCACCGCCGAGACCGTGGACAACCTGCTGCGCGGGGTGCTGGGGACCGAAACGACTGGCAGCCGCGTCTCCGTCGGCTCGGTCGACAACCTGACGGACGGCATCGTCTCCGAATCGAAATACTGGGGGCCCGCGCGGGGCACGTCAGTCGAGTTCGAACTGGGCGGAGTCTTCTCGCTCGCCGAGTTCCGCATCTACCAGTATTCGACCGACACCGCCCGCCGCACGATCTCGATCGCCTCGCTCGAGTGGCGCGACGAAACCGGCGAGTGGCACCGCATCCCCGGCTCGCAGCTCGAATTCGACTCAGGCTCCAACAACAACCGCGCCTACCTCACGCCAGCGGACGGCTCGCCATACATGGCCGTCGGCGCAACCGCCTTCCGCTTCACGCAGGGCGAGGGCGGCTCCCCGGACACGCACCTCATCCGCGAGATGGAACTCCTCGGCGAACCGTCCGGCGGCTACCGCATGCTGACGGTGGACGCCGCCTCGTGGAGCGGCGGCGAACTCTCCGCCACGGTCTCGCGTTCGCTCACGAACGCCGTCGGCACGGTCTACGCCGTCTCCGGCGCGGCCTACCACGGCACGAACGAGACCGCGTGGACGGCGGACGGCGGCGCGGCCGCGTCCTTCGGTGCGCTCGCCGAGAACCAGACCTCCGCCTCCGGCGCGTTCGCGCCGGCGACGGGCGCGCGCTACGTCCGGTTCTACGAAGCGGACGCGAGCGGCGCTGTCGTCGCGTGGTCCGACACGATCCCGGCCGATCCGGCCGCCGTGCGCGTCGTCGACGCCGGCGTCCGGGCCGATGGCGACACCGCCGTCTTCCCGATCCGCGTCGTCACCGCCGGCACGGGCGCGCTCTCCGTGAAGGTCCTCCTCGCGGACAATCCCGACTTCGCGAACGCGGCCGAGATCGTCGTCGCGAACCCGGCCGTCGGCGACTGCGCCGCAACGGCCGACGTCGAGTCCGGCGCGACCTACTGGTACCGCATCGTTGCCGAGACGACGGACGGCGGCTTCGACGAAACGCCCGCGCGATCCTTCACGACGCGCGCCGGCTCCGTCCTCGCCAGCGCCGTCTCCGCCAACTCCTACGTCACCCGCTACGCCGTCCTGCGGGGCACGCTCGACACGCTCGGCGCGGGCGTCACGACGCTTGAGATCCTCACGGGCGACTCGGCGAGCTCGCTCTCGGTCTACGACACCATGGTCCTCGACCGCCCTGGGGCGTTCGCGTATCCCGGAACGTTCACCGGCCTGCCGCGCACGATCTACTTCCGGTTCCACGCCGTGAATGTTTCCCCCGGCGGAGAGACATGGGAGAGCTGGAGCTCGACCTCCTCCTTCTCGACCTCCGACAACGTGGGCTACACGTGGAAAAAGTCCGTGACCGAAGGCGCGTGGAACGATCCGGACAACTGGACGCCGAACGTCGACTACGAGTGCACCGGATACCCGGACTACTCGGGCGCGGGCGTCGATTTCCCGAACGGGACCGTCGCGACCGTCTCCGTCCCCGGCAAGTACCGGTTCGGCAGCTGGAGCATCGCCAGGAACGACATCGACGTGACGTTCGTCGGCGACGGACCGGCCGTCTCCGGCCTCGGATCGAGCAACGACAACATCTCCGGCGGGGCGTTCAAGAACAGCCACTGGACGTTCTCGGGCGTCTCCCTCAAGGAGAAGGACGGCATCAACTTCGGCGATCCGAACAGTCCCGGATCGTGCTACAACTCGACGCTGCGCTTCACCGACGGCGCCACGGCCTCGATCGGCAACGCCGTCACGGCCGTCGGCAGCAACGTGTGGATCGTTGTCGAGGGCGGCTCCGTGCTCGAATTCCGCGTCAACGGCCCCGCCCTGGCGGTGAAGGACGGCGGCATCCGCCTCGACAACGGCACGATCGCCGCCGCGCGCATCTTGACCGACTACGGCTGGACCGGCACCACGAACCAGGCGATCCTCGTTTCCGGCTCCGCGCCGCGGATCGCGCTCACCGGCGTGTTCTCCAACAGTTCGGACGCCGGCGACCAGAACCTTCAGAACCTCCAGAACGCCGACACCTCCTTCCTCTTCTCCGTCCCGGAGAACGGCTGGCGGAATCCCGTGATCGAATCGGAAAACGAGGCGTCGATGTTCGCCGGCATGAACGGATCGCCTGCGGCCGACTACGTGATTGCCATCGACCCGGCGAGCCCGATCTTCCGGACGGCCCGGACGCGCACGGTGACGCTCGTCGCGTGGAAGGGCGGCATCGACACGGACCACGTCACGCTTGTCGCCCCGCCGCAGGGCGCCACGCTCTTCTACACCTACGGCTGGCCGTCGGTCCTGACCGAGCCGGCGAGCGCCGGCGACGCCCCGACCGGCATCACCGCGAATCTTGTTGGCGTTGGCGGTACACGTATCACGATCCGATAGGCGTTAAGTTTATGATGGGTGCGCCGCAGTTCTGACAGGCGTAGGCGTAAATGAAAAATCGTGAAACTCCAGGACGTTGGACATGAAACACATAGCTGCCGCGCTTGCGGGGTTTTCGGTCGCGGTGGCTGCGGTCGCCGCAGATGAAGGGTCGGTAAAGGCGCTGTTAGACGAGTATGTCGAGAAGGGCCTTGTCGCAGGCGTCGTTTCGGGAATCTCCGACGCGTCGGGAGAAGTGCGCTTCGATTGCGCAGGTTGGGCGGACATGGAGAACAAGGTCCCGATGCGTACCAACACGCTCTTCGCAGTCTTCTCGATGACAAAGACCTTCAACGGCGCGGCGCTCATGGCGGCGATCGACGACGGCAGAATGTCTCTCGACGACGAAGTCGCGAAGTTCCTGCCCGAGTTCGCCGACATCAAGGTGTCCGTGACGGACGCCGAGGGAAAGAAGTCCCTCGTTCCGCCGAAGCGTCCGCTGACGATCCGCGACCTCGTCACGCACACAAGCGGCTCGCGTTTCTCGCCGCCGATCATAAAACGCGCCGTCCCGCTTCGCGAGATCGCGCGTCAGATGGCTGCCGTTCCGCTTGTGGCGCAGCCGGGCGAGACGTTTTGCTATGGAAACGCCTGGGTCGACGCATCCGCCGCGGCGCTTGAGGTCGCCGTTGGAATGCCTTACGAAAAATGGCTGAAGGAGCGCGTCCTGGATCCGCTTGGAATGGGCGACACCACCTTCTCGCCGACGGCGGAACAGGCATCGCGCATTGTCAGGGCGTATACGACGGACGATGGGCCGCTGCGCCTCGGTTCGGACTGGTGCACCCCGCAACTCGTCTTCCCGTGGGAGGCGAAGGTCTTTCCGTGTGCGGCGGGAGGGCTTTTTTCGACTCCGGCGGACATGATGCGCTTCTCTCAGATGCTCGCGCACCACGGAACATGGAAGGGTCGCAAGATCATCTCGCGCGAGACTTTCGACAAAGTCTTTGCCGTCAAGCAGACGCCGCCCTGCATTGCCGAGCCGTACTGTGTAGGCAGCTGGCTTTACGACGGCTGGCTTGGACACGAGGGCGCGATGCGGACCGACCAGCGCGCGAACCTCAAGACCGGCCATAGCCGTCTGTTCTTCATCCAGACCGAGAACAGGGGTGGCCCGGCGTTCTTCTCGTTGAAGAAGAAGTGGAACGCCGCCTGCGATGCCGTGCAGGGAACGCCGCCGTTTAATCCAAAGAACTGACGCCGCTCTCCACTTGCTGGCCGCGCGGAACAGCCCCATAATGCGCGGGAGGACTGCGGTCCGTCACTGTCCTTCCCCCGATTATCGCTGCATGGTGGAATGCGGTTGACTTTGCAGCGCATGAAAGCGTATAATTCAGTTGCTTAAATGATTACAAAAGGCCAAGTAATGAACAGTTGCATGATTCCAGTTCGCTCGATATGTTTTTCTGCCGCTTTTGCGCTTCTTGCACTCCCCGCCTCCGCCACGTGGACCATTTCCACGGAGGGCGTTCCCTCCGGCTGCACGCATGTCATCACCGACGGCAATTGGAAGATCGGCGTCTACCGGTATTCGGATGACAACTGGAACCTCGGCAAATACTCTGGAGCCAACGGATCGGGCTACGTCGCCGGTTCCGGGGACCTCGATCTGACGGGTGTTGAGGAGGACTGCGGCGTCGTCATCAAAGCCTCGAACAACGGGGCGCTGGAACGAATAGCCGGCCTCACGTCTATCGTATTTCCCGACTCGCTCGAAACCATGCATGGTAACACAGTGGCGGGATGCAAGGCTCTCACGAACGCCGTGGTCGGCTCCGGCATCCGGTCCTTGGGCCAACAGGTGTTCTACGATTGTTCGTCGCTCAAGACCGTCACTCTGCCCGAAGGCTGCCCCGGCTTGACAACGCTGGGCAATGCAGCCTTCCGAATGTGCAAGGCCCTTGAAACCCCGCTCGACTTTTCGAAGTCCGTCTTCACCGAGCTGCCCACCTATGCCCTCGTGGACCTCCAAAAGGTGAACGAGATCCGCCTTCCCGAGACACTGACGACGCTCGGGACCGAATCGTTGCGCTACCACGCGGGACCGCGCGTCATCTGGTTCTACGGCCCACCGCCCACCTCGGTCGCCAACACGGCCCTCCAGCCGGTGACATCCCCCGTTGCCTCCTGGGTCCTTGTCGCGGGTAGGAAGCACGCGGCGGAATGGAAGGCGGACGCGCGCGTCCTGCCGTTCGAAGGCTCGGAGCGGGCCACGGCAAACGCCGCCGCCAAGGCGCTCGGCCTCGTCGGTATGAAGCCCATTGGGAAGTGGACGACTGGAACTAACGGCACCACGCACTGGGTTGTGGAGGAGCCGACCCCCGGTTTTTCCATGGTGTTGCGATAACTTGGTTGCCGAGCATTGTCGTCGCTATTCGACCGGTTGAATGATGTTAGATATTAACGAGATTAGCGCAAACACGCGGCAGGACGCCGCGTGCGGCGCTTGTTGCGCCCGTTCGACCCCCCCCCCCTCACAGCATAGAACGCGCCGCATGCGCATCTTGCAGCCTCTCACGAGACGGCATTTCGCCGCCTCTGCACTTGCTTTCAATATGAATCAGGAGTAACGCAATGATGAAACACAAATACACATTCGCCGCGTTCGCGGAGCGCAAGAGGCGGAGAGCCATGGACTAACCGCGGCAGAGTCGACGCGGTCGTGGAGACGCCGTGCGGCATCTACGTCTTCGAGTTCAAGCTGAACGGCACGGCGGAGGAGGCCCTTGCGCAGATCAAGGAGAAGGGCTACCACGAGAAGTACCTCCGCAGCGGCAAGAAGGTGATGCTCGCGGGCGTGGCGTTCGACGCCGATATGCGCAACCTCTCCGACCGCAAGATAGCCGTCGGTTGACGGTCCCTGGTGGTGCCGTGCTGCCCAGGCCGCATTGATCGCTTCTTCCTGCCCAATCCATCTATCCGCTGAGTTGCGAGTTAGCCAAACTGCCGAGCGACTGTCGGTTAGACTTGCGGCGATAGGTGTGTTGTGCTATAATTCAGCATGTCAACAACAGTGGTGTTGTGAAATTAAGGAGCAGACTAAAGTGCTAAAGATTTCGATTCGAAAACTCGTCATTTCGCTGCTTTTTGCGTCCGCTTCGTTTGTGGTTACGGCGGCAGATGTCACAATTGAAACTGCTGCTGACATTGCCAGCAAGTGCTATGCCGTGGGCGATACGGTGACTGTCTCTGCCGGCACCGCAGCTGCCGTTCTCGGCGATGGCATCGCAACACTAGAAGGATCCGTGCTCACGATGAAGCACCCTGGATTCACGCTTCTCAAGGATTCTGGCGGAACAGAATACACCTTCGGCGTCTACGAAACGCCAGGAGGGGAGGGCGACGTATTCCTCTTTGGCTGGACTGAGAATAGCGACTACAAATGGGAAGTTGCGCCATGGACGAATATCACCCAGAATTCGGCGCGCACATATCCGAACCACGCCGATGATGTCGCAATGGTGCTTTATACAGGGACGGTTTATAAATTCCTGACGATTCCTTCCTCTGGCGTCACAATCGGTCAGCTCGTTATTGGCATGACCTATCATTGGACGCTTGACCATACTTCTGGGACTGTGACACCACTCTTCTTTGAGCGGACCGATGGCACCGTTCCGCGCATTTGCCTCTCTCGCCCCGCTTCGTCCGGCGGCGACGACTTGCAGTTTCGCCTTGGCAATTACGACCAGGACAATGGCGGCAATGTCCTCGACCTCTCTTTCGTAGGCGATGCGCTTGAAGTCGATTGGTGCGGCGACACGGCCGCGGCGGCCGCTTACGCCCGCGTGGGCGCGATTTCCTTCGCATTCGGACGTGGACGGATTCTTGTCGGTGCCGGGCAGTCTCTCAGCTTTCTGGGCGGTTCCAGGCTCACCAAGAACGTGGACAACGTCTCGCTTTCGCGCATGCGTCAGGGTTCCGGCATCTTTGGTGCCGGGACGATAGAGGTGCGAGACGCCAACTTTGACCTCCAGAGTTCGTCGCCAGATACCTATCTGAACGTAGGTGCTTTTCGTGTCTTGACTAGCTGGGGCCCATTCGACGTGCAGAACAACGTGACGCGCTTTGGGACGCGTTTCAACACGATTCCCTCGCAGCCAATTGAAGTCCTCTCCGCGCGCTGCCCGACGAACCTCAACGCGCAGACGACATTCCGGAACTACTGGGACAACGGCGTCGCAAACGCCTGGCTCTCGTCGTCCGTCCTTCTCTCCGGCTGCAACTACGAGATGCTGCAGAACGGCGCCTACACGCCCGACTGGGATTTCTGGGACTCGACGAACGAAGCCGCGAGCGTGACAATCCGCGGCCACGTCGGGTTCTTTGGCCCCGTCTCCTACGGGCGAGACGGCCACAAGAACGCCGATGGCGTCCAGCAGGGGCGCGTCGTGCACGAGATCGAGATCGAGAATTTGGAGCGCTACGACCGGTGGTCCACGGCGCAGGCCAACGGCCTCAACTTCAATCGCGGCGACGACCGCACGAACGACGTGAAAGGCGTGTTCTACGTCAAGAACTGGCGCGACCATATCGTTCGCCCGGCCGGCGTCGATCCGTCGGACTACAGCGACACCGTGTATCCGATCATCCCGTGGATGACCGTTCATGCGAACGACAACAGCCAGTCGCTGACCGACACTGACTGGGGACAGGAGCAGACGTTCCCCGGTGTTCGCGAAAATGACGGCTGCATTCGGCTTGTCATGACGCAGAACAACCGTGGGACGGAAAACCTCTCCGATCGAGGCGCGAACGACAACTTCTACTTCTACAGCAAGACGGGGTTCTGGCTGGATGGCGCGGACCGGACGCTCTTCTCGCTTGTCTACTGCACGCAGGAGACGCCCCATTATGCGGCTGGCGGCAACTTCTACCTCGATTCGTCCAAGGGCGGGCACAAGCTCACCATCACTAGCGGCGCGATGGCGATCATCCGCCAGAACAAGTGGCTCGGGCAGCCGGCGGACATGACGCGGAACGGGAGGATCGTCCTGCAGGGGGATCCCTCCTATCTGCACGTGAATTCGGGGCTTTACTACGCTTACTCCGGCTCCGCCGGCGGCGGAACGGACTACAACATGTGCTGGGTGCCGCTCGTCGCCTCGAACGATCTCGTGAAGGCCAGCGCCGGCTCAATCGGCCTCGCCGGCGACCAGCGCGGCATACGGGGGACGCTCGTCGTGAACGGCGGCGAACTCTATCTCGGCTACCCGGCCTACAAGAAGAACGGCTACCTCTACACCTACGGCCATCCCGAGCGCGGCTGGCCGATGCATGGGTGCGCGACGGACTGCGACTTCCGCATTCGTGGCGGTGCAGTGCTTTCGATAGCTTCGGCTGGCTACCAGGGCGTGGACAGCGACGGCAACGACGTTGATGCGCCTGTGCTCGCGTATGGCGCGGAGAGCAAGCATACGATCACGTTCGAGCGCAGCGGAAACGCCGTGGGCGGCGTCTATGTCGCGGAGGGCGTCACTGGAACCGTCTACGAGGCGTTCTACGAAACCGAGGACGGCAAGACGGTCACCTTCGCGCGCGGCACATGGGGTTCGTCGGAGAGCGCCGCTGATCATGTCGACGACCTTTACTTCTCCGGCCCCGGCGTGCTTAAGGTTCTGCATGATCAACTTTCCAATCCGCTGACGGTCACAATCAGGTAGGTACATTAGCAGAGGTAAAATATGAAAAAGGCAATGCACAGAACGAGATCCTTTACTGTCTGTGTTAAACTGCGATTTTTAGGTCAATAATGAGGCGGGTCGAGAAGGACGGTTCGACACGTGCTAAGTTTCGTGTCTGAGTTTCGTGTGTGTCGTGTTGACATTCTGGCGCGGAAAGTGGTATTATACGAGCAAAAGCGAGGTTGAGCGCGGCAAATGTGCCGCGTGAGGCGTTCGTCTTTTGTCGTATGGCGTTATAAGCAGCACAGGAGTAACTGAGCAATGGACATAACGAAACACAAGCATGCATTCGCCGCGATCGCAGCATTCGCGCTCGCGGCGCTTCTGCCGACAAAGGCGGAATATTACTGGCTCGCCGTCGGCATTCCGGCCGGTGCCAACGGCCAAGTCAACAGCGGCCTTGGCAACTACCTTGTCCTTACGAACGACGACCCGTCTGTTGTCTTCAACGCGGTGAAGCTCTACGACGTGCGCCGCACGGAGAACAATGGGACGAAGCTCTACAAGAACAACGGCCAGAACGGGACGCCGCCCTACGAGGGCTGCCCCCTCGGCGGCGCGCACTACGACCTCCGGTTCCCGATCCGGGACGAGGCGGGCAACGAGTTCACGTTCGTCGGGTTCGCCGCCGGGGCGTTCCGCGAAAACAACTATCTCGGGTCGATCCAGCTTCCGGACACGCTGGAGTACATCAACGATCAGGCGTTCTGGCAGGCCCGTTACCTCCGGGAGTTCGTCTGGCCGGCCGACATGACAAATCTCCGGACCGTTGGCATCCGCATCCTCGACACCTGCATTCGCCTCGTCGGCCCCGTCGAGTGGCCGGCGAAGTTCCCGAACGTCGCCCAGGCGTGCTGGAACTGCCCGGCGCTCGTCGGCTTCGGCGGCACCTGCGTCACCAACCTCGGGGACTGCGCCTTCCAGAGCTGCTCGTCCCTCCGGACGGTGGAGTTCGGCGGCACCGAACCCGTGACGTTCGGAAACGCCGACTTCCAGGGCGCCAGCGCGCTCAAGACCGTTCTCTTCCACGACAACCCGCCGACGCTCAACACGTACATCCTTGGATTCAATCCGTCCTCGGGGGCCAGCGTCGGCAACACGACCTTCGACTGGTGGTCGGGCTCCGGAGCCACCGTCTACGTTCCCCTCAACGCGACGAAGGACGGCCCGACGGAGAAATGGTTGGCGTTCAAGGCGGCCTACGAGGCCGCCAAGGACGGCAATGCGGTCACGTTCCCGACCCGCGACGCGGAGACGGGGGAATGGGGCGTCGGTTCGATCTACCTGAAGCAATGGAGCAAGTCCGTGAAGCTCCGCTTCTGGGACCCCGATTCCCAGACGACAACCGCGCTCTTGGCCTACTAGAGAAAGGATGCCCGACATGAAACGGATTCTCGCCCTCTTCGCGCTCCTCTGCGCCGTCGCCGCCGCGCCGGCGTCCGCCGCGTGGACCTACGACGGAAACGACGGAAACAACATCTGGGCCACGGACGGCACGTGGCGGATCAAGTTCATCAAGAATGGAAGCACCTACTACGTCGGCGGATGGGAGAGCGGCGGCGCGACGCTCGACCTTTCGACCGTCTACGAGGACCTTGCCGCCGAGGCGTCGCCCCATACGGTGCCGTTCTCCGACATCGGGAACCAGTGCTTCCAGAACAACAAGGTAATCAAGACACTCATCCTGCCGGCGCGGATCACGTCCATCGGCAACAACGCCTTCAACGGCTGCACGGCCCTTCAGACGGCGACGATGCCCGGCGTGACGAAGGTGAACCAGGGCACTTTCAGCGGTTGCACGTCGCTCGTCGACGTCGATTGCCCCAATCTCAAGAACATTGCAAGCTACGGTGCATTTCAAAACTGCACGTCGCTCGTGGAGCTCAAGGTCGCGGCGGACATGACGTCCTTCAGTTCCGACACGTTCCGCGGCTGCACGTCGTTCACGACGCTCTACACGAACGACGCGACGAAGGTCGTCGGCCACGTCCAGCTGCCGCCGGGCGTCACGTCCCTCAGCAGCTACAACTTCTACCAGACGAAGGTCACGCACGTCTTCGCGCCGTCCGTGACGTCCATCTCGGGCAACGGCAACACCTTCGCCGGCAACACGCTTTTGAAGGAGGTCCATCTCCCGTCGTTGAGGAGCGTCACGGCCGGTGCCGCGTTCAGCGGATGCACGGCCCTGCAGACCGTCGAGATTTCTTCCGGGCTCTCGGGGACGCTCGCAGCCAACACGTTCAGCGGTTGCACGAGCCTCGAGTCGGTCTACCAGCGCGGGAACGAACCCGTCGAGGGCCTCGTTGACCTGCCAGGCGGCGTCACGAAGCTGGAGTGGGGCTGCTTCCAGAACTGCAAGGCGATCGAACGTCTCGTCGCGCCCGGCGTCGTGGACGTCCAGAACCGCGCGTTCACGAGTTGCACGGCGCTTCAGACTGTCCGGCTCTCGCCGAGCCTTTCCGTCCTTCACAACAACAACAACAATGGCCAGGCGGCGTTCTACGGCTGCTCCGCGCTCGTCGATTTCTACCCGTCCACGATCCCCAACCTGACGGAACTGCGTGCCGGCATGTTCCAGGGGTGCTCCTCGCTCACGAACGCGTTCGACTTCTCCGGTGCGACGCTCTCCTCGGGCATCTCCGGCTCCCATTTCTTCAACGGCGCAAGTAATGTATCGAGCGTGAGGTTGCCGGCCTCGTTCCCGATGCTCTACCAAAGGGAGTTCTACAACATGGCGCCCGGCGCGGAGCTTCACTTCGCGGGCAATATCCCGCCGAAGGACAGCAACAACGACCAGATCTACGCGGGCAAGAACGGCGCGGGCAACCGCTACAAGATCTTCGTTGACGCGGCGACCTACCCGGCCTGGACGAACAACACGGTCTCCGGCGCGTCGTTCACCGCCAAGACCGCGGTGATGGAGAGCGAAAGCGACTATCCCGGTATCGCGACGCTCGGCTACCTCAACTACGCCTCCAGTGGACAGAACAACTGGCTCGTGCAGGAGCCGTTTTACGTGGACGTCACGTTCTACGACGAGGACGGGACGACCGCGCTCGGCGTCGAAAGGACGCTCCTCGGCACCGCCCCCGCGTGGACGGGCGCGACGCCGACGAAGCCCTCCACGGCGCAAGACGACTACGCGTTCGCCGGCTGGTCGACGGACGGCACGACGGTCGTCGACCTTGCGACCCTGAAGGCGGACGCGCCGATGTCGCTGCGCGCCGTCTACACGTCCGTCCTGCGCTCCTACGAGATCAAGTGGCAGTGGTTCGACGGCACGGCGACGCAGACCGACACGCAGACGCTCGACTACGGCGAAACGCCGTCGCACGAGCCCGTAGAGCGCGCCGCGACGGCGGAGCACACCTACACGTTCCAGGGGTGGTCCACTGACGGCACGACCGTGCTTTCATTGATTCCGTCCGTGACTGAGTCCGTTACATACATCGCGGTCTTCGAGGAGAAGGAGGCCGCCCTGACCGTGACGGTGCGTTGGCTCGACGACGACGGCACGACCGTCCTCGGTACCACGTGGCCGGACAAGGGCACGGCTGCCGTTGCGCCCGTGACGCCTTCGAAGGAATCTACGGTTTCCGAGGACTACGCCTTTGCAGGGTGGTCTATCGACGGCTCGACTGTTCTTTCCGATCTGACCGTTAACGGAGACGTCAACTTTATCGCCGTCTACACTCCGTCGATGCGACAGTATGCAGTTACATTCATAAACTGGGATGAATCTGTTGTGGACACGAGGAATTACGACTATGGAACGGCGGCGGCGAATGTCGTTGTCCCCTCTGATCCGTCGCGTCCCGCGACGGCAGAATATACGTATACTTTCTCTGGTTGGGATCCAGCTGCCGTTGCAGACGTTCTTGGCAATGCGACATATACCGCGCAATATGTCGAAACGCCGAACGTCTATGCTGCAACCTTCGTCGACGGCGTTGACGGCTCGACGATCCTTGGGCCGACAAACTACGCCTACGGCGCGGCCGTGGAGGCGCCCGAGGCACCCGAACACTACGGCTTCTCGTTCTCCGCATGGTCGCCCGAGGTTTCGACGATGCCCGCAGCGGACACGATCTATACCGCCGTTTACACGACGAACCGCTTCACGATCACGTGGGTGAACGGAAACGAGACGACCTCCGCGAAATACGACTATCTCACGCCCACGAACGCGATCGCGGTCCCGACGGGGGCGAAGAGCACCTCGGAAAAGGCGTCCTACGTGTTCCTGCGGTGGGAGCCGGAGCTCGAGCCGGTCCAGAGCAACACGACCTACACCGCGATGTTCCAGGGGACGCTCCTCTCGCCGATGAAGCTGCGGCTCGCCGGCTCGGCCGTCGAATCGGACGTCTCCGGCGCAACGATCACCGCGACGCTCGGCGACTACTCGACGCCGGCCGTCGGCTTCTCCGCAGGCATCGGGGCTGCGCTCCGCGGCCGCACGCACGTCGTCGGCTCGGCCTCGGGTGCAGCGGCGGTCGCGGTGCCGTCCGTCACCGCGTCCTTCGCCGAACTTCAGTCGGGGAAGGGCTACGACTGGACGCTCACGGCCACGCAGTGGATTGCCTCGGCCAACATGGCCGACGTGGCGGTTCTGCATGGGCGCTTCTACGCCAAGCCGCCGAAGACGTGGTTCACGGCGCAGCAGGCGGTCTTCGAGAACGGCGTCTTCCAGCCGAGCATCCCCTCGGCCGCGAGCCAGCAGGTCCGCCTGCATGCGACGATGACCTTCCCGACGATCCCCTCGCGCGTGCTGCCGGACGCGACCGGTGCCGTGACCGGCATCGACGTCTGGCAGTCCAACGCGGGCAAGCCACTCGCCTACTATGCCTGGAACGGCGCGAAGTGGGTGCGGCTCAAAGGCGCGATCGCCAAGCTCGGTGAACCGGTCGAGCTCCTGGGCGTGATCGACTTCGCGATCAAGGACGGCACGATGACGTGGTACGCCGACGGCGTGGAGCTCACAGACGAAGACGGCAACTGGGCCATTCCGATGTCGCTCGGCCCGAAGCAGATCTCGCACTTTGTCTTCGACAGCGAGACCGCGACGCTCGATTCGCTTTCGGGAGACTACGATGTCGGCGACAAGGGCTTCTTCCTGTTCGTGCGTTAACGGCGTGTCAGGTAATCATGAGTCTGCTTGACTTTGTCGTCGCATTTCGTTGACATCTCGGCGCGGAAATTGGTATTATACGGGCAAAAGCGAGGCTGAGCGCGGCAAATGTGCCGCGTGTGACGTTTGTCTTTTGTGTTATGACCATTAGAAGCGGCTTAGGAGTAACTGCGCAATGAACATAACGAATCACAAGTATGCAGTCGCCGCGCTTGCGGCGCTTGCGCTCGTGGTTCCTGCGTTTGCGGAGAGTCTTGTATCCTACACCGGCACATTCACGGAAATAGACCACCCGACGATCGACGGCGCGCATGTCGTGACGATGACGTCGCACGGCACGCTCACCGTTCCCGTCGACGTGCGGCTCCTACGTCTGCTCGTCGTGGGCGGCGGTGGTGGCGGCGGCCTTGGTGGCGGAGCCGGCGGGCAGGTTGTCGACTGGACACCGGAAACGCCCACATTTCTCAAGACGGACGATGCATACCAGGTCGTCGTCGGCCCATGCGGCTACCGGAGCAACCAGGGGTCCCAGCAGGCTCGCGGCCACAACGGGTTCCCGTCATCCGTCTCATGCTCGGCCTTCGAGGTTGTCGCGCTTGGCGGCGGGGGGGCGAGAGGCTGGGGGTACAGCAACGACGGTCGCTGGGACGTCGAATCACCTCGGACCTGGGGCAATGGCGGCGGCGGCGCGTGCGATCAGCAGGCTGCGACTCTGATCGGCTACGAGGCCGGTGCGGAAGGATGCTTCCCCGGTGGCAAGGCGACGAACTCCGGCTCCAGCGGAACCGGATGCGGCGGCGGTGGCGGCGGCGCGGGCGCGGGTGGCCCCGGCGGCGATTCGCAGGTAGTTCACACATCGAAAAACAACGACGCCTTCCAGGACGAGAGCGGCGCCTACGAGCATGCCGGCGACGGCGGCCCGGGCGTCGTCTCCGACATCACGGGCACGGCGGTCTCCTATGGCGACGGCGGCGGGGGCGGCGTGCGGCGCTCCAACTTCAAGCACGGCGGCGCAGGCGGCCTCGGCGGCGGCGGACGTGGCGCGGGGCTGTTCGAAAACTCGGTCATCGAGGCGACGGCCGCCGCCCCGAACCGCGGCGGTGGTGGTGGCGGCGGCGGCTGGAACGCCACGGGCACCACGCTCCACAGCGCCGACGGCGCCGACGGCGTCGTGATCCTTCTCGTCGCCCCCGCGGCCGCCGGCGATGAGCCGGCGGATCGCGATAGCGTCTGGGCGGTCGGCGGCACGGTCTCCACATGGCGCGATCCGACGCTCAAGCGCAACTGGATCGTCCACGAGTTCCGCGGGAGCGGCGAGCTACAGGTGAAACGTGGCTTCGATGCCGAACTGTTGCTCGTGGGCGGCGGCGGCGCGGGCGGCGCGGGCTCGGGCGCGGGCGGCGGTGCGGGCGGCCTCATCCACACCAACGGCATCCACCTCGTCGGTGGCATCTACGACGTCATTATCGGCGCGGGCGGCATCGCCGACGGGGACAACGGTGGCGCCTCGTCGCTTGTCTCGCGAAACGGGCGCGTCTCTCTCGTGGCCTCCGGAGGGGGCGCGGGCGGCGGCTTCACGGGCGGCGCCTCGCGCTATGTCGGCCACGTTGGCGGCAGCGGTGGCGGCAGCCAGGGCGGCGATCAGGGCCGGAAGCTGGGCGGGGCGGCCGCGCCGGACGACGGTGTCATGATCGGCCACGCCGGCGGCGATTCCGCCGCGAGCGGCTACAACGCGGGTGGCGGCGGCGGCGCGGGTTCGGCCGGAACCGCCGCCACGGCCGGCTCGACCACGACCTGCCTTGGCAACGGCGGCGCCGGCCTCGCTTTCGACATCACGGGCGAATCGCGGTTCTACGCAGCCGGCGGCGGCGCAGGGTGGTCGGGTAGCGCGAACGTGCGCGGATGCCACGGCATAGGCGGCTCCGGCATAGGCGGCGACGGCGAAACCAGCCTGCAAAGCCAGGTCTACCGCCGCCCGTGGGGCCATCCTGGCCGCGACGGCACGGGCTCGGGAGGCGGCGGCGGTGGACAGAAGATTGGCGTTGGTGGGAAAGGCGGCTGCGGCGTCCTGATCGTACGTTATCTCGCCAAGCCGCCAGACATGGTTATTGTGATTAGGTAGCCCCCCCCTGTTATGCCAATGGAGTCGAAGATGAAGATATGCATTGCGTCCGTGATGTCCGCAGTGGCGGTTTTTGGCCTCGCCATGGACGCGGCGGCCTGCACGGCGGTTCTCGTGGGGAAGGACGCCTCGACAACGGGGCGGGTCATTCTCGGACACAACGAGGACGACGACCCGTCTCTTTGCGTGCGGCACGGATATGTTCCGTCGCGCGAATGGCCGGCGGACGCGACGCTCGTCGACCATACGGACTGCGCGAAGGTTCCGCGCGGGCCTCGCTCCCTCGGCTTCTTCTGGACTGAGGTACGCGACGCGAAGTGCGGCGCGGGGAGCGCGGTGTCGTTCGTCAACGAGAAGGGCGTCGCGATAGTCTCGGACAACGCTGGGCCGACGAGTCGTATCCGTTTTCCGTCAAGGCCGCGCGCCGCGTCTCGCCCGACGACGTGAGGGCTGCGCTGTCTGCGCACCCCGAGTCAGGCGGCTGGCTCCGCCACGCATCCGACTTCGACGAGACGCCGAGCGCATGCCGCAGGCAGACGATCGAGTCGCTCGTGGTCGCGTTTGGCGAAACGCCGTCGGACTGCGTCGCACAGATCTCGGGGAACCGTCCGTGCGAGAAGGGCTACCGCACGTTCAAGCCGCTTGTGCATCCGCTCCCGCGCGATTTCGACGACGGAGATGCCGCTGGCCGCCTTGAGCGCTTCTTCCTGCCCGAGCCAGCTCTCCGCTGAGTTGCGGGTGAACCAAACGGACTCTTTTGTCTCCAACCCCAACGTCGATTGATTTTCGGCCAGGAATAGGGTATAATATCCATCAATGCTTTCAAAACGCCCAAAAAGGGCATTTCTTAAAGGAGTAAACAAAGATGGTCAAGACGCCGAAGTTCGCGAACGACAAGGTGTTCGCGTGGGTTGACAAGTGGAACAAGGTCTGCACGCCCGACAAGATCGTGGTCGTGAAGGGCACGAAGAAGGAGCACCTCGCGATCTGCGAGAGTCGAGGGCCGCACGTTCATCTGCTCCAAGAAGGAGATCGACGCGGGTCCCACGAACCACTGGATGGACCCCGAGGTCATGAAGAAGCTCATGCTCAAGAGCTACAAGGGCTGCATGAAGGGCCGCACGATGTACGTGATCCCCTACGCGATGGGCCCGATCGGCAACCCGATCACCCAGTATGGCATCGAGATCACCGACTCGCCTTACGTCGTCGTCAACATGAACATCATGACGCGCACCGGCGACGCGGTTCTCAAGCACCTCGGCAAGGACGGTGACTTCATCCCCTGCATCCACTCCGTCGGCGCTCCTCTCAAGAAGGGCCAGAAGGACGTCGCGTGGCCTTGCGCGAAGAAGATCGACGACAAGTTCATCACGCAGTTCCCCGAAGACCGCCAGATCTGGTCGTTCGGCTCGGGCTACGGCGGGAACGCGCTCCTCGGCAAGAAGTGCTTTGCGCTCCGCATCGCTTCGAAGCTCGCGAAGGACCAGGGCTGGATGGCCGAGCACATGCTCATCCTCACGCTCACTTCCCCTGAGAGGAAGCAGTACCACGTGACGGCCGCCTTCCCGTCCGCCTGCGGCAAGACGAACCTCGCCATGATGCTCCCGAAGCTCAAGGGCTGGAAGCTCCAGACGATTGGCGACGACATCGCGTGGCTCAAGCCGGGCGATGACGGCCGTCTCTACGCCATCAACCCCGAGAACGGCTTCTTCGGCGTCGCGCCGGGCACCTCGATGGACTCGAACCCGAACGCTCTCAAGAGCTGCAAGAAGGGCACGATCTTCACGAACGTCGTTCTCACCCCCGATGGCGACATCTGGTGGGAGGACATGGGCGTCAAGGCCCCGAAGCAGGGCATTGACTGGAAGGGCAACCCCTGCTACGTCTGCGCGGACGATCCTTTCCGCATGGGCCCGAAGCCGGGCATGACGAAGGCCGAGATCAAGGCGTCCGGCTATGTCGCGGCGCACAAGAACTCGCGCTTCACCGCTCCCGCCGAGAACTGCCCCGTTCTCGACAAGGCCGGCTTCAACGGGCTCTGGAAGGGCAAGCCCACGGGCGTGCCGATTGACGCGATCCTCTTCGGCGGCCGTCGTCCTTCGACGATCCCGCTGGTGAACGAGGCGAAGAGCTGGACGCACGGCGTGTTCATGGGTTCCGCCGCTGGCTCCGAGGTCACCGCCGCCGTCATCTCCGACCAGATCGGCCAGGTCCGCCGCGACCCGATGGCGATGCTTCCGTTCTTCGGCTACAACGTCGCCGACTACTTCCAGCACTGGCTGGAGATGGAGCGCACGAGCGCCGACGCGACGAAGCTTCCTAAGATCTACTTCGTCAACTGGTTCCGCAAGGGCGACGACGGCCGCTTCATGTGGCCTGGCTTCGGCGACAACAGCCGCGTCCTCAAGTGGATCTGCCAGCGCATCGAGGGCCAGGTCAAGGCCAACGTCACCCCGATCGGCAACCTCCCGCTCGAGAAGGATATCGACCTCTCTAACAACGTCGGCAAGTTCAAGGTCGTTCCCGAGGACCTGCGGGCGATATTGAAGGTCGACAAGGAGGGCTGGAAGAAGGAGATCGCGACTGTCGGCGCTTCGTACGACGAGTATGACGCCAAGGCCTCGAAGGACACGACCGTCCGCTCCACGACGGCGAAGCGCGTTCCAAAGGCCCTCCGCCAGATCCTCGCCGACGTCTCTGCTGCGCTCGCGAAGTGACGCGACGACACCGTCCACATGGATAGCGTGGACAGCATAACCCCGCGTTCATTGGCGGGAGAAACCTGCGGCGAAGCCCAGACCGACAATCCGGCCGGGCTTCGCCGCTGGCTTGTGCTGCACGTGAAGCCGAGGACGGAAAAGAAGGCGATGCAGCGCCTTTCGCGTTGCAGGGGCTTTCACTACCTTCCCCTCTACGTCAAGGTTACAAGAGTCCAAAGGCGCAAGGTGCGGCGGGAATTGCCGCTCTTCCCGGGATATGTCTTCGCGCATCTTTCACCCGCGGAGTGCACAGACATCCTTCGCTCCAATCTCGTGGTGCGGACGATTCTCGATCCTTTCCCCCGCGAGACGGTGCGCCAGCTTCGCCAGATAGCCCGCGCCGCGCGCTCCGCGCCGGACATCCGCCCGCTAAAGCAGACCTTCAAGGAGGGCGAGCGCGTCCTTGTGAAATACGGGCCTCTTCGCGGCACCACTGGGTATGTTCAGCGTGACGAAGGACGCGCTACGCTCTGCATCAACGTCGACATACTCGGCTCGGCTGTGGCCGTTTCGGTGTCGCCCGGCGACATTGAGAAACTTGAAGACTGAGGTTGAAGCCATGCGTTCGCTTAGATACAATTCGCTTCTCTTCGCGGCTGTTTCTTTTTCGGCTTTTGCATCGCCGGCGCAGACGGTCGACGCATGGAGAACGGCCGTCGACAAGTCTGCGGTTGAGCGCGCATATGTCGCGTACACGTCGAATGTCTTGCGCTGCGAATGGGCGGGAGAGGATCCGCGCGTTGCATCGCTTATGCCTGCGAATGTCGCGTTCAATTTTGCCGTAGTTGGCGATTCCAATTCCGCGAGCCGCGTCGCGAAGACGCTTGAAGAAACCGCTGCGGCCATCGATCCTGCGCTTCGAGGGAACCTTGAGCAGTTTGGGCTTTTGAACTCCACGCTCCAGTGGCTTGTGCGCTCCTGCCGCCCTGGAATCACGAATGCCGCCACCTACCTTAGCGTGAACGCCCACCCGGCGGCTTTCCGCGAACAGGATTTTGATCCGGCGACGCTTAAGGCCGCGGCGCGAAGCATCTCCGGGCGTGGCATTACGCTGCCGGTGCGCGTCAAGGTCGAGTATCTTGACGACCCCGTTCCATTGAGCAAGGCCGAGCCGTGCGTCGACTATCCGGACATCATGCCGGAAGAGACGTTCTCCAATCCGTTTGGCACGGCCATCGTGCTGCGTGCGCCGGAGCGGATGCGCAGGTTCCGGCTCTCGGCGTCGACATATCCGTTTCCAGACAAGGCGTCGAAGTACGTGTGGAGGGCTACGAGAGGTGTCAAGATAAGGCCGTGGCCGATGACTCTCGCCGAAGTGCCGGACCGTGGCTTTGCGGAAATTACGGTAGATGCCGCATCTTGCGGGTTGAGGGCGGACGTATTGGTGTTCGCGCAGATGGCCAATGGGCTCTACGGTCCGCCGAGCGTCGTCTCGATATACAATCCGCCTTTCGCGAAGCGTACCTACGTCAAGGGGAAACTAAAGAGCATTTCCTACTTGAAGGGGGCGAAGAACGTTCCTTACGATATCGGCCCGATATGGGCGCCGCGCGAGTGGAGGGACGATTTCGTGCTGAGCAGCAAGGGAAGAATCGCCTCTTTCACGCGTTCGGTCCCCGGCTCGTATGAGGAAGAGCCGTTTTCGGCCATCGGCGAACTCGTCGTTTCGATGTCATCAAGCGGCCTGCCGCTCGCGACGAGGAAAGTCGAGTACTTTATTTCGCCCGAGACGGGCGCCCTCGGTTACAGGCCCGTAGGCGAGGAGAAGAAGTATCGTCTTGGCGAATCGCCGTTTCGCCGCAGTGGAGAGTGACATGGAAGTCAAGATTGAGGAGTCCTGGAAGAAGATTCTTGCAGAGGAGTTCGAGAAGCCCTACTTCGCCGAGCTCGTCGGCTTCGTAAAGGCCGCCTACAGGAACGGCGTCGTATATCCGCCGCCGGGGAAGATATTCAACGCGTTCAACCGTACGCCTTTCGACAAGGTCAAGGTCGTGATTCTCGGGCAGGACCCATATCACGAGCCGGGACAGGCGCAGGGGCTCGCGTTCTACGTCCCGCCAGAAGTCACGCCGCCCCCGTCGCTCGTCAACATAGCGAAGGAGCTCGGCCACATGCCCGACCTCCTCAAGTGGACGGATCAGGGTGTTCTTCTCCTCAATGCGACGCTGACAGTCGCGGCGCATCGCGCGGGAAGCCACCAGAACAAGGGCTGGGAGGTGTTCACCGACGCAGTCGTCCGCGCGCTTGCCGAACGCCGCGAGCATCTTGTCTTCATTCTCTGGGGTTCATATGCGCAGAGGAAGGGCGCGTTCATCGACCGCAGCCGCCACTGCGTGATTGCCTCGCCCCATCCCTCGCCTCTTTCCGCGCATCGCGGGTTCTTCGGCTCGAAGCCGTTTTCCCGCGCCAACGACTATCTCGCATCGGTGGGGGTTCCACCAGTCACATGGTGATCGCCGGCAATCGCGGAAAGGGGATCGCCTGTATCGTCGCAAGCGCGTTCGGCTTTGCGCTGATGGCGTTCTTTGTTCGGCTGTGCGACGACTTCGGCGGGGAGATCACGTGCTTCCAGAAAAGCTTTTTCAGAAATGCCCTCGCTTTCGTGATCGCGCTCGCGGTGTTCTGCCGCGACAGGCGGCGGGAGCTGGAGGACGGCGAGTTGCAGACGTCAATGGCACCGTCGGGGAAGGCGTGGGTTCTTCTTGTTCTCCGCGCGGTCTTCGGCACTGTCGGGATATTCGCCAACTTCTACGCGCTCTCAAAGATCCCAATTGGCGAGGGCATGACGCTTAACAAGACGGCACCGTTCTTCACCGTTCTCTTTTCGTGGATATTCCTCGGCGAGCGCGTTTCGTGGCGGCAGTTCGGGCACCTTCTTCTCGCGTTCGCGGGCGCGGCGCTCGTGATGAAGCCGGGTTTCCGCGGCGGCGGCACATTTGCCGCGGCGATGGCGCTTACGGGGGGCTTGGGCGCGGGGCTTGCGTACGTGTGCGTCCACCAGCTTGGGCGCATGAAGGTGAATGGCGCTTTCATCGTCCTTTTCTTCAGCGCGTTTTCGTGCCTCGCGTCGTTGCCTTTCACTGCGGTCGACTTTAGGCCAATGACGTTTGCGCAAGTTCTCATACTCGTCGGCGCGGGTGCGGGTGCGGCTCTCGGGCAGTTCGGCGTCACCGCGGCCTATCGCTACGCCGAGCCGCGCACGATAGCCGTCTACGACTACACCAATGTCGTCTTCACCGCGCTCTTCGGTTTCGTGTTCTTTTCGCAGGTCCCCGACGCGCTTTCGGTAGTCGGCTTCCTCATAATCCTTCTCGCCGCCTGCGCGATATAAACTTGCACTTTTGCCAGGTTGGTTCTGGAGTGGCGAGGCGGTGGAGCGAATGTCCGAGGCCGGAGAGCCGACTGGCGCGCGAGAGCAGGTTTGCGGGCCCGGTGTGATTTTGACTATCGGCGTAAAGGGCGCGCGTGAAGGCGCGCGCGTCAAAATCATGCCGGCGGGGTGCCCGCAAACTGCGGGTCGTGCGAGCAGGTCGGGCGCAGGCCTCGCGAACTACAGCCTTTGTCTCCTTGCCACGCATGGTGGGTATTTGATACAATGCATCTACAATGAAAATAACCATAAAGCTTGCCGTGCTTGCCCTCTCCGCGATGCTCGCCTCAGTTGCGGCTGCCGGCGAGGGCATTGTGCTTGAGATCGACCCTCAGGCGGTAATGGAGATACTGCCCCTTGCGGCCGAGGCGCTCGCGATACAGCAGCGCGCCATGGAGCGCGAGGCGAAGCACGCTGCAGAGCTCAAGAAGAAGGGCATTGCAGAAGTGCCGCCGTGCGGCAGCGAACGGTATGTCATCGATACCCCCGCGTTCGGCGGGTTCTCGTTCGACGACTGGGGCGAGCTATACATCGACCGCCGCTTCGTGACGGACGAGGAGATGAAGACCGTCAAGAAGATCGAGGCGTGGATAGCGAAGTGGTTCCCAGAAGAGACGAAGAAGCGGACGACAAAGCCGCGCCCGAGAGCAGGCGGTGCAGGACTTCCAATCTTCCGTGGTTTCGAGGACAAGCGCTACCAGGTGCACGACGAGCTGATAGCGAAGCTCGTCAAGGAGTTCAACGCTGACAAGAAGGGTTGGACGGGGGGCACTTCAGAGCAGTTGGCGAAGGTCGGCGATCTTACGCCAGCGCTCGTCAAGGCGCACATGATCGAGGAGTCGGGTGGCAACGGCCCTCGTTCCAAGGCGGCGTGGGCGGTCGACCCGCTCCAAGTGAACGTTCCTGGCGACTGGGGTGTCGAGAAGGAGCTCGTCGGTCTGACAAAGCCGACGAAGCGCAACGAGGGTTCTCTCGAAAACAACGTCCGCGCGGCGATCAAGTATCTTTCGCGCAAGGGCTTCGGCGCCTCTGCGCGGCCTGCCGCCTCGCGACCAAAGGGGTTCTTCGATAGTTGGCTCGTCGCGCTCCGTCGTTACAACGGGCGGCGCGACCGCACCGACACCGACCGCTACTATAGCGACGAATATGCCGACAAGATCATGAAGCGCGCGAATGACCCGAACGCCTTCGTCCCGATCGAGATAAAACTTGCGAAGTGAAAGGCCTGCCGTATTATGCAGGTTTTGGTATAATTTCTACTAGGAGGAACGAGAGGATGAAAAAGATTGCTGCGTATTCATTTGCTATGTTTGCGCCATGCGCTGTTGCGTTTGCCGCGCAGCCCACGGGAACGGAGTGGAAGGAGCCGGAGAATTTGTCGTTCGGGCGCGAAGAGCGCCGCGCGGCGTTCTCCAGCTTCGACACGCTTGAAAGCGCGCTTAAGATTCTCCCCGAGTTTTCGGAGCGCACGATCTCGCTCGACTCCGACACTGCTTGGAAGTTCAAGTGGTCGCCAGACCCCGCATCGCGTCCGGTCGGCTTTGAGAAACCTGACTATGACGTCTCCGCGTGGGAGACGATCAAAGTTCCGTGCTCTTGGCAGGCGTATGGCGCGAACGGAAAGGGCGGCTGGGGAACGCCCATCTACACGAACCAGACTTATCCCTTCAAGCGCGACCAGCCGGACGTGATGGGCGAGCCGCCGAAGGACTGGACCGCCTACTCTGCGCGCAACCCAGTCGGCTCCTACCGCCGCGACTTCGAAGTTCCCGAGAAGTGGAACGAACAGGATATCTTCCTCAAGTTCGACGCAGTTGATTCGTTCTTCTATCTCTGGGTCAATGGAGAGTATGTCGGCTTCTCGAAGGACTCGCGAAATCCGGCAGAGTTCAATGTCACGAAGTTCGTGAAACCCGGCAAGAACGTCGTCGCGCTCGAAGTCTACCGCTATTCGGACGCATCGTATCTCGAAGACCAGGACATGTTCCGCCTCTCCGGCATCGCCCGCTCGACATGGCTTCTTGCAAGGCCGAAAGTGCGCATACGCGATTTTACGGTGACGCCACGGCCTGTAGACAGGGAGAGGCTGAACGGTGATTGGGTTCTTGATGTCAGGTATGATGTTGTTCCTGCTGGCACGTCGCTCATGTTTGGCGGACTTTTCGATATGGGTGACATGCCGGTTGCATGCCTGACAAGAAGCAGGTCCGCGGAGTCGGCTATAATCGTCACTGTGAAGGGCCCGAAGCTCTGGAGCGCCGAGGAACCAAACTGCTACAAGATGCTGCTGAGATGTGGATCGGAATACGTTTCTTGCCTTGTCGGTTTCCGCACTTCCGAAATCCGCGACGGACGCTACTACTTCAACAACGAGAAGATCAAGCTTCGCGGCGTGAACAGGCACGAGACGGATCCGATGTACGGACACTACGTTCCGCGCGAGAGGCAGCTTGAGGACATCCGTCTCATGAAGGAGGCGAACGTCAATCATGTTCGCAACTCGCACTACCCGCAGGACGACTACTTCTACTACCTCTGCGACATTTACGGCATCTACGTGATGGACGAGGCGAACGTCGAATCACACGGCTACTACTACGGCGAGGCGTCGCTTTCGCACCGCAAGGAGTGGGAAAAGGCGACGGTTGCGCGCAACATCGACATGGTGCGCAGAAACCGCAACCATCCGTGCGTCACGATGTGGTCCTTAGGCAACGAGGCGGGCCCGGGCGAGAACTTCGCGGCGGCAGCGGCGGCGATTCGCAAGATCGACACTTCGCGTCCCCTGCAGTACGAGCGCGACAACTCCGTCGTCGACATGGACTCCAACCAGTATCCGGGCGTCGACTGGGTTCAGTGGAAAGCGAGCGACAACAAGGCGAAGAAGCCGTTCTACATCTCCGAGTACGCGCACAACATGTGCAACGCGATGGGCAACCTCAAGGACTACCA
Source organism: uncultured bacterium (assembly GCA_902801025.1). Taxonomy (GTDB): domain Bacteria; phylum Verrucomicrobiota; class Kiritimatiellia; order RFP12; family UBA1067; genus UBA1067. The sequence goes on along the minus strand of CADCGZ010000009.1, from coordinate 4,203 downwards.
GGACGCGATCGAGTCGTCTGACGTGATCCTCGGCGCGGCGATCTGGGACTGGGTGGACCAAGGGCTTTATAAGAAGGGGAACGGGGAACCGGGAACGGGGAACGGGTTGATTCTCGCCTACGGTGGTGACTTCGGCGACAAGCCGAACGACGGACAGTTCGTGATGAACGGCGTCATTCTCTCCGACCGCCGCCTTGAGCCCGGCTACTACGAGGTCAAGCACGTCTTCCAGCCGTTCGACATCAAGTTCTCCGAAGACGGCAAGAAGGTGACCGTCAAGAACCTGAATTACTTCAAGCAGGCGTCGGGATATACGCTCAGCGTGGCGGTGCTTGGGGCGGAAAGACCTTCGAAGGCATCGCATCCTCTCGACATTGCCCCGCGCGGAAGCGTGACGTTTGATGTCGCGGGGATTAAGCCGGGGGCGGTATGCGTGAGGTGCGCGATAGTCCTTGACGAAGATGATGGATTGCTGAAGACGGGACATGTCGTTGCGAATGGCCAGTTCGACATCAAGGGAATATTTGACGCGGCGAACAGGATCGTCGTAAAGTCGGAAGGAAATGTAGAGGATGCGTCCGACGCGATGTCGATCGGCTTTAAGGCCGGCAACACGGAAGTGCGCTTTAACCGCGAGTCCGGCGCACTCGTCTCGTACAAGAAGGGCGGGCAAGAGTTCCTTCTTGCGCCGATGACGGTCGATGCGTTCCGTGCGCCAAGTTCCAACGAGGTCGGGCTCGGCGACAGGTGGGCGATGGCGGGGCTCCGCGAACTTGTGCAGAAGGTGATCTCGGTCTCCGAGGTGACGACGAATCCCGATGGCTCCAAGTCGTTCACGGTCGTCGCTGACGTGCGCGGAAAGCAGAAGGAGCATCTTGTCGGCTTTGGCGGACGTACTGGAAAGCAGGCGGAGTTCGTGCGGGCTGGAGACGTCCTGCCGAGCGATCCGCATTTCTCCGTCGCGCAGAAGTGGACTGTATTCGGCAACGGCAACGTGGCGTGCCAGTCCGAAATCCGTTCTCGCGGACGCGTGATGGAACTTGCACGAATCGGTTACCGCCTGACGCTCGACAAGGGGCTCGACCGGGCGAACTGGTTTGGAGCTGGGCCTTTCGAGAACTATCCCGATCGCGTGAGCGGTGCGTTCACCGGATGGTGGAGAAGGGGCGTTGCCGAAATGGTGGAGCGTTATGCGAAGCCCCAGGACATGGGCATGAGGTGCGGTACGGCCTGGGTTGCGCTCGCTGGCGCCGGCAAGATGTTCATGGCCATGTCGCTTGGCGAGCCGTTCTCGTTCTCGGCGATTCCATATTCGCCTGCCGAACTTGCGCTTGCCATGCATCCCGAGGAATTGCCTGAAGTCGTAAAGACGGAGCTGGGGATTTTTGCGGCGGTACGCGGCCTTGGCGGCGCGTCGTGCGGACCGGGACCGCTCGGAAAGGACATCGTCAGGAACAACAAGACGTTTGTCCTCGACTTCGTTATTGGTACGCCTTCAGACATCGACAAGCTGCCATACCTGCCGCATCCAGAGCTGCCGCCGGATGTTCGGACGGGCGAGGACATCGTACCGACGGTCGTCGCTTGTTCGTCGGCCGAGCCAGGCGAAGGCGATGCTGAGCATCTCGTTGATGGCGATCTCTCGACGATCTGGCATAGCCAGTACGGCGTCACGCTCACGAAGTATCCGCATTCCGTGACTGTCGACATGGGCCGTGACATGATGGCCAAGGGCGTCTCGATCTGGCAGCGGCAGAACGGCCCTAACGGCAACGTGAAGAATTTCAAGTTCGAGATTTCCGAGGACGGCAAGCAATGGCACGAAGTGATTGCGTCGCAGCTGACGCAGGGCACGGCCGAGCAGAAGTTCACGTTTGCCAAGCCCGAGAAGCTGCACTACTGGCGCTTTACTGGGCTCAACGAGCACAATGGCCGCGAGTTCGCCTCCCTCGCCGAAATTCGAGTCGAGTGACTTTTGCGGCTGCCGCCTGGCGGCTTGCTGAAATGATATAATATTCGCATGAAGACTGATCTTGCAAAGTTCATCGACCATACGCTCCTGAAGCCCGACGCGAAGGCGTCAGACATCGCACGGCTCTGCCGCGAGGCGAAGGAGCACGGCTTCAAGTCCGTGTGCGTGAACCCGTGCTGGGTTCCGAAGTGCCGCGAGATGCTCGCGGGAACGAAGGTCGCGGTATGCACAGTGATCGGCTTTCCCCTTGGTGCGACGAGCACGTTCGCGAAGGTGGAGGAATCGCTGCAGGCGATAGATGACGGCGCGGACGAGCTTGACGTCGTAATCAACCAGGGGCTTCTCAAGAGCGACATATACGCGTGCTTCTGCGAGCTTTCCGAGATCGTCCGCGAATGCCGCGCGGCGAAGAAGGGCGTAGTCCTCAAGCTCATCCTCGAATGCTGCAACTTGACGAAGGACGAGATCGTCGTCGCGTCGACCGCCGCGAAGAAGTCGGGGTTCGATTTCGTGAAGACGTCTACCGGCTTCGGCAAGGGCGGCGCGACGCTTGCGGACGTGAAGCTCATGCGTAAGACCGTCGGCGTGAAGATGGGCGTAAAGGCGGCGGGCGGGATACGCGACCGCAGGACCGCGCTCGCGATGATCCGCGCGGGTGCAAACCGCCTCGGCTGCTCGTGCGGCATCGCGCTAGTGAAGTGACGGCGCTTCGGCCGCCGACACATGATTATGGCGCGTGAACATGGCAGTATAAAAGGCGCGGTCGTAAACGAGACGTTTCGAGTCGTCTTGTTTCTTGTCTATTACTTGGCGCTGATCTGCCTGGGCATCGCCATTCTTGTCGCTGCGTTTTATGTGGCCAAGTTCCTGGGCGAGGAAGTCCTGCCGAACGCAAAAGGGCGCGGCGTAATTGGTGTCATTGTCGTCATCGCCGGCGTGTTGTCGCTGGCCGGAGTGTTTGGCATATATCTGATAAAGCCGCTTTTCTCTTTCACCAAGAGCACGAACGAAGAGCGTGTCGAAGTGAAGGAAGGCGACTGCCCCAAGCTTTTTGGGCTCATCCGCAGACTGTCGGAGCGCACAGGTTTTAGGATGCCGCGCCATGTCTATCTCACGACCGATGTGAACGCATGCGTGTTCTACAACACCGGATTCTGGAGCATTTTTCTGCCAGTGAGGAAAAACCTCGAGATAGGACTTGGAATCTTCAACGCGACGACGATCCAAGAAGTCAAAGCCGTCCTCGCGCACGAATTCGGGCACTTTGGCCAGAGCAGCATGAAGGTCGGGTCTGCGGTGTCGGTCACAAACAAAGTGCTGTACAACCTGATTTATACCGACGACTTCTTCGATAACGCGCTTTACAGCTGGCGCAACGCCGGGTGGTATCTCTGGAGATTGTTTGGCATGCTTGCATATGGCATGACGATGTTGGTAAAGCTGATGACGATACACGTGTTCGCGTTTGTGCAGATAGGCGAGCGTAGGCTGTCTCGCCTCATGGAGTTTGGCGCGGACGAAGTGGCGTGCAGGTGCGCCGGTTCGGACGCGTTCGTTTCTGCCATGTGCAAGATCAAGCTGCTTGATGCGTGTGACATGGATTGGCTGCGGTCATTCCTGAGGAAGTATCTGAACGAGAACAAGCTACCGGACAATTATTTCAAGGCGCACGATGCAGTTGTCAAGGCGTTGAGCAAGGAAGGTTGGCCGACACTGTCGCATGACGTGCAGCTCAAGAACGACTATGACTTTGGCGTGGCCGAATCGAGGGTCGAGATAAAGGACGTGTGGAGCACGCATCCGGAGCTGGCCGACCGATTGGCGTGTGCAAGGGAGCTGGCTCTTGCGTGCGGGGATGAAGAATCAGATCCCGCCTGGACCTTGATTCCGGAGGAGCTGGCGCAGAAGGTTTCTGACCGGTTCTTCCAGTGTTGTGTTGCCGACATGGACAAAAAGCCAGAGATCGTCAGCTCTACGGAATTTCAGGCGTTTGTCGACAAGTGGTATGCGGAGAACGGATTTCCGCTGGAGTTCAGTCCGTTCTTTGCCCGGTCGTTGGAGAAGTTTGATCTGCAGAAGGCGTTTGAGGCAGACGTCAAGGAGAATCCGTTTACAGCAGAATACAGGCGACTCGTTGGCGAGTTGAACATGGCAAAGTCGGACATGGAGACGTTGGAGCAGGTTGCGTCTGGTGAAATCGAGGCGAAGAAATTCCTCTACAACGGCACGGC